>JAUIHM010000071.1 GCA_030432315.1 Alphaproteobacteria bacterium | reverse complement strand
ATCTCGGACCTGCCGGACGAGGTTCTGGCGGCGGTGGTCCAGGACCTCGAGACCGACGACGTAGTCTATCTCACCGAGGATCTGGAGGAGCCGAAGCAGCAGCGGATCCTGCGCAGCCTCGACGACCTCGACCGGATCGCGGTCGAGCAGTCACTGAAATACGACGAGATGTCCGCCGGGCGCTTCATGCAGCGCGAGGTGGTGATCGCGCCCGAACACTGGAACGTGGGCGATGCGATCGACTACATGCGGGCCGAGGAGTGGCTGCCGGAAAGTTTTTACGACCTGATTATCGTCGATCCGCAGATGCATCCTTCCGGCATGGTCCCGCTCGGCCGGCTGATGGGCTCGACGCGGACCACGCTGCTGAAGGACATCATGAACGAGGACTTCCGGGTGATCCGCGTGGATGAGACCCAGGAGGACATTGCCTACATCTTCAACAAGTACCACGTCATCTCCGCGCCCGTCGTCGACGCGAGCGACCGGCTGGTCGGGGTGATCACCATCGACGATGCAATGGAGGCGCTCGACAATCAGGCGGACGAGGACATCCGGCGTCTTGCCGGGGTGGGCGACGAGGAACTTTCGGACGGGGTCACCGAGATTGCCAAGGGGCGCTTTCTCTGGCTGACCGTCAATCTCGGCACCGCGATCCTCGCCTCGATCGTCATTTCGCTGTTTACCGATACGATAGAAGCGCTGGTTGCGCTCGCGGTGCTGATGCCGATTGTCGCGTCGATGGGCGGGAACGCCGGCACCCAGGCGCTGACCGTCGCGGTGCGTGCGCTGGCGACGCGGAGCCTGACGTCGCAGAACATCGGCCGGTTCGTCGGGCGCGAGGCCAAGGTCGGGCTGCTGAACGGGGTCGGGTTCGCGGTGCTGATCGGCGCGCTGAGCTGGCTGTTCTACTCCGATGCGACGCTTGGACTGGTGATTGCCGTGGCAATGCTCGGCAACATGGTCGTCGCCGCCTTTGCCGGTGTGCTGGTGCCGATCGTTCTGGACAAGATCGGGGTCGACCCGGCGCTTGCGTCGGGCACGTTTGTCACCACCATTACCGACGTTTTCGGCTTTTTCGCCTTCCTCGGGCTGGCGGGTGTGATGCTGCTCTGAGTCTTGCGGCGCCTAGTGGAAGTCGCCGCCCTGCTGGTGGGGTTTGATCAGATTTGAGAAACGGGTGAACTGGCCTTCGAACGCCAGTTCGACGGTGCCGATCGGGCCGTGCCGCTGCTTGCCGATCACCACCTCCGCCCGGCCGTGCAGGGCGCTCATCTCGTCCTTCCAGCGGGTCATCGCCTCCACGTCGTGGTCGCCCGGCTTTTCGCGTTCCTTGTAGTATTCCTCTCGGTAGACGAACATCACCACGTCGGCATCCTGTTCGATGGAGCCGGATTCGCGCAGATCCGAGAGCTGCGGACGCTTGTCGTCGCGTGATTCGACCTGGCGGGAGAGCTGGGAAAGGGCGATCACCGGGATGTTGAGTTCCTTGGCGATGGCCTTTAGCCCCTGGGTAATTTCCGAGACTTCCTGGACGCGGCCGTCGGAGCGGGAACTGGCGGGCTTGGCGAGCTGAAGGTAGTCGATGATCAGAGCGTCGAGACCGTGCTGGCGTTTCAGCCGGCGGGCGCGGGCGGCGATGGTGGAGATCGGCAGCGCCGGCGTGTCGTCGATGAACAGCGGGCAGTTTTCCAGGGTTTTTGCCGCTTCGAGGAAGCGGCGCATTTCGTCCTCGTGCATGTTTCCTTCGCGGATCAGATGCGAGGGGACGCGCGCCGCTTCGGAGAGAACGCGCGCGGCAAGCTGTTCCGCAGACATTTCCAGTGAGTAGAATCCGACCACGCCGCCTTCGACGGCGCCTTCGGTACCGTCGGACCGGATGCCCCGGCGGTAGGCCTTGGCGATGTTGAAGGCGATGTTGGTCGCCAGCGCCGTCTTTCCCATCGACGGCCGGCCGGCGAGGATGAGAAGGTCGGAAGGATGCAGGCCGCCAAGTTTCTTGTCGAGGTCGTCGAGGCCGGTGGAGATGCCGGCAAGACCGCCGTCGCGCCCGTAGGCCGCGTTGGCGACGGTGACCGCCTCCATCGCCGCCCGGCGAAAGGTCTGGAACCCGCTGTCGACCTTGCCCTGTTCGCCGAGTTGATAGAGCGCCTGCTCCGCGGCAACGATCTGGTCGCGGGCTTCGCTTTCAAGCTCGATCTGCGCGGCGCGTTCGGCGATTTCCTGGCCGATAACAATGAGATCGCGGCGGATCGCGAGATCATAGATCAACTGGGCATAGTCACGAACGGCAAAGAGCGATACCGCCGCACCGGCGAGACGGGCGAGATAGGCCGGACCGCCAAGGGTTTCCAGACCGGTATCGCCCTCGAAGAACGCCTTCAGCGTCACCGGGGTCACAAGGGCGTTCTTCTTGATCCGGTCGGCGGCGACTTCGAAGATCCGAGCGTGCACGGGGTCAAAGAAATGCTCCGGCTGCACGATGCCGGCGACCCGGTCGAACACGTCGTTGTTCACCAGCAGCGCGCCGAGCAGTGCCTGTTCCGCTTCGATGTTGCTGGGGAGTGCGTTTGCCGGGACCTGGAGGTCCTCTGCCTGTCCATCTGCCATGTTGTTCTCCACTGGACCACCAGCATACGGCATTTGCACGCGGCTGTTCGCTGTGAATAATGGGGATAACGGGAATAAGCTCCACTTTGGCAGGAAGGCGCCAGGTGGGGAAAAGGAAACCGGGTGGAAATGCCATGATGACCAATGCCGAGCCGGATGCGGCTGCAATCGGACACAGGTTTGACAATGCGGAAATGGGGATGCTGGCGCATCTATACCGGGGTGAAGTGTACCGCAGCACCCTTTGGCGAACCAGGCTGGACCAGACCACGAACTGGGCGGTGGTGACCACCGGCCTCGCACTGTCGCTCACCTACAGCGGGCCGGAAGCGTCGCCGCTGCCTTTGATCCTCGTCGGGCTGCTGGTGGCGGTGTTCCTGATGTTCGAGGCACGGCGCTACCGGTACTTCAATGTCTGGCGGGCGCGCTGCCGGCTGATGGAGACCAAGATGATCCAGCCGATCCTGCGCGGCGACGGTCTGGCGATCGACGGCAAATGGAACACTCTGCTTGCCAACGACTATGCGAAACCGCGGTTTCACATCAGCTATCTGCGGGCGGTCGGCCGGCGACTGCGCAAGAACTATGCCTATATTCTGACGGTTCAGGCCGTGGCCTATTACGGTAAACTGGCAATTCATCCGACCTCGGCCACCGGACCGTCGGAGTTCTTCGACCGGGCGGCAATCGGGCCGATACCGGGTTTTGTCGTGGTCCTCGCGGGGGTTCTGTTCCATGGCAGCTGGATTGCGATTGCAGTCTATACACTGTCGGTTGAGAAACGGGCCAGAATCGGTCGGGATCTCATTTCCATCGCCTGAACCACCTGCCGCGTTTCCGCTCCGTGCGGCGCATGTCATGTGCGTGTGTCGCGCAACGAAGAACCCCGCGCCGTGGGGCGCGGGGTGGATCGTCTTCTTGATTCGGGAGGCCCGACGGATCAGGCGACCGGGCCGTCTTCTTCCGGTTCAGCCGCGGGACGCGGATCGTCGCTGTCATCGTTGGCGGCGCCACCGATGTCGTCGAACAGTTCCTGAATGTCGAATTCGGCAGCTGCGTCGGCTTCCGCCTGCAGTTCCTGGATCGACTTGCCGGAGGCCTGGAGTTCTGCTTCCTCGGGGCTGCGGGCGACGTTGACCGAGATTGTGGTTTCGACTTCCGGGTGAAGCACGACGGTCAGGGTGTGGACGCCGAGTTCCTTGATCGGGTGGTCGAGGACGACCTGGCGGCGGTCGAGGGAGAAGCCGCTTTCGGTGGCGGCTTCGGCGATGTCACGGGTGGTGACGGAGCCGTAGAGTGCGCCGCCGTCGGATGCGGAGCGAATCACCACGTAGGCCTGACCTTCAAGCTTGGCGGCGACTTTTTCAGCCTCTGCCTTCGCTTCAAGATTGCGGGCCTCAAGCTGGGCGCGCTCGTTTTCGAACCGCTTCAGATTGGCCGCGGTGGAGCGCAGTGCCTTGCCCTGGGGCAGAAGGTAATTGCGGCCGTAGCCGTCCTTGACGGTGACGATTTCACCCATCTGGCCGAGCTTGGCGACACGTTCGAGAAGTACTACCTGCATGTTCCTGCTCCCTAGCGGACGGCGTACGGCAGAAGGGCGAGGAACCGGGCGCGCTTGATGGCACGGGCGAGTTCACGCTGCTTCTTAGCCGATACGGCGGTGATGCGGGACGGCACGATCTTGCCGCGTTCGGAGATGTAGCGCTGCAGCAGCTTCACGTCCTTGTAGTCGATCTTCGGCGCGTTGTCGCCCGAGAAGGGACAGGATTTGCGGCGGCGGAAAAATGGTCTGTTTGCCATGAGTTATGCTCCTTTGTTAAGATCAGTCGCGGCGCGGGCGGCGTGGGCCACGCTCATCACGGCTGTTCTTGGAAACCATGTAGGCCGAGGGGCCTTCCTCATGCTTGTCGACCTTGATCGTCATGACCCGCATGACGTCGTCGTGCAGACGCATCAGGCGTTCCATCTCGGCAACGGCCGGTGCCGGAGCGTCGGAACGGACAAAGGCGTAGTGGCCCTTGCGGTTCTTGTTGATCTTGTAGGCCAGCGTTTTCAGGCCCCAGTATTCAACGTCGATCACGTTGCCGCCGTTGTCCTTGAGAACCTCGCCAAAGTGCTCGATCAGCCCTTCGGCCTGCGTGTTGGAAATATCCTGACGCGCAATAAAGACATGCTCGTAAAGAGCCATGTGTCACCTGTTTCATCGGGCGTGCTTCAAAACGGATCCAATGCCCTCCGGGTCCGTACGAGAGGCGACGCGTGAATGCCGTTTGGAGGGATGCGCCCTTCTACAGACCGTTGCGCGAATTGCAAGCCCCGCGTTCGCAGGCCGCCGTTAACCGTGCGGCGCGGCGATACCCTTCCGGTACCCGGATGGTACCCAACCGGTACGTACGTTTTTGGGGAGAGGCGGCAAAGGTTAATGGCGGAGTTTATTCGTGGAAAATTTTCCGGAGTTCGTTCGGCAGTCCTCCGGGTGGGCTGCGGGGTCACCCCGCAGCGCCCTCAAGCAGGCTGCGCAGGTGGGCAAGGTCTTCGCGAACCAACGGCAGAATCCCGTCGCCCATTCTCTGGCCCTTCCCGGAAGGATCGCTGTATTCCGCGGGCAGGCAGAAGCTGCCGCGATAACCCATCTCCCGCAGCGCGGTTACGTAGTCCTTCCACGAATAGGCTCCATGCTGATGGGTGGTCCAATGCACCCTGAAGCGCGCCTCTTCTTCCGGTCCGTTTTGCCGTTTCCGGAACGCGCTCTTGAAGTTTACCAGCCGCGTGATATGGGATTTCGCAATATTCACCGCCATATCGGTCGGTTCTCCCGCCACACCGCAATGAGCCATGTCGAGTACGGCACAGACATGTTTGGGTGCGTAGTGTCCGACCAATTGCATCAGACCGGCGGCACTGCCGATAAAATAACCGTAATGGTTCTGTACACCGAGAGTTACGCCATGCCGGTCCAAAAGGGGCAGCATACTGTCGTAGTGCCGCCTGTACCCGTCGACGGAGGCGGCGTAGCCTTGCGTCATGTCGATGGGTGCCATGGTGCGGATCAGATCAATTCCCGCATCGCCACAGGCGGCGATGGTCCGTTCACTGACTTCACTCGCGATGCTGTCGATGACGAGGCCATGCGCCTTGAATGTTCGCACCGCGTCAAGCAGTCCCGCCGTGACGTTTTCGTCCGGTGTCACCTGGTAGCCGGGGCGTACGGCCAGTTCCACACCGTCAAACCCCAGCGCAGCGATTTTCTCGGCCAACCCTTCGAGCGGCCCGGTCCAGGGTTTTGTGAAAACGGTGATCCGACCGGATTTCATGGCAAATTTCCTTGCAGGCTGCGGGCCCAAAATCAACTCTTCCTTCATTCCGGAGAACACAATTGAAACCCGATCTTCAAGCTCAATCGGCCAAACCCACCGTCGCAGTTCTGGTCGGTGAGGCCGTCCACCGGAAAATGCTCGCCGATGACGTTCTGGCCCCGCTCAAGGACCTGGCAGAGGTGCGTCACGTGTCACCGGACCTGTTTGACGACGATGGATGGCGGGAAGCCCTTTCCGGCGCGCATGCAGTCATCACCGGCTGGCATTCCCCCCGCCTCGATCCGGCTCTTTTTGAGGCGGAGCCGAGCCTCGGTTTCGTCGCCCATACCGGTGCCAGCATCAAGGCCGTCGTCCCGTACAGTGAGATTGAGTCAGGGCGGATCCGTGTGAGCAACGCGGCGATTCATATTGCCGAAGCGGTGGCCGAGTTCTGCATCGCCCAGATATTGGAGCATCTGCGGTTCACCACCCGGCAGGATGTGGAAACCAAAGCCGGTGCCGACTGGTGGCCATCCCGTGAGCGCTTTGTCGGTCGTTTTCTGGGCGATCAAACCGTGGGCATCGTCGGGGCCGGGCACACCGGCCGCCTTGTCATCAGGCTGCTTCGGCCCTTCGGTTGCCGCATTCTCGTCGCCGATCCCTACGTCTCGGAAGAACGTGCTGCCGAACTGGGTGTTGAGCTTCGTACTCTCGACGAGGTCATGTCGGGATGTGACATCATTTCACTTCATGCCCCTGTTTTGCCGGAAACCCGTGGCATGATCGGCAACCATGAACTGGGTCTGGTCAAGGACGGTACGTTTTTGCTCAACACGGCCCGTGCCGCAATCGTTGACAGTGATGCACTGCTGAACCGTCTTCGGGCAGGGGGGCTGACGGCGGCGCTCGACGTTTTTGATGACGAACCTCTGCCGCTCGACAGCCCCTATCGAACGGTGCCAGGCGTTATCCTTTCACCGCACACCGCCGGTCACACATGGGAAACCTATCGCCGCCAGGGTCGGACGACTGTCGGGGAGGTTTGCCGTTTCCTGACCGGAGAAGCGCTGCAACACGAAGTCACGCGACAGATGCTCGCAACGATGGCCTGAGGAAGGGTGTGGCCTCGGCAAGATGCCGGGGCCTTGCCCCGTCTGTTGCGTGCCGCCGCTTGCTGGGTTTTGGCCGATGTTTGTTCTATCGCTGTTGTCGGAAACGGGAACGAAAACAGGCGACCGTCTGTCACGACAGGTCCCGGGGCGCACATCAACACTGCAGATGCTGTGACTGCGGTTGTTCGGCGCGCGCTGATCGGCGTCTGTCCCCGTCTCGGACGAAAGCATCTGCGGCGATACCTGGTCGAGATCGTCTGGCCGCGTAATCACGCTCCCCCGGAGAACAAAGCTCGGGAGCGCAGGTCGCCATCGGGCGATCCAGCCGCCGTGTCCACGACAGTATGGAGGCCGATCCCGGTCGTGGACCAGATGCGAGGCCTTTTCCGTGACGCCGTCGGCCACCAGATGAAACGCACACCGTCGTGGCGGCTTCGGTGGCCATAGACCCGTCACTGTGAAGGTTGGATGAGCCCACCGGCCAGGACCGATCCTCCGCGGTCTTGCGCCGCATCGTCTAACAGGTCGAGGTCCGCCGTGCGGGATGAAGAGGTCATCAGCCGATTGGCAGGTTTCAGAGGGCCCTCGATGTTCGGCGACGGATTTCCATGCCTGGGTCGTTCAAGAAGGAGCAACTGTCGGGATCGCCTCATGCAACACGCCACCGCCATGACTTTGATGCTCCTGGTCTCCACGACCTCCATCTCCGCCGAGACCTTTTCCGCCGACGTCTGGGCGGACAACTGGTTTGAAATGCGGATCAATGGTGTTCAGGTTGCCGAAGACAGCGTGCCCATTACCACAGAGCGGTCCTTCAATGCCGAAAGCTTCGCATTTGACGCAGAGCGTCCCTTCGTGATCGGGCTCGTCGCCAGGGATTTCAGGGAGAACGATACCGGTCTGGAATACATTGGCACCGGACGCCAGCAGATGGGCGACGGGGGCGTGATCCTGCAGATCAAGGATGTGGCGGGCGCGACGGTCGCCGTCAGCAGTTCCGACTGGCAGTGCCTGGTCACCCACACCGCTCCGCTGGACAAATCCTGCGAAGGGGAGGCGAACCCCGTTGCCGGCGAAGGGGCCTGCGCCTTCGAGGTGGAGGACGAACCGGAAGGCTGGGATCAGGCGGGTTTCGATGCCGCGCACTGGCCTCAGGCCAGCACGTTTTCCGAACAGGAGGTCAGCCCCAAGGACGGCTATGACCGGATCGACTGGGTAGAGGACGCCCAGCTGATCTGGGGGCCCGACCTCGAGCAAAGCAATACGGTTCTTTGCCGCCTGACTGTCGAGTAAGCCGCAATGAACGGAGCCCGGATCATGCCCCGCAACCTCACAATGTCGATCACCGCGTCCATGGCGATTGCCGCCGCCTCTGCGGCCTTCGCCCATGACGATCATTGTGCAGCCGTCAGGGGCTCCGTGGTCGACGCGGGCTTTGACGACAGCGTCACCGTCACCTGCACTGGCAGCCACGCGATCCTCCAGTCCGATACTTATCCGGACCATGAAAAGATGACGGGGATCATCGGCACGAACGAACAGGTCCCCGTCCCGGGCGACTATGCGGCGCCGATCCTTCTTTCCCCTGAGCTCGGCACGACCCCGCTGACACGCGATGCCGCCCTGGGCGTCGCCGTGAATGGCGTGCCGATCTTCGACTACACGGGCGGAGGTGAAATGACACACGCCGATCTCGCCCGCCATCAGGCCCGGCACGACACGCTCCAGACACATCAGCTCGATGTTTGCGGCGGCCATGCCGGTCGCGGTGACGATTATCACTACCACGCCAAACCGACCTGCATGATTGACCAGATGGCAAATGCCGGCGACAGCGCAATCATCGGCTGGGCCTTTGACGGTTTTCCGATCTACGGCGACAACAATCCCGACGGGTCGGTGATTGCCGCAGGCGACCTCGATGTCTGCAACGGTCAGTCAGACGAGGCCTTCGGCTATCGCTACCACACTTCGGAAGAAGCGCCCTATATCGTGCAATGCCTGATGGGGGTCGTGGCCGAGTTCGACAATCTCCCCCGCGTGTCGCCGCTTGTGGCGACAGATGGAAGTGGCGCCGCTCCGGGAAGACCGCCGCAGGGTGGTGTTCAGAACCTCGTCTTTACCGAGAACCCGGATGGAAGCCGAAGCATGGCCTACACGTATGAGGGGGAGGATCACTACATTCGTTATGTCCCCTCCGACGAGCCTGGCTGCTATGACTTCACCACTCGAACGGTGACCAATGGAGGCGGGGTGCTTGTCGGGGAATACTGCCGGTGACAGTGCTGCAATCCGGTTTGGACAAGCGGATTGCGACGGAACCTGAGGCGCAGATTGCGACCGTCTCCGGTTTGACCCCGGCCGACCGTTGCGCCCCGCAGGCTGTCGGACGCAGGTTATGCCCGCCGGCTGCCGTTTTCCGTGGTTGGCAGGGAGTTCCTTGCCTGCCCAAACTGCCGCGCGGGCGGCTGTGCGCGGGGGACGGCCGTTACTTGCGGCCAGGCCGTGTGCGCTGATCCGGCACGGGCCGCAGGTCAATCCAACCGCTGCTTCAGGGCGGCGACCAGGGCCGCGCCGGACGGGCCGGTCGGGCCGAGGCCGGAGATGACCCCGGCCTGGTCGGCGGCGGACCTGTTCTGGCTGACCTTCCAGATGCCCTCGATCCGGTCGACCTGCATCCGCAGGCCGACGATGCCGCGTGACAGGGAGGAGATGTAGGTTTCCGGCGCATCGGCAACTGCCCAGGGGGCGCTGCGTCCGGTTTCGCTGGCGTCCGTGAGGTCCGAGAGATGCGCCGACAGCCAGGCGGGATCGTGGACCGCCGTCAGGCACCCGTGGGCATGGACCGCGATGTAGTTCCATGTCGGCACCACCTTGCCGTGCTCCCGTTTCGAGGCGTACCAGGAGGGGGTGACATAGGCCTGCGGCCCCTGGAAGATCGCGGCGGAAGGTGCACCGGTCGCGGCCTCCCAGTGGGGATTGCCGCGGGCGACGTGGCAGTCGAGCGTGATCCGGCCGTCGAGGGTCCGCAGCAGCATCGGCGCGTGGGTGATGGCGATTCCGTCCGGTGCCGGTGTGACGAGGGCGGCAAGGCGGATGTCGCGCATGGCGGCGCAGAGCACGTCGGGGCGGTCTTCGCGGAACGGGGTCTGTCGGTCCATCTGGAGTCCGGTGTGCAGTTGAGGGAATCGGGTCGGAGATAGCAGGTTCGCGGCGAAGGACAAAGCCCGGGTTCAGGGCAGGTGCCGGGCGCCGGGGGTGTTCCCAGCGAGGCGTGGCTGGCGTAATCTGCCCGGACGGGGACGGGAGGGCATGGCATGGAACGGATCAGGGCGGCGGGACCGGGCGACCTGGCGGCGGTCACGGCGATCACCCTGGCAACGGGGGATGCGGGCCGGGACGCGGCCGCGCTTTACCGTGATCCGGACCTGCTCGGCCAAATATACTCGCGGCCGTATCTGCATCTGGCGTCGGGCTTTGGTTTCGTTGTTGAGGATGGGGACGGTGTCGCGGGTTTTGTCCTCGGCACGTCGGATACCCGGGCGTTCGAGGCGGACCTTGAGCGGCAGTGGTGGCCGGCGCTGCGGCGCAGATATCCCGATCCCGATGCGGATTTCCGGGAGGGCTGGACGGCGGACCAGAGGCTTGCGGCGCTGATCCACCACCCGGAGACCGCGCCGGATCAGCTGGTGCGGCAGGCACCGGCACATCTGCATCTCAATCTGCTGCCGCGTGCCCGGGGCCGGGGGATGGGGCGCGGGCTGCTGGAGGCCTGGATCGCGGCGGCGCGGAACTCCGGGGTGACGGCGGCATTTGTGGGCGTGGCGCGGGACAATGTCCGGGGGCTCGGTTTCTGGCAGGCCTGCGGGTTTCGGCGGCAACCGGTACCGGAATACGGCGGCGGCGCGGTATGGCTGCTGCGGCGGATCGCCGGCTGACCGCAGGCGCGCAGGGTGGTGCGGGAGCCCGTTCGGGACGGGAGAGGCCGCTGCTGCGCGGCGCGGGCCGGGCGCCGGAGCCTGGGCGGGCGGTGTCGGCGCCGCGCCCGGTCGGGGAGCCCCGTCAGACCTCTTCGATGTGCAGTACGCCTGGCAGGGTTTTCATCGCCCTCAGGCATTCGGGGGTGAGCGGGTAGGCGTCGGGCAGGCCGAGTTCCACCTCGCAGGCGAGATCGGGATGGTTGAGCACCAGGCTGATCGGGCCGTGGCGCGGCGATTTGTAGTCGCGGTTCATCCGGCCGAACCAGGCGGCGAGGCCGGGGAAGCTGTCCGCTTCGTCGACGAACACCCGCAGACCGGTGCTGGCGGCATTGGCCAGTGCGACGTCGATCGGCTGCACCAGCCTGGCAAGCAGGTTCAGGTCGTCGCCTTCCGGCGTGACCTGGAGCGTCAGCACCACGTTCTGCCCCGGTTCGAGGTGGTCACGGGAGGTTTCCAGCACGTCGGAGAACACGCGGACCTCATAGAGGCCGGTGGGGTCGGACAGCTTGACGAAGGCGAAGCGGTTGCCCTTGGCCGATTTGCGTTCGTCGCGCACGGCGACGGTGCCGGCGAGGCGGGCGACGATCTGGCCGCCGCCGGCGGCCTTGCGGCTAAGCGAGGCGAAGGTTTCCACCTTTTCGCGGGCGAGGGTGGCCTGGTAGCTGTCGAGCGGATGACCGGAGAGGTAGAAGCCGACAGAGGCGTGTTCATGTCCGAGCCGCTCGGTGGGCGACCAGTCTTCGGGCGAGGTGAGGCGCGGGGCGGGCAGGCCGCCGGTGGCCTCGCCGAACAGGCTGACCTGGGCGGAGGCCTTTTCCTCGTGCGCGGTGCCGGAGAAGGCGGTGAGGGCGCCGATGTTGGCGAAGACCTTGGCGCGGTTGGAATCGAGCGCGTCGAAGGCGCCGGAGCGGGCCAGCATTTCGAGGGCTTTCTTGCCGACCCGGCGCAGATCGACGCGGGTGGCGAGGTCGAACAGGTTTTCGAACGGGCCGTTCGTTTCGCGCTCGGCCTCGATCAGGCGCATCGCTTCGGGGCCGACGCCCTTGAGCGCACCGAGGGCGTAGAGGATGCGGCCGTCCTTGACCGTGAACATCGCGCCGGAGCGGTTGACGCAGGGCGGGACGATGTCGATACCGAGGCGGTCGACTTCCTGTTTGTAGGTGCCGAGCTTGTCGGTGAGGTGGATGTCGCAGTTCATCACCGCGGCCATGAATTCGACCGGATGGTTCGCCTTGAGCCAGGCGGTCTGGTAGCTGACCACCGCATAGGCGGCGGCGTGGGATTTGTTGAAACCGTAGTTGGCGAATTTGTCGAGCAGGTTCCAGACTTCCTCGGCCTTCGGTTTGTCGACGCCGTTTTCCCTGGCGCCCGCGAGGAATTTGGGTTTTTCGGCGTCCATCGCCTCCTGGATCTTCTTGCCCATCGCCCGGCGCAGCAGGTCGGCGCCGCCGAGCGAATAGCCGGCCATTTTCCGGGCGATCTCCATCACCTGTTCCTGGTAGACGATGATGCCCTGGGTCTCATCAAGGATCGAGTCGATCGACGGGTGCAGCAGGTCGCGTTCCTCGCGGCCGTTCTTGACGTTGCAGAACTTCGGGATGTTTTCCATCGGACCGGGGCGGTAGAGCGCCACCAGGGCGATGATGTCCTCGATGCAGGTCGGTTTCAGCTGCCGCAGGGCCGAACGCATGCCCGGGCTTTCCACCTGGAACACGGCGACGGTGGCGGCGGCGGCGTAGAGGTCGTAGGTCGGTTTGTCCTCAAGGTCGATGGCGCCGATGTCGATGTCGATGCCGCGCAGTTTCAGCAGGTCGAGCGCGTTCTGGATCACGGTCAGGGTTTTCAGGCCGAGGAAGTCGAATTTGACGAGGCCGGCTTCCTCGACCCATTTCATGTTGTACTGGGTCGCCGGCATGTCCGAGCGCGGGTCGCGGTAGAGCGGCACCAACTCGTCCAGCGGGCGGTCGCCGATCACCACACCGGCGGCGTGGGTGGAGGCGTTGCGCAGCAGGCCCTCGATGGACTGGGCTATGCCGAGCAGGCGTTTGACCTGTTCCTCGCGGCGGGCTTCTTCGCGCAGGCGCGGCTCGTCCGCGAGCGCTTTTTCGATCGAGACGGGTTTGACGCCTTCGACCGGGATCAGCTTCGAGAGTCGGTCGACCTGGCCGTAGGGCATCTGCAGGACGCGACCCACGTCGCGCACCGCCGCCTTGGAGAGCAGCGCGCCGAAGGTGATGATCTGGGCGACGCGGTCGCGGCCGTATTTCTGCTGGACGTAGGTGATGACCTCTTCGCGGCGGTCCATGCAGAAGTCGATGTCGAAGTCGGGCATCGACACGCGTTCCGGATTGAGGAAGCGTTCGAACAGCAGGTTGTAGCGCAGCGGGTCGAGGTCGGTGATGGTCAGGGCATAGGCGACGAGCGAGCCCGCGCCGGAGCCACGGCCGGGGCCGACGGGAATGTCGTGGTCCTTGGCCCATTTGATGAAGTCGGCAACGATCAGGAAATAGCCGGGAAAGCCCATGCGTTCGATGATCGAAAGTTCGAAATCGAGCCGGCTGTCATAGTCTTCGCGCGGGGCGGCGGCGGGAATGACCGCGAGGCGGCGCTCGAGGCCTTCGCGGGCCTGTTTGCGCAGTTCCTCGACCTCATCGTCGGCGAATTTGGGCAGAATCGGGTTGCGGCGGCCTGGCCGGTAACTGCAGCGGCGGGCGATTTCGACGGTGTTTTCCAGCGCCTCGGGCAGGTCTGCGAACAGTTCGGCCATTTCGTGCTGGGTCTTGAAATACTGTTCCGGCGAGAGCCGGCGGCGGGGTTCCTGCTGGTCGACGTAGGAGCCTTCGGCGATGCAGATCAGCGCGTCATGGGCTTCGTGCAGGTCGCGGCGCGGGAAATGCACGTCGTTGGTGGCGACCAGCGGCAGGTCGAGATCGTAGGCGATGGCGACAAGGCCGGGTTCGGTGGCGGACTGGTTTTCGGTGCGGCGGCTGCCGGCATCGGGATGGCGCTGGATCTCGACATAGAGGCGGTTCGGGAACAGCGCGGCGAGGTGGGCGGCGGCGTCGCGGGCGCGGGCGGCATGGCCGTCGAGCAGCAGCGCGCCAAGCGGACCGTCGGTGCCGCCGGTCAGACAGATCAGGCCGTCGGCATGGGCGGCGAGCAGGTCGAGGGTGATGTGCGGCAGGGCCTGGCCGCAGTCGAGATAGTTGGCGGAACTGAGCTTCAGCAGGTTGCCGAAGCCGGCCTCATTCTGGGCCAGCAGCACCACCGGGCGCGGGGCGGGAACCTGGTCGGGCCGGTCGGACGGCGGTGCCAGGGCAAGGTTAAGCTCGCAGCCGATGATCGGCTGGATGCCGTCCTTCGGCAGATATGCGGAGAGTTCCATTGCCCCGAACAGGTTGCCCGCATCGGTCACGGCCACGGCGGGCATCTCCGCGTCGCGGCAGAGTTTGGCGAGGGATTTCACGGGGATGGCGCCTTCCAGCAGCGAATACGCTGTCTGAACGCGCAGGTGAATGAATCGGCATTTGCTCATTTTGCGAGCGTATCAGTTTGGACGGAACCGGCAACCTGATCTGTCTGCTTGCAATCCTGATTTTTTCGTTGCCAGATGTATCCGTGGGCAGAGCGGGGAAATTGAATGAGTTTTTGTCAGTTGCAGCCGGAAAAGCGTGTGATTTCAGCATGACGGCCCCTGTACGTTTTCTGCTCAACAACGAACCTGTGACGGTTGACGACGCCGGACCAACGGTGACTCTGCTGGATTGGCTGCGCGAGCGGCGGGGTCTGAAAGGGACCAAGGAAGGCTGCAACGAGGGCGATTGCGGTGCCTGTACCGTCACCGTTTCGTCGCTGGAGGACGGCCTCCTGGTGCACCGGGCGCTGAATGCCTGTATTCTGTTCATGCCGCAGCTTGAGGGCAAGGCGGTGCGCACGGTCGAGGGGCTGGCGCAGGGCGACGCGCTGCATCCGGTGCAGGCGGCAATGGTGTCGGAACACGGTTCGCAGTGCGGTTTCTGTACCCCAGGCATCGTCATGTCGCTCTATTCCGCGTTTCGCGACGGGCGGCAGGACTGGGATGACGTGCTGGCCGGGAACCTTTGCCGGTGCACGGGCTATGCGCCGATCATACGCGCGGCGGAAAAGGCGGCGACGGAGCACGCCCCGGACTGGGAGACCGATGAAAGCGGCGGTCTGATCGTGCTGGCGGATGCCCCGGGTACCGGTTTCAGTCCGGTGGACGTGGATGTATTTGCAGAGTGGTATGTCGAAAACCCCGATGCGACGCTGGTCGCGGGGGCGACCGATGTCGGGCTTTGGGTGACCAAGCAGTTGCGGGAACTGCCGAAGGTGGCGTTTCTGGGGCGGCTGAAGGCACTGCAGAAAATTGAGCATGACGACGGCGGCATGCGGATCGGTGCCGGCGTGACGATGTCGCAGCTGCGCGGGGCGATGGCCGGCAAGTATGCGGATTTTGCCGAACTGCTGCGGCGGTTTGCCTCGGTGCAGGTGCGCAACGCGGCAACGGTTGGCGGCAACATCGCCAACGGTTCGCCGATCGGCGACGCGCCGCCGGCGCTGATTGCGCTGGGGGCGGTGCTGACCCTCAGGCGCGGCAATGCACGGCGGGAAATGCCGCTGGAGGACTTTTTCCTCGACTACGGCAAACAGGACCGCGCGGCGGGTGAATTCGTCGAGAGCGTATTCATTCCCGATCAGCCGGATGAACTGCGCTGTTACAAGGTGTCGAAGCGCTTCGATCAGGACATATCGGCGCTGTGCGGCTGTTTTGTGATCGGGGTCGAGGACGGTGTGGTGGCGTCGGCGCGGATTGCGTTTGGCGGCATGGCGGGCGTGCCGAAGCGGCTGGTGCATGTGGAGGCGGCGCTGGTTGGGCAGCCGTGGGAAGAGGCGACGGTGGCCGGGGCGCAGGCGGCGTTTGCCGATGACCTGACGCCGATGTCGGACATGCGGGCCAGTGCCGGGTATCGGATGCGGGCGGCGCAGAACCTGCTGATGAAGTGTTTCGTCGAGATGACGGAGGCGCGGCGGGTGCGGCTTTACGGGAGGGCGCGGGCATGAGTGTTCACCGGCCGGTTCCCCACGACAGCGGACCGCTGCACGTTGCCGGTGCGGCGCGGTATGTGGATGACATCGTGCTGCCGGAGGGGGCGCTGCACCTGGCGTTCGGGCTTTCGGAGCGGGCGCGGGCGCGGATCGTGTCGATGGACCTCACGGCGGTACGCGCTTGCGAAGGGGTGGTTGCGGTGCTGACGGCGGAGGATCTGCCGGGGCACAACGACGTGTCGCCGTCGCCGAACCCGGAGCCGATGCTGGCGGAGGGCGAGGTGTTCTACCACGGCCAGCCGATGTTCGTTGTTGCGGCGACGTCGCACCTGCTGGCGCGACGGGCGGCGCGGCGGGCAAAGGTGGTCTACGAGGACGGAACGCCGGTTCTGACGATCGACGACGCGGTGGCGGCGCGGAGCTACATAGAGGAACCGGTGGAGTACCGCCGTGGCGATGCCGCCGCCGCCTTGGGCCGGGCGCCGCGGGTGGTGTCGGGCAGCATGGAGATCGGTGGCCAGGAGCATTTCTATCTGGAAGGCCAGGCGGCCTGTGCCGTGTCCGAGGAGGGGGGCGCGGTATCGGTCCAGTCCTCGACCCAGCATCCGACGGAGATTCAGCACAAGGTGGCGGAGGCGCTGAACCTGCCATTCGCGATGGTGCGGGTGGAAATGCGGCGCATGGGCGGCGGGTTCGGCGGCAAGGAGAGCCAGGGCAATGCGCTGGCGGTGGCCTGTGCGGTGGTGGCGCGGCTGACCGGGCGGCCCTGTGCGATGCGCTATGACCGGGATGACGACATGGTCGTTACCGGCAAGCGGCATCCGTTCCGGGTGCAGTACCGCGCCGGATTCGATGGCGACGGGCGGCTGGTGGCGGTGGAGTTCGACCAGTTCTGCAACTGCGGCTGGTCGGATGATCTGTCGCTGCCGGTTGCGGACCGGGCGATGCTGCATGCGGACAATGCCTATTTCATTCCGGACGTTACCATACGGTCGCAGAGACTGCGGACAAACCTCTGTTCCTTCACGGCTTTTCGTGGCTTTGGCGGGCCGCAGGGCCTGGTGGGGATCGAGCGGGTGATGGATCACATTGCCGCCGATCTGGGGATCGATCCGTTTGAGGTGCGGCGGGTGAATTTCTATGACCGCGAGGGGCCGCGGACGGTGACGCCGTATCACATGACCGTCGAGGACAGCATTCTTGAGGAACTGACGTCGCGTCTTGCGGAGCGGTCGGACTACCGGGCGCGGCGGGAGGCGGTGCGGGCCTACAACGAGGGCAGTCCGGTGATAAAGCGCGGCATCGCCCTGACGCCGGTGAAGTTTGGAATTTCCTTCACCCTGACGCATCTGAACCAGGCCGGGGCGCTGGTGCATGTCTATACCGACGGCTCGATCCATCTCAATCA
>JAUIHM010000163.1 GCA_030432315.1 Alphaproteobacteria bacterium | reverse complement strand
AACGGTGTCGCCATTGATACCCGAAATGGTTATAATTTCGTCTTGTGCTGGCAGGTATTTATTTGGGCTATTCGGCCAAATACCACCATGTAAATAAGGGTCGTCAGAATGGCAGCCGTCGAAAATTCAGTGATCAATCCGTGAAAGTATGGAAATGCGCTTGCTGTCCTGTCAACGCATTTGTTCCGCGCCCATCGTATCCGGGGGCGCGGCGTTTGTTCGCGGGAACGGATCAATGGGCGTGTTTGCAGCCGGTCACACGCCGGCGTTAAGGTCGTCGGCCGCGGCGGTCAGATCGTCGATCACCTTCTCCCAGGCCTCTTCGGTCTGGGCGCCGACGAGGGCATATTTTCCACCGAGAATGAAGGTTGGCACTCCGGTCACACCCATCTCCGACGCCGCCCTTGACTCCTCCTGAATGCGGTCGCGGTCGGCATCCCCCTGCAGCAGACGTGCCACCACTGCGCCGTCCATTCCGGCCGCTTCGGCGACCCCGGCCAGCACCTTGGCATCGCCGATATCGCGCCCCTGCTGGAAATAGGCCCGGAACAGGGCAAGGGCCACCGGTGTCTGTACCCCCTCGGCCTCGGCCCAGTGCAGCACCCGGTGGGCGTCGACGGTGTTCGGGGTCCGGGTGATGGTGGCGAAATCGATCTCCAGTCCTGCCTCGCGGCAGGCGGCGTCAATGCGGCCGTAGACAATGCGCGCCTGCTCGACGCCGCCAAACTTCGTCGCAAGGTAGCTGCCACGCCCCATGCCCTCGGCGGGCATTTCCGGATTGAGCTGATACGGCCGCCAGCGCATGGCAAATTCGTAGTTTGGCCGCGCGGCCATCGCCCGCAGCAGTCTGGTCACGCCGATGTAGCACCAGGGACAGATCGGATCGGAGATGATGTCAAGTCGGGTCATGGGGCAGGGGCCCTTTCAGTTTTCGACGCAGCAGTTTGCCGTTGGCGCTGCGCGGCAGGCTTTTGACGGCACGGAAAATCCGCGGGCACTTGTACCGCGCGAGGGACCGGCTGCAATGCCCGGCCAGATCACTTTCGTCCAGGGCTGCGCCCGATGGCACGTAAAACGCGGCAATCACCGACACACCGTCCCGCACCGGCAACTCGACACAGGCGGCTTCCGCTACTGCCGGATGCCGGGTCAGCACCGCCTCGACCTCGGCCGGATTGACGCGAAAACCTCCGGCATTCATCAGATCGTCCACGCGCCCGAGGCAGGTCACGGCGCTGTCTGGCTCCATTCGTGCCAGATCACCGGTCAGAAACCATTCGCCGCGAAACGCGGCTGCGGTTTCCTCCGGCCGGCGCCAGTAGCCGAGCAACAGACCCGGGTCGCGCCGTGACACGGCGAGCATGCCTTCGGTTCCCCGCGGCACAGGCTCGGTGCCGGTTTCCCCCAGCACCGCCACCCGCCGCCCTGGCTGCGGATAACCGGAACTTCCGGCTCTGCCCGGACGCTGCGGACAGAATGACAGATAGGTGGAAATCTCCGACATGCCGAGCGCCTCGTAGATCGGTTTGCCCGTCGCTCCGCTCCAGGTGTCCGCGACGCTGGCGGGCAGCGTCTCTCCGGCACTCAGGCCGTGGCGAAGGCCGGCAAACCCGCTGCGGAGATCTGCCCCCGCCATCTGCCGGTAAACACCTGGAACTGCGGCAAAGATCGTCGCGCCGTGCGCTTTGGCCAGTTTCGGCCAGACATGCCGGTCGGCAGGGCCGGTGTGGATCAGCGCTGCCGCGCCGCAGGCCCAGGGGTCGGTCAGGCCGGCCCCCAGCGTATAGGTCCAGTTGAAGGCCCCTGCATGCAGCACCCGGTCCTCCGGGGTCAGGCCGTACCAGCCGTCCCACATCATCCGCCGGGCCCAGGCCGAGCGCTGGGCATGGACCACGCCTTTGGGCCGCCCGCCGGTGCCAGAGGTATAGACCATGAAAGCGGGGTCGTGTGCGGCGGTATCGGCAAACGGCGCAGGGGCATGGTGGCGCAGTCCGCCCAGTGCCGCGCCCGCCAGCACCCGGACACCACCCGTGTCCGGCATCTCGAGGTCGGGTCCGAGGCAGACCAGCGCCGGGTCGAGATCGTCCTGCAACGCGGCGATTTCCGCTGCGGTCAGCAGGGGGGAGGTCGGAACGGGCACCGCGCCGGCGGCAACGGCGCCGAAAAACAGCAGCGGAAACTCCGACGAATTGCCGATCCGCAGCAGGATCCGGTCGCCCCTGCCGATCCCGAGCGCGAGAAGGCCGCCGGCGGTGCGCCGGACCGCATCGGCCAGCGCCGCGTGGGTCCAGTGTTCGGAGACCTCTCCCGGGGCCGCCAGCACTTCGAGCGCGGTGCGTCCGGGCGCCCGGGCGGCGGGAGCGAATGTATGTGCCGCCATGTTGAACCGGGCCGGGCAGGGCGCAAACGGCCCGGTGTCATAAAGGGATGGCGCTGTCATGTGTGAATCGTCCGTCATCTCCTTCGGGGTATCCGACCGGACCCGCGCCGTCTACGGAGCCGCCCCTGCGTGCGCCTATTCGACCACGGTGAACCGGTCGCGCGCCAGCACCTGATGCTGCAACCCGGTGACATAACGCGCCTCATATTCGCCCGGACCCGCCGCGATCGGATAGGGGCCGACCGTGCCGACGGAGCCGCCAGGCTCGGCCAGGAAACCGTAACGCGGCGTCACCCCCCACATTTTCAGGTCCGGCGTGTCGGCCGGTACCACCACCACCCGGTCACCGCTGAAGGCATCGCCGGACCAGGTGACCTCGAACGGCTGACCTGCCGGCACCGTGTCGGGGGCATCGACGCTGGCCACGGCGCGGGTGACGGTCAGCGGCGCGCGGGCGATCACCCGCTGGCCGGGCTCAAGGAAATAGGCGATTTCATACTCTCCCCCGATTGCCGGCACCCGGATCGTCGCCGGAGCATCCCGACCGGCGGTGAACCGGGCGGTACTGTCACGGTTGAATTTCGTCGCCCCGGCTTCGACAATCGAGATAAAGTCGTTGTCCCAGCCGCTGTCCGGACCGGTCCAGGCCACCTCGATGGTGGAACCGCCAACGGCGGTTTCCGGTCCGGATACCGTCGCTCCGACACTGACGATGCGGATCGGCACCGAAGCCTGCACCACCTGCTGCATGCCCGGATAGGTGGTGTAGCCGTTCGCCATCACATAGCGGATTTCGTAATCGCCGGGTACGG
>JAUIHM010000070.1 GCA_030432315.1 Alphaproteobacteria bacterium | reverse complement strand
CACCGAGATGGGCCAGGGGCTGCATGTGAAGGTGGCGCAGGTGGCGGCGGGCGTGTTCGCCCGACCGGTGCAGACGGTGCGGATCACGGCAACCGATACCGGCAAGGTCCCCAACACCTCGGCGACGGCGGCCTCGTCCGGGTCGGACCTCAACGGCATGGCGGTGAAGGCGGCCTGCGACACCATCGCCGGGCGGCTGCGGGATTTCGCCGCTGAGCGCTGGCAGGTGTCGCCCGATGCGGTGGTGTTTACCGAAGACGGGGTTTTGGTCGGCGGGCAGATCGTCGCTTTCACCGACCTGGTTTCGGCGGCCTACATGGCACGGGTTCAACTGTCGGCGACGGGGTTCTATGCGACGCCGAAGGTGCAGTGGGACCGGCGGGCAGGACGCGGGCGGCCGTTTTTCTACTTTGCCTATGGCGCGGCGGTGACCGAGGTGGCGATCGATACGCTGACCGGGGAAAACCGCATCCTGCGCACGGACATCCTGCATGACGTCGGCGCGAGTCTGAATCCGGCGATCGATATTGGTCAGATCGAGGGCGGCTATGTCCAGGGGGCCGGCTGGCTGACCATGGAGGAACTGGTCTGGGACGGTCAGGGGCGGCTCCGGACCCATGCGCCGTCGACCTACAAGATCCCCTGTGCCTCGGACCGGCCGGAGGTGTTCAATGTGGCACTTTGGGACGGGGAGAATGTCGAGGACACCATCCACAAGTCGAAGGCGGTCGGGGAACCGCCGCTGATGCTCGGGGTTTCGGCGTTTTTTGCCATCCGCGATGCGGTGTCGGCCTGTGGCGACGGCAGTCTCTATCCCGACCTTGATGCGCCGGCGACCCCGGAGCGGGTGCTGCGGGCGGTGGATGCGCAAAAAGGTGTGGCGTGGTGACGGACGGATTTGACTGCGCCGGTCTGACCGCCGCGGTGGCCGCGTACGGGCCGGTGGTGCGGGTGGTGATCGGCGGCTTCGAGGGCTCGACGCCGCGCGAGACCGGTACGTCGATGCTGGTCTGGCCGCAGGGACAGGACGGCACAATCGGTGGCGGGGCGCTGGAACTGATGGCGGTGGCGGCGGCGCGGGACATGCTGCGGGACGGGGTTGCGGCGACGGTGCGGCGGATGCCGCTCGGGCCGGCGCTGGGGCAGTGCTGTGGCGGGCACGTGACGCTGGTGCTGGAGCGGTTCGATGCGGCGGCGGCGGCGGCGGTTTCAGCCCTGCGCGCGGAAGGTGCCGCAGGTTACGTGCGCGAGGTTGACGCAGCGGCGCGGGAACTGGCGGCGGCGCGGGTGCGGCGCTCTTCCCGTTCGGTGGAGCGGGTGGACTGCGGCCTCATTGACGGCTGCATGGTCGAGCCGTTTGCCGAAGAGGCAATGCCGCTGTGGATCTATGGCGCCGGGCATGTGGGCCGGGCGATTGTTCGGGTGACTGAAGGTCTGCCGCTGGCGGTGACCTGGGTGGATACGGCGCCGGACCGGTTTCCGGAGGAGATTCCGCCGCATGTGACGCGTCTGGTGGCGGCCGAACCGGGTATGGTGGTGCGGCACGCGCCGGCGGAGGCGGTGCATCTGGTGATGACCTATTCCCATGCGCTCGATCTGGAAATCTGTCATGCGGTTCTGGGCCGGGAGTTTCGGCATCTGGGGCTGATCGGATCGGCGTCGAAACGGGCGCGGTTTCGCAGCCGTCTGCTGGATCTGGGCCATGAACCGGCGACAGTCGGGCGGATGTGCTGTCCGATCGGCGACCGGAGCCTCGGCAAACGGCCGGCCGCGATCGCACTAGGCGTGGTGCGGGAAATCCTGCAGATACAGAGCGGCGCGGCGATGCGTCCAGGGGAGGTCGCGACGTGAGCACTCTGCTTGCCATCGATGGGGTTTCGAAATCCTATCCGGGCGTGAAGGCCAATGACGACATTCACTTTTCGGTCGGGGCTGGGGAAATACATGCGCTGCTCGGCGAGAACGGCGCCGGCAAATCGACGCTGGTGAAGATGATCTACGGGCTGGTGCGGCCCGATACCGGCGGCATGCGTTTCAACGGTGTGGAATACGCGCCGCACGGGCCGGTGGCGGCGCGGGCGGCGGGGGTGGCGATGGTGTTTCAGCACTTTTCGCTGTTCGAGGCGCTGACGGTGGCGGAAAACATCGCGCTTGGCATGGAAAACGCGCCGCCGCGTCGGGAACTGGCGCAGCGGATCCGCGAGGTTTCGACCGAATACGGCCTGCCGCTCGATCCGGACCGGCTGATCGGCGATCTGTCTGTCGGCGTGCGGCAGCGGGTGGAGATCGTGCGCTGTCTCTTGCAGAACCCGAAGCTGCTGATCATGGACGAGCCGACCTCGGTGCTGACACCGCAGGAGGTGGATCAGCTGTTCTTCACCCTGCGCAAGCTGAAGGCGGACGGGGTGTCGATCCTCTATATTTCGCACAAGCTGGAGGAAATTCGCTCGCTTTGCGATCATGCGACGATCCTGCGGATGGGAAAGGTGGTGGCGACCTGCACGCCGGCCAAGGAAACGGCGCGGTCGCTGGCGGAAATGATGATCGGCCAGGAACTGGCGCATCCGCCGGTGAAGGATTTTCAGCCGGGTCCGGTGCTGCTGAAGGTCGAGGGGCTGTCGATGGCGGCGCCGGGGCAGTTCGACGTGGCGCTGAGGGAGATTTCCCTGAGCCTGCGGTCAGGTGAGGTTCTGGGAATTGCCGGAGTTGCGGGCAACGGCCAGGACGAGTTGATGCTGGCGCTGTCGGGCGAGCGGCTTTCGGCGCCGGGTCAGGTGGTTCTGGACGGAAAACCGGTGGGCGCTGCCGGGCCGAATGCGCGGCGCAGACTGGGGTTGCTGGCGGCGCCGGAAGAGCGGCTGGGCCATGCGGCAGCCCCGGACATGTCGCTGGCGGACAACGGCTATCTGAGCGGGCGCATCCGCAAGCGGCTCTCGGTGCGCGGCTTCGTGAAACAGGGCGCGGTCGATGCTTTTGCCCGGAAGATCATTGCCGATTTCGACGTGCGCACGCCGGGGATCGAGGCGAGGGCCGGGGCGCTTTCGGGCGGCAACCTGCAGAAATACGTCGTCGGGCGCGAAGTGTTGCAGGAGCCGAAAGTGCTGGTGATCAACCAGCCGACCTGGGGGGTGGATGCCCATGCGGCGGCACAGATCCGCGGGGCGCTGCGGGGGCTGGCGACGCGCGGCGCCGGGGTGATCGTCATCAGTCAGGACCTCGATGAACTGGTTGAAATCGCGGACAGCTTTGCGGTGCTGGCCAACGGGCGGCTGTCGCCGGTCCGGTCGGCGACCGGTCTGCAGATCGAGACAATCGGACGGATGATGGGCGGGGATTTTTCCGCGGCGGAAGAAGGGGCGGCGCATGTTTCGGCTTGAACCGAGGGCGGTGACGCCGGTCTGGATTACGGCGGTCACGCCGTTGCTGGCGGTGCTGGCGACGATGATCGCCGGCGGGATCCTCTTCGCCCTCTTGGGCAAGGATCCGTTTGAGACCATCCGGGTGATCTTTGTCGCACCGCTGGGCGATCCCTATTCCCGTACCGAGATGCTGATAAAGGCGGCGCCGCTGGTGCTGATCGCACTCGGGCTGTCGTTCGGGTTTCGCGCCGGGATCTGGAACATTGGTGCCGAGGGCCAGTACGTGATGGGTGCGCTCGCCGGCGGCGCGGTCGGGCTGGCGTTCTGGAATGTCGAGGGGGCGTGGCTGCTGCCGCTTATGGCGCTGGCGGGCATGGCGGGCGGGTGCCTCTGGGCGCTGATCCCGGCGTTTCTCAAGGTGCGGTTCAACGCCAACGAAATTCTGGTCAGTCTGATGCTGGTCTATGTGGCGACGCTGTTTCTGTCGGCGATGGTATCCGGGCCGCTGCGCGATCCGGCGGGGTTCAACTTTCCGCAGAGCCGGCTGCTGCACGAGTCCGCCCGGCTGCCGATTGTCCTTGAGGGGACGCGGGTGCATGTGGGGGTACTGGTGGCGCTGATCGCGGTGGTGGTGGCGCAGATCGTGCTGACCCGGCATCTGTTCGGCTTCAACGTGCGGCTTCTCGGCCAGGCTCCGCGGGCGGCGGCGTTCGCCGGAGTGAATGCGAAGCGGCTGACGGTTGTGCTTCTGGGGCTGTCGGGGGCGCTGGCGGGGCTTGCGGGAATTTTCGAGGTGACCGGGCCGATCGGCCAGCTGCAGCCGAGTCTGCCGGTTGGTTATGGCTTCACCGCGATCATCGTCGCGTTTTTGGGGCGGCTCAATCCGGTGGGGATCCTGCTCGCCGGGATGGTGATGGCACTGACCTATATCGGCGGGGAGACGGCGCAGTTCTCGCTCGGCATTCCGGCGGCGGCGATTTCGGTATTTCAGGGGCTGCTGCTGTTCTTCCTGCTCGCGGTGGATCTGCTGACCCGCTACCGGGTGGTTCCGGCAAAAAGGAGCGGTGTCTGATGGATCTTTCGGTCATTGACCCGATTTCGCTGTTCGTGGGTCTGGTCGCCGCGGCGACACCGCTGCTCTATGCCGCGATTGGCGAGCTGGTGGTGGAGAAGTCCGGGGTGCTGAACCTCGGGGTCGAAGGCATGATGATCGTCGGCGCGGTCTGCGGTTTCGCGACGGCGGTGACGACGGGATCGCCGCTGCTGGGCTTTGTGGTCGGCGCTATGGGCGGCGCGGTGCTGGCGCTGGTTTTCGGCGGCATGACCCAGTACCTGCTGTCGAACCAGGTGGCGACCGGGCTGGCGCTGACCCTGTTCGGGCTCGGGGTCGCGGCGCTGGTCGGGCAGCCGTTTACCGGAGTCAAGTCGCCGCGGGTGGCGGTGGTGCATCTGCCGGTGCTGTCGGACATTCCGGTGATCGGGCGGCTGGTGTTCAGCTATGACCTGGTGATCTATCTCGGCATCGCCCTGGTGGCGGCGGTGTGGTTTTTCCTCAACCGGACGCGGCCGGGACTGGTGCTGCGCGCGGTTGGAGAGAACCATGACGCGGCGCATTCGCTGGGTTATCCGGTGATCCGAATCCGGATGATGGCGATTGCCTTCGGCGGTGCCTGCGCCGGGCTCGGCGGCGCCTATCTGAGCCTCGTGCGGGTGCCGCAGTGGACGGAAGGCATGACCGCAGGGGCGGGCTGGATCGCGCTGGCGATCGTGGTGTTCGCGGCGTGGAAGCCGTGGCGGGTGCTGCTCGGGGCGTGGCTGTTTGGCGGGGTGACGATCCTGCAGCTGAATTTGCAGGCCTCCGGATTTCTGTCGTGGCTGCAGTCGGTCGGCATTCCGCTGCAGGCGCAGTACCTGTCGATGACGCCCTATCTGGTGACGATCATCGTGCTGGTGGTGATTTCCGCCGACAGGACCCGGGCGAGCGTGAATGCGCCGGCGAGCCTCGGAAAATCGTTTACGCAAACCGGATAAATCCCTGGACAAACCTGGATTTGACGGGAAGCTGACAGACAAGAGACGACAACAGGAGAGACCAAGCGAATGAAACTTCAGGGAATTATGGCGGCGGCGGTTCTTGCGGCCGGACTGGGGGCTGCCGCACAGGCGCAGGACCCGGTCAAGGTCGGCTTTATCTACGTCGGGCCGGTCGGCGACTTCGGCTGGAGCTACCAGCATGACCAGGGACGGCTGGCGGTAGAGGAAGCGTTCGGAGACCAGGTGGAGACGACGTTTGTGGAAAGCGTGCCCGAAGGCGCGGATGCGGAACGGGTGCTGCGGCAGATGGCGCAGAGCGGCTACGACCTGATCTTCACCACCTCGTTCGGCTACATGAACCAGACGGTCAACGTGGCGAAACAGTTCCCGGACGTAAAATTCGAGCACGCCACCGGCTATCTGCGGGCCGACAATCTCGCGACCTATTCCTCGCGGTTCTATGAGGGGCGGTACGTGATCGGCAAGATTGCCGGGGCGATGACCGAGTCGAACGTGATCGGCTACATCGGCTCCTATCCTATTCCGGAGGTGATCCGTGGCATCAACGCCGCCTATCTCGGGGCGAAGTCGGTCAATCCGGACGTGCAGTTCCGCGTGGTCTGGTCCAACACCTGGTTCAACCCCGCCCTTGAGGGGGACGCGGCCAAGACGCTGATCGAGCAGGGTGCGGACATCCTGATGCAACACACCGATTCCACGGCACCGATGACGATTGCCGAGGAACTGGGCATCCATGCCTTCGGTCAGGCCTCGGACATGGGTGGGTTCGGACCCAATGCGCAGCTGACCGGGATCATGGATGACTGGGATCCCTATTACATCGAGCGGGTTCAGGCCGTGATCGACGGTACCTGGGAATCGACCGATACCTGGGGCGGAATCGATACCGGCATGGTGGAGTTCGCGCCGTTTTCCGACAAGATTCCGCCGGAGGTTCTGGCGGATGCAGTTGCTGCGAAAGACGCCATTGCGGCGGGGGAACTGCATCCGTTCACCGGACCGATCAACAGGCAGGACGGTTCGCCCTGGCTCGCCGAGGGTGAGGTCGCCGATGACGGCACGCTGCTGGGCATGAACTTCTACGTCGAAGGCATTGAGGGTGTAATCCCGCAGTAACCTTTGGTTCGAACGTTCAGGTTCCCCGGGGTCGCGACCGGGGGATCTGACGTTTATTTGATGACGCTTTTGGCGTCGCAGACCAATTGGTTAACGGCATGGCAATTGTTCCGGGATAGGTCCGGGGTGTCGGTGGAAGCAGATATGTCCACCGGGCGTCAGAATGACAGTTGAGGTCTGCCGAATGCCATTGCAGTTGGTCAATTCCTGGAACTCCGAGCTGGAACAGGGTACCGACGCCGGGGATGGGGCACCGGATGAGGTTTCCCGGCTGCGCGCCTATACGCGTCAGCTGGAAGCCGTGATCGAGAGTTTGCCCGAGGGTGTGGCGCTGTTCGACGACCGGTTCCGGATGATCCTCTGCAACGGTCAGACCCGCAGAATCCTCGACTATCCGGACGGTTTTCTCGACGGCGGCGCGCCGACAATGGAAGACATGTTCCGCTACAATGCCAACCGCGCCGATCTCGGTCCGGGCAACGTGGAGATGCAGGTGCGCCGGCGGATGGAGCTGATGCAGCAGCGGCGGATGCACAGTTACGAGCGGGAGCGCGAAAACGGCGACGTGACGCTGATCCGCAGCATTCCGGTTCCGGGTGGCGGGTATGTCGCGGTCTGTCAGGACGTGACGCGGCAGCGGCGGGATCAGGCGCTGGTGGAATACATGGCCCAGCATGACGTCCTGACCGGTCTGCCCAACCGGATGCTGTTCAGCGACCGGCTGCGCACGGCGATGTCCCAGGTGCGGCGGGGCGGCTGCATGGCGCTGCATTACCTTGATCTCGACCGGTTCAAGCCGGTGAATGACACCTGGGGGCATCAGGCGGGCGACGCGCTGCTGCGTCAGGTTGCCGAACGGCTGCGCAGTTCGGTGCGCGAGAGCGACACGGTGGCGCGTCTGGGCGGCGACGAGTTCGCGATCGTTCAGACCGGCATCGAGCGGCCGGAGGATGCGGCCGTGCTCGCGGAACGGATACTGCAGGTGATGGCCGAGCCGTTTGACGTTGCCGGGACCGAAGTGCGGTTCGGCATGAGCATCGGCATTTCGCTGGCGCCCGCCGACGGCAGCATGAGCGACGATCTGCTGCGCAAGGCCGATCTGGCGCTGTATGCGGCCAAGAATGCCGGGCGGAACCGGTACAGGTTCCATACGGCGGAGACTCAGGTGCCGACGGCACCCGATTCGCCGCCAGACGGGTCGTAGGGTTCCAGTCGGGCGCGGATTTCCTCCCAGGCCCGGTTGATTGCGCTGAGCCGCGCCGTGGCGAGGTTGACGGTTTCCGGCGGCAGACCGCGGGCGATCATGATGTCGGGATGATTGGTGCGCACGAGGTCGCGCCAGCGGCGGCGGACCGTGGCCAGATCGCTGTCGCGGGCAATGCCGAGAATCTGCCACGGATCACGGGTTTCTCCGGAAATGTGCCGGGCCTCGATGGAATTGAAGGCGTCTTCCGAAATGCCGAATATTTCCGAGACCTTACGGAGAAAGTCCTCTTCGCCGGCGTGATATCGCCCGTCGGCCATGGCGATGTGGAACAGTCCCTCGAGAATGTCGTCGAGCACCTCGGGCCGGTCGCTGAACATGCGGGCGATGCGCCGGGCATAGACGTCGAAGCCGGCGACGTCCTGGCGGGCAAGATTGAACACGCGGGCGGCGGCCTGTTCGTCCTTTGCGGAGATCTGGAACACCTGCCGGAAGGCGGCAACCTCTGAGGCTTTGACCAGCCCGTCGGCCTTGGCCATCTTTGCCCCGAGACTGACGACCGCGATGGTGAAGGCGACGGACCTTTCCGGAACCTGCGCCTTCTTCGAGAAGAACTGTGACAGTTCCTCTCCCCGCGCCACCAGGGCGGAAACGGCTTCGATGATGCGGGTCCAGATCGACATTGGAACAATCTAGCAGGGTGTTTTCGCAAGCGCAGCATTGTTATTCCGGTCAGCGGAAAAAAGAATCCTGCCCCGGCCGCCGTCTGGCCATGCCCGGTTGCGCACGCTAGACCATGGCTGGCAGCAGCGGGAGACGGCCATGAGTGCGGGCATGTGGGATTTCTGGATCGACCGGGGCGGCACGTTCACCGATATCGTCGCGCGGGATCCCGAAGGGGCGCTGCACAGGGCGAAGTATCTGTCGGAAAACCCTGAACAGTATGGGGATTCGGCGCTGCACGGAATTCGCGCGTTTCTGGGCCTCGGGGCGGAAGCGCAGATTGCCGCTGACCGCGTTGCCACCGTGAAGATGGGCACCACGGTCGCCACCAATGCGCTTCTGGAGCGCAAGGGGGAGCCGGTAGTGCTGGTGACGACCCAGGGGCTGGGGCAGCAGCTGCGGATTGCCTATCAGAACCGTCCGCGGCTGTTCGACCGGCAGATCGTGCTGCCGGAGATGCTCTATGCGCGGGTGATCGAGGCGCGGGAACGGGTGCGGGCGGACGGCACCCTGGAGGTGCCGCTGGACGTGGACCGGCTGCGGGCGGATCTGGAAGCGGCCTACGCGCAGGGGCTGCGGGCGGTCGCGGTGGTGTTCGTGCACGGCTACCGTCATCAGCATCACGAGGCGCGGGCGGCAAAAGTGGCGCGGGAGGTCGGATTTTCCCAGGTGTCGGTGAGCCACGAGGTCAACCCGCTGATGAAGATGGTCAGCCGGGGCGATACGACGGTGGTGGATGCCTATCTGACGCCGATCCTGCGCCGCTACATTGACCGGGTGGCGGCGGCGTTTGACGGGGACATGCGCGGGAAACTGATGTTCATGCAGTCGTCGGGCGGTCTGACCGATGCGGCGCTGTTTCAGGGCAAGGACGCGATCCTGTCGGGACCGGCGGGCGGCGTGGTCGGCGCGGTGCGCACCAGTGCGATTGCCGGGCATGAGCGCATTGTCGGCTTTGACATGGGCGGCACCTCGACCGACGTGTGTCACTTTGCCGGCGAATTCGAGCGGGTGCTCAACACCGGGATTGCCGGTGTGCGGGTCACCGCGCCGATGATGAACATCCACACGGTTGCCGCCGGTGGCGGATCGCTGCTGACCTATGTGTCGGGGCGGATGCAGGTTGGGCCGGAAAGTGCCGGGGCCAATCCAGGACCCGCCTGTTACGGCCGGGGCGGGGCGCTGGCGGTGACGGATGCCAACGTTTTGACAGGGCGGCTGCGGCCGGAGTTCTTCCCGGCGATTTTTGGCCCGGACGCGGACCGGCCGCTGGACGCCGAGGCGACGCGGCAGGCTTTCGAGGCTCTTGCCGGCGAGATCGGCATGGCGCCGGAGGCTGCCGCCGAAGGGTTCCTGCGCATAGCCGTCGAGAACATGGCCAATGCGATCAAGAAGATCAGCGTGCAGCGCGGCTATGACGTGACGGATTACTGTCTGACCGTGTTCGGCGGGGCGGGGGCGCAGTTTGCCTGTGCGATTGCCGACACACTGGGGATGAAGACCTGTCTCGTGCATCCGATGGCGTCGCTGCTCTCGGCCTATGGCATGGGGCTCGCCGACATAAGGGCGACGCGGACCGAAGCGGTGGAGGCCGTGCTTGACGACGAGAGCCTTCGCGCGGCGGAGGAAGTTTTGGGCCGGCTTGGGGTCGATGCGAGGGGCGAAGTGGAGGCGCAGGGGGTTGGGGCGGCGCAGGTGCGGCTGACCCGGCTGCTCCATCTGAAAATGGCCGGCACGGATACCGCGCTGCCGGTGGCGTTTGACGGCCTCGGCGGAGTGCGGGATGCCTTCGCGGCTGCCCACAGGGCGCGATTCGGTTTTGATCCCGGAGCCGCGGCGCTGGTGATCGAGAGCGTGCAGGTGGAGGCGGTCGGTGTGGCGGCGGATCTGACGGAGACCGCGGTCGAAGCAGAAGAGCGGGATGAAGCGGAGGTGGAGGTGGCGCTGACGGCGCCGGTCTGGCTTGCGGGAGACTGGGTCGAGGCGCGGTTTGTGCGGCGGGAGGCGTTGCGGGCCGGCGACCTGCTGAGCGGTCCCGCGGTTCTGGTCGAGCCGCATACCTCGATCCTGATTGAGCCGGGGTGGCAGGGGCGGATCACGGAGTTCGATCATGTGGAACTGCGGCGGGTGGAGGCGCCGGCGCAGCAGCAGGCGATCGGGACCAGGGCCGATCCGGTGATGCTGGAGGTGTTCAACAACCTCTACATGTCGATCGCCGAGCAGATGGGCGCGGTGCTGGAGAACACGGCGGCGAGCGTGACCATCAAGGAGCGGCTCGATTTTTCCTGCGCGGTGTTTGACGCCGAAGGAGATCTGATCGCCAATGCGCCGCACATGCCGGTGCATCTGGGGTCGATGGGCGCATCGGTTAAGGCGGTGATCGAACAGAACCCGCAGATGCGTCCGGGCGACGTGTTCGTGCTGAATGCGCCCTACAACGGCGGGACGCATCTGCCGGACATCACGGTGGTCATGCCGGTTTGGGACGATGCCGGCGGGACGGTGCTGTTTTATTCGGCGGCGCGCGGCCATCATACGGATGTGGGCGGTCTGACGCCGGGCTCGATGCCGCCGGACAGCCGGAGCATTCATGACGAGGGGGCCTATATCGACAACTGGAAGCTGGTCGATGCCGGGCGGTTCCGCACCGACGAGACGCGGGCGCTGCTGCTGTCGGCCAAGTATCCGGTGCGCGCGCCCGACATCAACATGGCCGATCTGCGGGCGCAGGTCGCGTCCTGTGAGAAGGGGGCGCAGGAGCTGCGGCGGATGGTGGCGCATTTCGGGCTCGATGTGGTGCAGGCCTATATGCGCCATGTTCAGGACAATGCGGAGGAGAGCGTCCGGCGGGCGATCGAGGCGCTGCGGGACGCGGATTACGTCTATCCGATGGATCCCGATTTCGACGGCACGGCGCGGGAGATTCGCGTCAGGGTGAGCGTTGACCGCGAGGCGCGGACGGCGACGATTGATTTTACCGGCACCACCGCGCAGCTGGCCACCAACTACAACGCCCCGGAACCGGTGACGCGGGCGGCGGTGCTTTACGTGTTCCGCTGTCTCGTGGACGACAACATTCCGATGAACGAAGGGGTGATGAAACCGCTCAACGTGATTCTGCCGAAAGGGACGATGCTGTCACCGGAATATCCGGCGGCGGTGATCGCGGGCAATGTGGAGACGAGCCAAGCGGTCACATCGGCGCTGTTCCTCGCACTCGGTGTGCAGGCGGCGGCACAGTCGACAATGAACAACACCACCTGGGGCAATGAGGCCTACCAGTATTACGAGACGATCTGCGGCGGGACCGGGGCGGGGGTGCTGTCCGACGGGTCGGGATATGACGGCACCAGTGCGGTGCATTCACACATGACCAATTCTCGGCTGACCGATCCGGAGGTGCTGGAATGGCGGTTTCCGGTGGTGCTCGACGCGTTTTACATCCGTGAAGGTTCGGGCGGGGAGGGCGCGTTTCGCGGCGGTGACGGCGTGGTGCGCAGGATCCGGTTTCTGGAGGAAATGACGGTGGCGGTGCTGTCGGGTCACCGGCAGGTGCCTCCGCCCGGAATGGCCGGTGGCGCACCCGGACAGGTCGGCCGGACGCGGATCGTGCGGGCGGACGGATCGGTTGAGGACCTCGCCAGTGCCGACAGTCGCACGGTCGGGCCGGGGGATGTCTACTGGATCGAAACGCCGGGCGGTGGTGGATACCGGCCGAAACCCTAACCCGGTCCGCGTGCTGGTACGGTTCCGGAGATCGGAGAGATGGCCTCGACGGATCGTGCGGCGCAGGCTTCCCGGCCGCATCCGCCCGCGGCAGTGGATTTGTTTTGGCGGGTGTGGGAGGAAGGGGGCATCACGGCCGAAATCAGGGAGCAGGCGCATGACCGCGGGGACCGGACCAGAGGGTGAACTGATGCTGCGGACGCTGGCGATGCCAGCGGACGTGAACGTGAACGGCGATATTTTCGGCGGCTGGGTCCTGAGCCAGATGGATATCGCCGCCGGCATCATCTCCGGGGAGCGGGCCATGGGACGGGTGGCGACGGTCGCCATCGACGCGATGAAATTCATCCGGCCGGTGAAGGTCGGCGACGTTCTGTGCATCTATGCGAGGATCGAACGGGTCGGCCGCACCTCGATGGGCATCGGGCTGGAGGCCTGGGTCCTGCGCAACCGGATCGGCGCGCGGGAAAAGGTCACCGAGGCAACGTTCACCTTCGTGGCGATCGACGAGGACGGGCGGCCGCGGCCGTTGCCGGATGTGGTGGAAGGCTGACCGTCCACGTAAGGGTTCCGGTGCGCCCCGAAAGGCTGCGGCGCGCAGTTTACTCCGCCTGTCCGACGGCCTGATAGAGTGCCCCGAGTTGATCGGATAACACTTGGCACTGCTCCAACAGCCTGGGATCGGCGTTGATGAACGGATGCGCGAGGATCTGCGTCGCAAACATCTCCGACAGGATTTGCACACGATCCAGTGCTTCATGTTGCAGGTAGCGGTCAGGCAGGTTTCAAACCTCCTTCTGCGTCCCAAACAATTGCGGCACTGACCTGAACGCAGGTTTGCGCACATGCAACTCGATTTTAGGACCAAAACATAGGACCAAGTGGCGGCGGGAGTCCGATGACTGGCCGAAAAGCCTTTAGAGGATGGCGACCCCGGCAGGACTCGAACCTGCAACATCCTGATTAGAAGTCAGGTGCTCTATCCGATTGAGCTACGGGGCCCCTGGTTGGCGGGGTGGGTGGTTTGGCGCCCTTCCTAGCGGCATCGGTGCGGGGAAGCAAAGTGATTTGTGGGCAGATCGGGACCGCCGGGCCGGATGCCGGAAAAGACGGTGGTCCGCTGGACGGTCCGGTGCCGGGGCGGGGTCTAATGGGTCCAGGGAGTGCGGCGCTGCGCGGCGAAATTGTCGCCGTAGCCATTCTGGCGCAGGATGTGGCTGCGTTTTTTGGGTTCGGCGACCAGGTATTCGATACCGTTCTTTTCCGCGTAGGCGATCGCGGCTTCCCTGGTGTCAAAAGTCAGTTTGACCTGGCTGTTCATGTCACCGGACCCTGTCCAGCCCATCAGCGGATCGATGAACCTGGCCTGGGCGGGGATGAATTCGAGAATCCAGCCTTTGGTGCGGGACTGTCCTGACTGCATCGCGCTGCGGGCCGGCTGGTAGATTTTCGCTGACATGTCATGGCTCCCGTGGTTCACAAGGTGCTTATTGCCAATTCCGGCCTGTGGATCAAGATGCCGCGGTCAGGTCGGGGAATATGCGGGAGGATGAAGCAGAAGCGGGTCGCCGTTCGAGTGCGAGGGAGCGAGGGGGGGGTGGGTGTCCGCATCCGGACGGCGACCTCAGTGCTGCTTGCAAAACCTTCTTAATATGATTCGAATGATACACGCAATGGTTTAGTTCGATAAAATTTGTCTCATCTTTTGCGCGATCTGATCGGTCACCGGAAGCGGGGACTGCGCCGCCCCCATGCCGTCGTGCGCAGCGGGATGCTTGCTATTCGACCGACAGTCGCTAAGTCAGAATAACCCTGCCAAGGAGAGATTTCATGTCCGGTTCGCTGCCGATGATGACGGAGTTGCCCGTGTCCCGCCCGAAGACCGAGGGAGGGCGCCGGTTTGTGCTGAAATCCGGTTTTGAGCCTGCCGGGGATCAGCCGACGGCGATTGCAGAACTGGTGGAGGGGTTGCAGGCGGATGAGCAGTCCCAGGTGCTGCTCGGGGCGACCGGGACCGGCAAGACGTTCACCGTTGCGAAGGTTATCGAGGCGACGCAGCGGCCGGCAATCATACTCGCACCGAACAAGACCCTGGCGGCGCAGCTTTATGGCGAGTTCAAAGGGTTCTTTCCCGAAAACGCGGTCGAATATTTTGTATCGTACTACGATTATTATCAGCCGGAAGCCTATGTGGCCCGGTCGGACACGTACATTGAGAAGGAAAGCCAGATCAACGAGCAGATCGACCGGATGCGGCATGCGGCGACCCGGGCGCTGCTGGAGCGGGATGACGTGATCATCGTCGCCTCGGTGTCTTGCATCTATGGCATCGGATCGGTCGAGACCTATTCGGCGATGACCCAGGATCTGCTCTCCGGGCAGAATTACGAGCAGCGGAAGGTGATTTCCGGCCTGGTGGAGCAGCAGTACCGGCGCAACGACGCGGCGTTCCAGCGCGGTACCTTCCGGGTACGGGGGGACAGTCTGGAGATCTGGCCGGCGCATATGGAAGACCGCGCCTGGCGGCTGTCGTTCTTCGGTGACGAACTGGAGGGGATTGCCGAGTTCGATCCGCTGACCGGGGAGAAAACCGACACGCTGGAAAAGGTGCGGATCTATGCCAATTCGCATTATGTGACCCCGCGTCCGACGATGCATCAGGCGATCAAGGGCATCAAGGCGGAGCTGGCGAAGCGGCTGAAGCAGCTGGTGGATGAGGGCAAGCTGCTGGAGGCGCAGCGGCTGGAACAGCGCACCAATTTCGATCTGGAGATGCTGGAGGCGACCGGGGTCTGCAACGGCATTGAAAACTATTCGCGCTATCTGACCGGCCGGGCCCCTGGCGAGCCGCCACCGACGCTGTTTGAATACATCCCCGACAATGCGATCGTTTTTGCCGATGAAAGCCATGTCAGCGTGCCGCAGATCGGCGGCATGTACAAAGGCGACTACCGGCGCAAGTTCACCCTCGCCGAGCACGGCTTCCGGCTGCCATCGTGCATGGACAACCGGCCGCTGAAGTTCGAGGAATGGGATGCGATGCGGCCGCAGTCGGTGTTCGTTTCGGCAACGCCGCAGGCCTGGGAGCTTGAACAGGCGGGCGGGGTGTTTGCCGAACAGGTGATCCGGCCCACCGGACTGCTGGATCCGCCGATCGAGATCCGCCCGGTCACGACCCAGGTCGATGATCTGCTTGACGAAGTGCGTAAGGTGGCGGCGGCCGGCAACCGGGTTCTGGTGACGACGCTGACCAAGCGGATGGCGGAGGATCTGACCGAGTATCTGCATGAACAGGGCATTCGGGTGCGTTACATGCATTCGGACATCGACACTATCGAGCGGATCGAGATCCTGCGCGATCTGCGGCTCGGGGCGTTTGACGTGCTGATCGGCATCAACCTTCTGCGCGAGGGTCTGGATATTCCCGAATGTGCGCTGGTGGCGATTCTGGATGCGGACAAGGAAGGGTTTCTGCGCTCGGAGACCTCGCTCATTCAGACCGTGGGGCGGGCGGCGCGCAATGCCGACGGGCGGGTGATCATGTATGCCGACAGGATTACCGGATCGATGGAGCGGGCGATTGCCGAGACCGACCGCCGCCGAGAGAAGCAGATCGCCTATAACGAGGCCCACGGCATTACGCCCGAGACCATCCGCAAGAATGTCGAGGACGTGCTTGAGGGGCTGTTCAAGGGCGATACCGACCAGTCGCGGATCACGACGAAGGTCGACAAACCGCTGGTGGGAGCGAACCTCGCGGCGCATCTCGACGGTCTGCGCAAAGACATGATCAAGGCGGCGGAGAACCTGGAGTTCGAGGAGGCGGCGCGGCTGCGCGACGAGATCAGGCGGCTGGAGACGGTGGATCTGCTGGTGTCCGATGATCCGCTGGCGCGTCAGTCGGCGATCGAGGCGGAGGTGGCGTCGGCCAGGAAGGCGGCGGGACGGTCGACGGCGGGGCGCGGAGGCCAGCGCGGGGGCGTTAAACGGCGGGGGAGGTAGCGCCGTGCCAAACCTGATCCCCGGACTCTGCTGGAACCCGTCGCGGAGTGATGGAAGGGGCGGTGCCGTGTGCCGAATGGCGGAGAGAGAGGCTTAGGAATGGCCATTACTTCAATCTATGCGGCGCTGACGGCGCTGGTGTTCGTGGTGCTGTCGGGGCGGGTGATCCTGATGCGGCAGGGGGCGCGGATCTCGTTGGGGGACGGGGGCGACTTGGAGATGCAGCGGCGGATCAGGGCGCAGGGGAACTGTGCGGAATATGCGCCGTTCGCACTGCTGCTGATCGGTATGGCCGAGATGCAGGGGGTGCCGGGCGGCATGATCCACGTACTGGGGGCGATGCTGCTGGTCGGCAGGTGTCTGCACGGCTATGCACTTTCGCAGCCGACGCCGTTCATGCCGGGCAGGGTGGGCGGCATGGTGCTGACGATCGTGGTGATCCTGGTGGCGGCTGCCGCCAATCTGGTAGCGGGGCTGACCTGACGCTGGATCAGCGGGCAGACCGGAACCCGGAGTTAGGAGGTTGGCTGAATGGACCTGCTGCTGGGCGGGATGATATTGCCGTATTCATCGATCTCGTCGGTCCAGACCCGGAAATCCTTCAGCATGTTGTCGCCAAAGGTGAGCGACAGCGGCACGTCGGCGGCATCGCGGCCGCGGGCGATCAGGATCCGGCCCCAGCGGCGCTGGTTGTTGCGAGGGTCGAATACCCACCAGCGGCCGCCGAGATAGACTTCCATCCAGGCGGCGAAATCCATCGGTGCCGCGGTCGGGTAGCCGATGTCGCTGATGTAGCCGGTGCAGTAGCGGGCCGGGATGTTCATGCAGCGGCAGAGCGTTATTGCGAGGTGGGTGAAGTCGCGGCAGACCCCGTTGCCCTCGGACCAGGTTTCGGCGGCGGTCTTGCTCGGTCGGCCATATTCGTAGCCGAAGGTGACGTGGTTGTGGACATAGTCACAGATGGCCTGGACGCGCGCCCAGCCCGGCTGTCCGCCGGAAAACAGACCCCATGCGGTTTCCGACAGCCGTTCGGTTTCGCAGTAGCGGCTTCCGAGCAGGTATTCGAGCGTGTCGGCGGGAAGGTGTTCCACCGCATGCTGGATCGCGTTTAGGTCCTGTTCATCGGGCTCGCCGCTGTCATGGATCACGGTGTCTGTGCCGAGGACGAAGAAACCGGGCGGCGCGACCAGGCGGTTGCACCAGTTGCCGAAGCCGTCGCGGTAACATTCGACCGGCACCGGCGGTGTGGTGACGAGGTGGTCGGGGCGCTCAAGTTCGGAGACCCGCGAGTGATGAACGTTGAGGATGATGATGATCGGTGTCGGGGCGGAGAAGGCGTAGGTCAGTTCGCAGCCTATGTGAATTCGCATGTCTTCGTCCCGTTCCCCGTTACCCGCCGCCACCCGTCCGGAGCCTGTTGCACTGCACCATGGTCTCCGGTCCTTCCGGCAT
>JAUIHM010000162.1 GCA_030432315.1 Alphaproteobacteria bacterium | reverse complement strand
TTCACCGTCTACATCCAGCACAATTTCGAAACCACCTACTGGGCCGGACCGAAGGACCGGAACGCCCACCAGGCGGCGTTGACCGGATCGAGCCGGCTCGACCTTGGTCCTGTCGTCGATTTCGTTCTGCTGAATGTCGGCTATCACGACCTGCATCACCTCAACGCGAAAATCCCTTGCTATCAGCTGAAACGCTGTCATCTGGCGCTGACCGAAGAGCTCAATCATGCCCGGATCGGATTGTGGGAGGCCTGCCGGTGCCTGCGGCTGCGGCTTTGGGACGAAGCCACCCGCCGGATGGTGCCCTTCCCGCGAACGCTGGTGCAGGAATTCGCCCCCTGACCTCCCGGCCGTTGGGGGCATTAACATTTCATTAACATAACGATCACGATCCGTTGACGCGCCGCGGCTAACCTACCTGTGTCGAAGGCCGCGTGTCGGTGGTGTGTCTGGGTGGGCCTTCGCATTGCTTGCAAAAGGGTGCCGTCACGCGGCCGGAACCGGTCGCCGCGCCCGCCGATGAGAATATGCGATGAGAAACGTTTCGCGATCATTCCGGGCCACATGCGGCGACCGGAACCCTGCGCAAGCAGCATGCCGAGCAACTGAACTCTGGAGAAGGGGCAGTCCGAAATGACTCTGCGCAACACAGCCGACAGTAGAGAAGTTCCGGAACGAGTTGACGGGTTACAGACCATGACGGTTGACGTCCGGTCCGACCGCGTGCGGTCGCTCCTTGGTGCCGTTGGCACGACGGGCAAGAACGGCACGGCACAGCAGCCCATCGAACTGCTGCGCGACCGCTACGATCGCGGCAGCGAAGCCTATCTGAACGGGGCGATCTGCCGGATCGAATATGCCCATATCGTCGAACACATAAACCAGATGATCGCGTCGCTGGTCGCGCCCGAGATTCTGGTCGCTGCGCACGGGGCCGACATGCCCGCTCCGCAGCAGGGCCGCGCGAAGGGGCGCGGCGGGAAGGGCAAATCGGGTCTCGATCCGAAAAGCGATGCCGGCTTTGTTGCCATCGTACAGCGCACGCATATCCGTCTGGCGGGCCGCGACGACGCGGTCGGAGATGCGCCGCGCCCGTGTTGAACTGACATCATCCGACCCCGGCGGGAAACGCCTCCGGGGTCCGGCATGCCCGCTATCCCCAACAGAAGGGCCGCCATTGATGTCGTTGCGTAGTGAGTGCTGCAATTTCTGTTGAGACGGCCGTGTCAGGGTTCGGGTTCGATGCGCCCGGGCCCTGACACCGCGCTGCCGGTCCGGCAGGTCCGCAGGTGGTTCAGGCGGTCGCGAACACGGCGTTTCAGGACCGGGAGCGGCGCAATCCCCGGTCGCTTCGCGACGGTCGGCGATGCGGTTCATCTGGGAGGGCCGGTTTACGACGGCTCAAGCGGATCACGCCCGCCCGGCCGTCGAGGAAAGGCTGATCGGATCGACACCAATCGTCTTCAGCGCGTCGCTCCACTTGCTGTCATTCTGATCCGAAAAGACCAGATCGGGCGCGGCATCGCAGGTCAGCCAGCCGTTGCGCAGGATTTCGTCCTCCAGTTGCCCCGGACCCCAGCCGGCATAGCCGAGCGCCAGAAGTGAGGATGAGGGGCCTTCACCGGCGGCGATGGCTTGCAGGATATCGACCGTCGCGGTCATGCCGAACTGGCTGTCGACATGGAGTGTCGCCCCCTCGCCGCCGTAATCGGCCGAATGCAGCACGAAACCGCGCGCATGTTCGACCGGGCCGCCGAAATGCACCCGGATCTGCTGCGACTTGTCCGACCGCGTGATGCCGAGCTGCTCCTGCAGATCGTCGAATGAGAGGTCGCGCGCAGGCTTGTTCACGATCAGCCCCATCGCCCCGTCATCCGAATGAGCGCAGAGAAAGACGACGCTGTGTTCAAAGCGCGGATCGCCCATGCCGGGCATGGCGATCAGAAGCTTGCCGCTCAGGTTCATCCGGCACCTCCTCTAACCGAAGATCGCGCCTCGGGCGGCGGGTTACAAGGGTGCCTGCGGGCAAAACTCTTCGTGAGTTGCGCGGTTGTGACTTCCATTCGGCGGCGGGCCGCCTAGTTTCGGGACCATGATGATCAAAACCGCCCTGTCCGCCGCGCTGTCTGCCTGTGCGATTCTCTCGGCCGGTTCTGCCGCAGCGCAGTCCGTGCCCGACGATATCCTGCGCGCCGAGTTGCGCGACGGCTGGCGTATGCCGGGCGGCACACAGATGGCCGCGCTGCATCTGACGCTGGCCCCCGGCTGGAAAACCTATTGGCGCGCGCCGGGCGAAGGCGGCATCCCGCCCAGTTTCGACTGGACCGGATCGAAGAACATTGCCGGCGTTACCTTTCACTGGCCGAAACCGCAGGTCTTCGACATCAATGGCATTCGCGTCATCGGCTACCGGGACGAGCTGATCCTGCCGATGGAGTTTACCGCCGCCGACCCCTCCCGCCCGATGACGGCCACCGCCGAGGTGGACCTCGGCGTCTGCGAAGAGATCTGCGTGCCGATGTCCATTTCCATCGGCGCGGCATTCGACGACGGCTCCACCACGCGCGACCCGATGATCGAACGGGCACTGGCCCAGCGCCCTGAAACCGCGACGGCCCCGGCCCGCTGCGCGGCGGAAGCCATTCGCGACGGGTTGCGCGTGACGGCCAGCATGGCGATCCCGGCGGTCGGCCCCGATGAATTCGCGGTGATGGAACTGGCCGACCGCTCGGTCTGGGTCTCGGCCGCCGATACGACCCGGCAGGGTGGTGCGCTGACCGCGATCGCCGATATGGTCCCCCCCGCCGCGCAGCCCTTCGCGCTTGACCGATCCTCGGTCCGGATCACCATCTTTGGCGGCTCGGGACGGGTGGTCGAGGTTCAGGGCTGCACCGGCTGAGCGCCGCGCCGTTTCAGCAGACCGGCACCAACCAGCACCGCGACCAGAGTGATCGCCAGCGCCGCGCCGACAAAGTGGAGGAACGGCAGCCACAGCGCCCCGCCGGACAGGAGCGCGGGCCCGAGCAGAGCGGCGAAGGCCAGGACCAAAGCCGCGACATCGGCCAGAATGAACAGCTTCAGCGCCCTTGTACCCGCAGCCCGGCGCATCGACCGCAGGAAGGCTCCGACATCCTTCTGCACCGCCAGCAGTGCGGGAACGATCACCAGCACCAGCACCATGCCGAAGGCAAGCCCATAGCAGAGCGTGATCACCGTGGGTTTCAGGAA
>JAUIHM010000069.1 GCA_030432315.1 Alphaproteobacteria bacterium | reverse complement strand
TGGGTAAAACGCTGATTGGATTCAACGTCGTGAGTGTTTAAGGGTTGATCGGTGCTATAGAAGCCGCGATAGAAAAGAGAAACACCCATACCTGTCAACGGTAACTGGTGTCTAACCCGCATGAATCAAGCCCCCGAAGCGCCAAACGAAGAAATCGTCGAGGAAAATCCCGACGAGGGTCACACCATGGGTGTGCTCGATCACCTCGAAGAACTACGCTGGGCGATCCTCAAAAGCCTGAGCGGATTTTTCTTCGGCGTGCTCCTGACGGCGGTTTTCTTCAACAGTTTTTTTGACGCGCTGAAGTATCCGCTCGACCGCGCCCTTTCCAACCAGGTGGTCGCCGTGTCGCTGCAGACCGTGCGCGAGGACGTCGCCACCACCACCGAAAGCTACGAACTGACCCGCGAAATAATCCGCTCCGAAGCCAAACGCTTTGGCGAGCGCCTCGATGCCGCCGTCGCCGCTGCCGAGGACAGCGAAGAAATCCTCGACCGCGACCGCATTACCCTCGGCCTGATCGCGCTTGCGGGCAGCGAACGCCACACGATCCTCGAACGCTTCCATGAACGTGCCGTCTCGACCCGTCTGCACGACCGGATTCTCTCCGATTCCGACCGGCTGATCGAAGCCGCCCGGTCCGGCGGCCGCACCGGGTACCAGCGCGCCGCCCGCCGCGCCCTCGCCCATGGGCGGCCATTCCAATTCGCCATGTTCCTCAACAACCGTCTGCGCATTTCCGCCCCGCTGTCGCGCATGACCGCCGACCGGTTTGAACTGCTGCTGTTCCAGCGGCTGATCCTGCGCGATCTGGACGGCTTCATTGACACCCGCATCCGCCGCATTCACGGCCGCCGGGTCGCCGACCTGCTGCGTGAACTGCTGAACCGGCGCGTCGATGCCACCGAAACCGCGATCGAGGGCCTGCGCCTGCAATATCCCGGTTACGCCGAGGAACTCGAACGCCGTTTCATCCGCCGCACCGCGCTGCGCCTTGAGGAGCGCGAATACGAGGCGATGCGCGAGGACGGCCTGATCGGCGCCGAACTCCACACCGTGCTGACACAGGATGTCGCTGCCCGCCGCGCCGAAATCGAAACGCGGCCGCGCCTCGACATCGCCCTGCAAAAGGCCGACCTCGTACAGCAGTTCCCGCTCTTCGCCGAACTCGACAGCCGGTCGCTGCGGCTGCTGGGCAAGGCGCTCGTCACCCGCTACGTCAATGCGGAGGAGGTCATCATCCGCAAGGACAACGCCCCGAAAAGCGTCTATTTCCTCGCCTCCGGCGCGGTCGAACTGGAAACAGCCGGCCAGACCTGGCGGCTCGGGCGCGGCGACCTGTTTGGTCAGTTGACCATCCTGTCGCAGAAGCCGCGCCGCACCAAGATCACCGCCATCGCCCCGACCACCCTGCTGGTACTGGACGAGGCCCGGTTCCTGCGGCTGCTGAAACGCAGCACCACCCTGCGCGCCGCCGTCGAACAGAGCGCCATCGCCCGCGGCCTGTCGCTCGATGCCCTCAATCTGCCGGAAATGAACCCGCGCAGCACCGCCTGAGTTGACACCGCCGGCACGCGGCGATGCGCGGGCCGGGCGGAAACGGCAAACTCCGTCATCCTGCCCGACGCGAGATGCGGCATGTGGTGACAGTGCGGCATCCACCGCGCCGCCTCGCCGGCATCACGCGCAACCGTCACCCGCGCCATCGGCGGCACATGCACCATATCCCGCATCACCCCGCTCAACGGAACGCCGTCAAGCGCCACCACCTGAAACACAGGCCCTTGCAGATGCATCGGATGAGCGATCATCGACATGTTGTGAAACGTCATCGCGACCCGCTCGCCGCTCCTGGCCGTCACCGGGACATGGTCGCCCCACACCCGCCCGTCAATCGTCCAGCGGTAGGGCTGCATCCCGCCCCCGGCATCAAGGTTACTGTCCGCTCCACCGGTCGCCAGGCCAGCGGCTCCAGCGCCCGCAGCCGGCCTTCCTGGTCGAGGTCCCGGTCGAAGGCAGGCGCCGCCACCTCCGTCACCCCGCCGATCCGCGCCACCATTGCGCCCGCCGTGGCGGGAATGATGCCTGTCCGCTCCCGCGCCCTCCCGCTGCGCCATCGCCATGCCAAACCGTGTACGCGCCAGCGGGGCCACCGCGTGACCGCCCACCGCAACGAGCCGCGCCGCAACCCCGCCACCGTCAATCCAGAAAACGGTCGCCGCCGATGCGTTGATGACCCGCACCCCCACGGGCCGCAAAAGCGGCAACGGCATGTCCGGTACGCCGTCCTGGATGTTCGGCGGCACCTGCCCGTGCCGGTGAATGATCGTCCCCTCATCGAGGCCTTTGGTCAGTTCAACGTGGAACCGCTCGCCCGGATCGAGGATCAGCCCCTGCCCCCACTCCAGTTCACGAGCCCAAAAGCCGTCGCCGCGCGCCCGTTGATGTCGAACACCCGGGTCGTCGCCAGAAACCCGCGCAATGCGCTCTGCCCCAGCCCGGTACCGGACAGCGACCCTGCCGCCGCGAACGCTGTCGAAGCGGCCAGAAAGCCGCGCCGCGAAAAGGATTGTGTGATGTCGGAAATATCCATCCGGCCCCGCAGGGCACGAATCAGTTCGGACCCGCCCCAGAGGGCGTTTCCGGCGAAATACGGATCAGATGAACTGTGGCGGCCGCTCTGCCGGTCCGAGGGCTGCATGGACATCGCCCTGCGCAACCCGTTCGTCCGAGAAAACAGCTGCAAAGCGCAGATCGGCAAACACCTCCCGCATCTCTGGCTCGCCGCTTACACCAAGGCCGAGCGCGGCGCACGCCGCCGACAACTCACGCCTGTAGCCCGCGCGCCCAACGGACGATTCCCGCCCGGCCAAGTCATGCACATTTGAGTGACCCGCCGCCAGGTCCGCTCCACGGGATATCGCCCCCACCCTGGCCTGGGCCGTCACCACCCACAAGAAGATACCCACCATCAAAAGCCCGGGAAGGCTCCTGAACAATGCGGCTCCTTTCACGGTGTCCCTGCTGCACTTGGCATTCGTGCAATCCGCTGACCTGGCCGGGGCAATTCACGGCTTCGCGCACGCGCACCGCCACATCGGGTGCGCTTCGTCATGACCCCCGCCACTGATCGACAAAATGATGCACAGGCCCGTGCCCCGCACCGATTTCGAGGCCGTCCGCCGCCGCAATCGCCCGGCCCAGCCATGCCTTCGCCGCCCGTACCGCCGCGACCAGTTCAAGTCCCCTCGCCAGTTCCGCCGCAATCGCCGCCGAATAGCTGCAACCGGTGCCGTGGGTGTTTGCCGTCGGCACCCGCGGCCCCTCGAACCACTCGACACCCTCGGGATGCACCAGCACGTCCGGGCTGTCCCCGCCGTCCAGGTGTCCGCCCTTGATGAGCGCGGCCCCGGCGCCCAGTTCCAGGATCCGCCACCCCTGAGCCTCCATGCCAACGCGGTCGGTCGCCACGTCCCCGCCGATCAGTGCCGCCGCTTCCGGCAGGTTCGGCGTCACCACCGCCGCCTGCGGCAGCAGCAGTTCGCGCACCGCCACCACCGCCTCCGCCGGCAGCAGCGCATGTCCGCCCTTGGCCACCATCACCGGATCGACCACCACCGGCGCCGCCAGCCCCTCCAGTCCCCGCGCCACCGCTGCAGCAATCGGCGCCGTACCGATCATGCCGATCTTAACCGCGCCGATCCGCACGTCATCACGCACCGCCGCGATCTGCGCGGCAACGAACTGCGGTTCCACCAGACTGACCTCGCGCACGCCCTGGGTGTTCTGCGCGGTCAGCGCCGTCAGCACCGCCATGCCGTAGACCTCCCGGGCCGAAAACGCCTTGAGATCGGCCTGGATCCCCGCACCGCCGGACGGATCCGACCCCGCAATCGTCAACGCCGTCGCAATCATCCCCGTGCCTCCCGCACTGCCTCCGCCAATATCCGCGCCGCGGCCCGCGGATCGCCGCGACCGCAGATTTCCGACACCACCGCCAGCCCGGCACAGCCCGCCGCAAACACCTGGCCGGCATGGCGTGCCTTCAACCCGCCGATCGCCACCGCCGGCACCGGAGAGGCCGTGACGATCGCCGCCAGGCCGTCAAATCCCACCGGCGGCTTGTGATCCGGTTTGCTCGCTGTGGCAAACACCGGCCCCGCGCCGACGTAATCCACCACACCGGCATCCAGTTCCCGCGCCGCGCCAACGTTTTCCACCGACAGCCCCAGTATCATCTCCGGCCCTATCAGCGCCCGCGCCTCCGCCGCCGACATGTCGTCCTGGCCAACATGCAGCCCGTCCGCCCGCAGCGCCCGCGCCGCCTCGACGTCGTCATTGACCACGAAACACGCCCCGGTTCCGGCCAGCGCCGCCTGAATCTCCCGTCCCGCCGCGACCATCGCCGCGGTATCGGCGCCCTTGTCGCGCAGCTGCACCACCGTCGCCCCGCCCGCCACCGCCAGCCGCGCCGTCTCCGCCATGCCGACCAGGCCGCACAGGACCCGGTCCAGCACCAGATAGACCGAGAGATCCGGGAGTTTCCTCACACCTGCAACACCCGCACCGCGGCGATCGCCGCCGGAGCCACCGCCGACAGCGCATCGGTAAACCGCCAGCCGAACGAGCCGGGCCCCTCGGCCTTCCGCTCCGCCTGTTCCCCCGCCGCCGCAAACATGGCGAGCGCCGCCACCGTCGCCTCGAACCGGTCCCTGCGCACCGCGGCAAAGGCCCCGACGAGGCAGGTCAGCGAACAGCCGAGCGCCGTCACCTGCGGCATGTAATCCGAACCGCCGGCAATCCGCACCGCGCGCGTCCCGTCGGTGACGAAATCAACCGCCCCGGTCACGGCGACCACCGCGCCATACTTCCAGGCGATCTTGCGCGCCGCATCCTCGGCCGCCGCCACCGCATCGCCCGCATCGACTCCCTGACCGGCGCTGGCACCGCCACCAAGCGCGAGAATCTCCGACGCATTGCCGCGCACCACATCCGGCGACAGGTCCATCAGCCGCTGCGTCACCTCCCGCCGGTAGCCGGTGGCGAAATGCGCCACCGGATCGAGCACCCAGGGTTTGCCGGCACCCTTGGCTCCATCCACCGCCGCTTCCATGCCCTCGACCCAGGCCGGCGACAGCGTGCCGATATTGACCGTCAGCGCCCCGGCGATTGCCGCAAACTCCCCGGCCTCGCGCGCGTCATGCACCATCGCCGGCGACGCCCCCGCCGCCAGCAGCGTGTTCGCCGCCACGTTCATCGCCACGTAATTGGTTATGCACTGCACCAGCGGCTTCGCCGCCTGCATCGCCTCCAGCGCCGCCGCCGTATCGATCTTTTCCGTCATGGTTCCTCCTGGTGCCGTCAGGGGCGCCGCACCGGAACCCAGGCTGTCCTGAAACCCGCACGAGACTCCCTCCGCCGGCATGATCCGGTTCAGGTTCGAAGGGTGCTTCTCAGCCCGCCACCCGGCGGACGCCCCCGTTTCGTCCGGCCAATTGATCGCAATCGCGGCGCCTTGTCACGCGCTTTTCACCTCGGCCCGCGACGCAAACGGCATCTTCCCCCCATGCACCGTTTCACCTAACGTCCGCCCATTATTTCACCAGTTCGGGAGCCCAGACTCCCGCTCCCCCAAGGACCGATTCATGACCGAATACACCGTCACCTACTTCGACATGGCCGCCAGCCGCGGCGAGGACGTCCGCCTCGCCCTGACCCTCGCCGGCGTCCCGTTCGAGGACAGACGCCTCGCCCGCGAAACCTTCGCGGAGCTGAAACCCGGCCTGCCGTTCGCCGCCGTTCCGGTGCTGGAAATCGAAGGCCACGGCAGCTTTGCCCAGAGCAACGCCATCCTGCGGCTGATCGGCCGCCGCCACGGACTTCACCCCGACGACATGTTCGAAGCGGCGCGGCACGATGCACTGATGGACGCCGCCGAAGACATGCGTCACCGCATTTCCGCCACCATGCGCATGCAGGATCCCGCCACCCGCCGCGCCGCCCGCGAAGTGCTGGCCACCGAATGGATCCCGCAATGGGCCACCTGCGTCGACCGGATGATCGGCGACGGCCCGTTCATCGGCGGCACCGGCCCCTCCGTCGCAGACGTCAAGATCTACATGATCGACCGCTGGCTCTCCGGCGGCGTGATCGACGACATCCCCACCGACATCCTCGACCCCCACGCCGCCATCAAGACCCTGGCCGAGAGCTTCCGCGCCCTTCCGTCCATCGTCGAATGGTACGCCAAACCCCGCTGATCCAGACCCGCAGGCCCGGGCCCGGTGCGATGGCGCACCGGGCAAACCGATGGACAAACGCCTAAGGGCGTTCTACGCTCGGGATGCGTGTAAATGCGGAAAAACAATTGGATTTTCGTACCCCGGTCCCACAGGCCAAATCGCCGGCACCTGGCCGCCGGCCCTCCGCCCACACCCCTGCCGACGGCATGGCAACGGACGCATCCGGCGGCGGACCCGCCGGCGGACGCATCGCCGCGCTGCAGCGTCTGGCCGATGCCGGCCCCGGCACCGGACGCCTTGCCGGTCTGGCCCGGCTCGCCAACACCGGCGCCGCCGCGCGCCTTGGCGCCCTGCAGCCCGGCGCCCGGCCCGCGCCGCTGCAACGCGCGGAAGGCGATACCGGTCAGGACAACGCGGAACCCGACGCGCTGGTCCCCGACAACGCGCTGGTCCCCGGCAATGCCCTCGTGCCCGGCAACGCCCTCGATGAGGCAGAAAACGCCGACGGCGCCGGAGACCTCGAACAGCACTACCGCCGCCTGTTCCGCAGCCTTCCCCCCGACCGGCGCAAGGACGTCTACAAACGCCTGCTGCTGAAGTTCCACAGCGACAAGAACCTCGAGGCCGGCCCCGAAAAGCTGGCGGAAATCCAGGCCCATCTCGAAGCGGTGGTCAACGCCTACCGATGGGTCAGCGACCACCCGGACGAAGACGAAGACGCCGAGCAGCCCGAAGCCGGTGAGGCCGCCGCGCTCGAAGGCACCCCCGCCCTGCCATGGCAGGCCCGCGCCGAAATCGAAGGCCCGGCCCCCTATTCGCCGCGCGCCCTTGCCCTTCTGAAGGCGCTGTCCCGCGACCTCGGCCGGGTCGCAACGCCACCGCTCCTGCACGTCGTCAGCCTCTGCTCCGACACCGCCCCGAAACGCGCCGTCATCTACCGGGCCTGCGAACTGCTGCTGCCGGACGACCGCATCACCCTCACCCTCGTCAACCGCCTCGCACTCTGCGCCGCGCCGGTGACCGACGCGACCCTGACCGCAATGGCCGGCGGTCTGAGCGAACCCGCCGCCTTCAATGCCCTCACCCTTGCCGGCGGCGACGTCATCCTGCTCACCCACCTGGTGACCAACTGCACCCCGGCGCTGACCCTCGCACTCAATGACGGCGCCTGCCGCCTCGTCCGCCGGGTCCATGCCGACTTCCAGCGCCTGCCGGGCACCGGTCTGCTGATCCTGATCCACGGTCTGCAGAACAACGCCCAGGCCCGCGCCACCCTTTTCTACGCCCTGCAACACAACGTCCGCGATGCCCGTCTCGGCATGGTCGGGATCCTCGCCCTGCAGCCGGTCTATCCGCGCCTCGACACCGACCCGGTCTTCTGCACCCGGGTCATGGGCGTGCTCGACCAGGTTGGCGACGGCATCGGCGCCCATGCCGCATTCGACTTCCGCCCCGACCAGCACGCCGCCGCCGAGGATGCCCGCGCCGAAGCTGTCGCCACCGGTCGGCAAAAGGGTCAGACCGGCGTTGCCGCAAACCGGGACAGGGCGGAAAAGGACCTCACGGCACATGCAACGAAAAAACTCACCGGCCGCCAGCAGGAAGTCCTGTCAGGAGCGCGGAGGGGGAACCTGGAACACGCCACCGGCGAGCTTGAAAAACACAAGAAGGCGTCCCGTGACGAATTCATGCAATCTTACGGCGACTTCGGCGCATCCGACGCAGAGAGCAAAGCCCAGCAGGAAGGCCAGACCGCCTTCGAGAGCCTGCGCGACTTTCTCGCCTCCGCGGAAATCCAGAACGACGAGGATGCGCTGACGTTCCTCGGCTTCGCAAATCAGAACCGCACCCTCGTCCGCCGGCTGTTGCCCGCCTGCCGAACCGCCCCGGCCCTGCGACAGCTGGTGCTGAACCCGGTACTCACCGCCGTTCAGCTTGACACCACCATCACCGCCTTCGGCGGCGCCACGCCCTGCAGTGCCGCCATCGCCGCCCTGACCCCGCAATGCGTGCAGATCTTCGCCCTGCACGACTGCCTGCCGGGCCTGGTCGCACTGCACGGTACGGTTTCCGTGCCGCGCATCACCGCGGTCAGCGCGCAGATCGGCCCCTGCAAGGCGCTGCTGTCCGGGCCGGCCCTGCCGCATCTCGTCACCATTCTCGGCACCATCGACGTTGCCCCCTGCCTGCAGCTCCTCAATGCCTGCCCGTTCAGTTTTGGCGCGAACCGCACCGAACAGATCGCCAATCTCGCGCCGATCGTCGGTGCCGGCACCCCGGCCGACCTGCTGCTGTTCTTCGCCTACCTGAACCCGTTCAACATCCCGCCCGCCACCGTCGCCACCGCCCTCGCCGGTCTCGCCGGCCAGAACCTCGCGCAGATGAAAACCGCGCTGTTCGCCGCGCTCGACGCCAGCATCGGTCCCCTCGGTCTCAATGGCTACAACGAGGTCGCCGACAACCGGTTCCTGCCGTGGCTGCAGGTCGTCTCGCTGCGGATCGGCGAAGGCATCTACGCCCTGCAGCGTGACACGAACTGGATCAATCTGGACAGCAAAGGCAAGACCCGCGAATGCCGGATCAGCGTCTGGACCGCCGGCCCGGCGCCCGTGCACATCGCCGACGTGGTCATCCATGACCATCCCGGCGCCTCCGGCCCGTCGGTCGGCAATGCCAACGCCTCCAAACTGCACGCCAAACCCCAACGCGGCGACAAGAATACCCCCCATGCCTACAGCTGGGAAGGGAGCTACAGCGCCTTCTGGTCCGCCTACAAGGGCCTTTGACCCCCGGCGCAACGGAACCCCAAACCGCCGTCCGCCAGTGGCTTTCCCGTGCCAAAGATCGACCGATGACCGGGACCATGTCCAGGTCGGGCGACCCCGCGACCGGCTTCCGCACTTCCGCTCCGGCACCTCCTGAATTGCCGCGGCCTGTTTCTGCGCGCGCTTCAACCCCGCCCCAACCACCCGCTTCCCCATCGGGTAAACAATCCCTGAACCCGGCATTAACCAATTTGCCCCAAACCGGAATCGTAGGTATCGGTTGGGTATCGGATGGGTATCGAAAGGGTATCCGCCCGCCACCGGTTAACACGGTCCCGTCATCGGGTTTCGCTTGCCGCCGCTGCCCCGGAGGTTTATGACCGGCGGCGGTTTTCACGAACGGAAGAACACATGGCCGAGCTTGCCTTCAAAGAGCCCGAACCCAAGGTCATTGCCGGCGCCAAAGGCGACTGGGAACTGGTCATCGGTCTCGAGGTCCATGCCCAGGTATCCTCGAAAAGCAAACTGTTTTCAGGGGCTTCCACCGAATTTGGCGCTGATCCCAACACCAATGTCAGCCTCGTCGACGCGGCCATGCCCGGCATGCTGCCGGTGCTCAACGAATTCTGCGTCGAACAGGCCGTGCGCACCGGTCTCGGTCTGAAGGCGACCATTAACCGCTATTCCCGGTTTGACCGCAAAAACTACTTCTACCCCGACCTGCCCCAGGGCTACCAGATCAGCCAACTCTATCATCCCATTGTCGGAGAAGGAGAAATTCTCGTCGACATGGCCCCCGGCATCGCCCGGAGGGTCCGCGTCGAGCGCATCCATCTCGAACAGGATGCGGGAAAATCGATCCACGATCTCGACCCGGCGCTCAGCTATGTCGACCTCAACCGCACCGGCGTCGCATTGATGGAAATCGTCTCGCGCCCCGACATTCGCGGTCCCGAAGAAGCCGCTGAATACGTTCGGAAATTGCGACAGATCCTGCGCTATCTCGGCACCTGCGACGGCAACATGCAGGAAGGCTCCCTGCGCGCCGACGTCAACGTCAGCGTATGCCCGCCCGGCGCCTACGAAAAATACCAGGAAACCGGGGACTTCTCCCATCTTGGCACCCGCTGCGAGATCAAGAACATGAACTCCATGCGCTTCATCCAGCAGGCCATTGATTTTGAAGCGAAACGTCAGATCGCGATTCTTGAGGACGGCGGCACCGTCACCCAGGAAACCCGTCTCTACGACCCCAACCGGGGCGAGACACGCTCGATGCGCTCAAAGGAAGAAGCCCACGACTACCGCTACTTCCCAGATCCGGACCTGCTGCCGCTGGAGATCGAACAGTCCTGGATCGACGGGATCAGGGCCGGTTTGCCAGAACTTCCTGACGCCAAAAAAGCCCGTTTTGTCAACGACTTCGGCATGACGGAGTATGACGCCGGGGTGCTGACCGCCGAAGTGGCCAGCGCCGACTATTTCGAATCCGTCGCCCGGGGTCGCGACGGCAAGCAGGCGGCAAACTGGGTCATCAACGAACTCTTCGGCCGCCTGAACCGCGAGGGCCATACAATCACGGACAGCCCGATCAACCCCGATCAACTCGGCGGCCTCATAGATCTGATCGCCAGCGGTGACATCTCCGGCAAGATCGCCAAGGACGTGTTCGAGATCCTCTGGACCGAAGGCGGAGATCCGTCGAAAATCGTTGAATCCCGTGGCCTTAAACAGGTGACCGACACCGGCGCCATCGAGAAGGTCGTCGACGAGGTCATCGCCGCAAACCCCGACAAGGTCGCCCAGGCCCAGGCGAAACCCGCGATGGCCGGCTGGTTTGTGGGCCAGGTAATGAAGGCCTCCGGCGGCAAGGCCAATCCCAAGGCCGTCAACCAGATTGTCCAGGCCAAACTGAATCTCACCTGATGCCGCACAACAGGATGAAAGCATGAGTTTTTTTGATTACAAGGTTGTTCCGGCCCCCCGCCGCAGCAAAAAAACCAAGGGCGTGCGCGACCCCGCCGACCTCTTTGCCCTGACCCTGACCGAGGCGATCAACGAACAGGCCCGCGCCGGCTGGGAATATGTCCGATCGGAAAGTATCGAGACGGAAGTTCCGGGCGGTTTCTTGCGCCGCGCCCGCGAACAGACCGTTGTGGTACTGGTGTTCCGCCGTCACCGGGAAAGCCTCGGGCCTCGGCTGGAAACCTCACATTCCTCCCGCGCTGCAGCCGCCGAGTATCCCGAAGCGCCCGCCGCTTCACGCGAAACCGAACCGCGCAACTTTGCCGACCGGATGCGCGAAGTGACCCCGGGACGGCGCGAACCGGTGCTGGCCCCGCGCGCGCCCGGCGCCGACAGCCAGTCTCCGCTGCGTCCGTCGCCGCGGATCGAAGCCCCGGAACGGACCTGATCAGGGTGTGCTGCCGGAGAGTTCCAAGGCAAGCGCATGGACGCCCCCCTGAAGTTCTTCCCGCAGCACCCGGTGTACGGCGCGGGATCGGGCGACGCGGTTCAGACCATCGAACTCCGCGCTTTGCATAACCACCCGAAAATGGGTGCCGCCCCCTTCGCGCCACCCGCCATGGCCCCGATGTTGCTCACTTTCGTCAATGACTTCCAGAACTGACGGGGAGAATGCCTGCTGAAGTTTGGTCTGTATGGACTGGGATGTTTCCCGCGCCACTTTGGTCATGTTTCCCTCTTTTCCAAGATCGGACTTGGCCAGCCCGTACAAAACACTAAACTCTGGCCCCCGAGTCGCAAGCTTGAAAGGACACGGCCCGCGATGGTTCGCCGCACTCCGTTTGAATTCGACATTTCCGTCACTGCCGACAAGAAGCGCCGCGCCCGCGCCCGCGGCAAATCCGGCGCGGTTGAGAGCTCGAGCCGTATCTGCGCGCACCCGGAGTGCGACAGCCCCGGGAAGTTCCGTGCCCCCAAGTCGCCGGACAATCTTGAAGAGTTTCTGTGGTTCTGCATGAAGCACATCCGCGAATACAATCTCAAATGGAACTTCTTCGACTCCCACTCGGAAATGGATCTGGAATCTCAGTTTGCAGCCGACCGGGTGTGGGAACGGCCGACACGTCCATTCGGTGGCACCAGCAAGGCGGCTGCGACGAGCCAGCCCCATGCCGAGGGCAAGGCGTGGCAGCGCTTTGGCCTCGATGATCCAATGGACCTGTTGGGCGACAAAGGCACGCTCAACCCGGGTGCCGGACGGGAGAACGGTCGCGCACAGCGCCGCCTGCCCCCGACCGAACGCCGGGCACTGGAAATCCTCGAAGCGGGGGATTCCCAGACCAAATCGGAAATTCGCAAACAGTACAAGGCACTCGTGAAGGACCTTCACCCAGACATGAATGGTGGACGACGGGACGACGAGGCCCGTCTCTCCGAAGTCGTCTGGGCCTGGGAGCAGATCAAGATCAGCCGCAGTTTCAAGGACTGACTGGGGACGCCGCGCGGACTACCGTCTGCGGCCACCTCCGCCAAAACTCCGGCCACCGCCAGGTCTGCCACCGCCGGCAAAGCCGCCGCCCGGACGTCCGCCGCCGGTAAAGCCGCCTGGCGGGCGATCCGGCAGGTCCGGCCGCATGTTCGGCGGCGGGTTCGGCCGATCCGGTCTGTCGGGACGTTCAGGTCGATCGGGACGGTCCGGCCGATCAATGTCCACGTCTATGTCCGCATGGGTTCCGTAGATGCCGTATCGGAACCCGTAATCCCATGGGTCGTAAAAAGGATCGCCGTAATAGACAGAACCGCCGGAGCATCCCGAAAGCCCCGCTACGACAATCAGTGCAACAACGCCCTTGCATCTCATTTGCCCGCCTCCAGTGGAACCACCGAGTTCAACAGATCCACTAGTGCCTCCTCGTAACGGTCGAATATGCCAGGTTCGCCAACAAATGCCGCCACTGCGACCCGGCCGGGCGCCAGTTCCACCACAGCAAAGACAAAATCGAAATCGCGGCCCGTGCGGGTACCTGTTCCTGAAAAAACCTGCGCAGGCCTGCCGTTTACACTTCGCCGGTCGCTGTGACCCACCTGCGGCGCGTCGAGCAGACGCGGACCCAGGCGTTGAAGGTAAGCACGCGCATCCGCAATACTCTCTACACCCGGCGGCACCCACAGACCGGTCCACATGATACCATCCTCACCAGGTGGCCGCACGGAGATGACCCGCGGCGCAGGTGTAGTTCCTTTCGGCATTTCCGAAACCGGCACGTCAGGTCCGATACGGTACTGCCAGTCATCAGAGACGTCGAAACGGAATACCGGCGTACCCTGCGACACGTAGTCGACCGGCCGGGCCAATGCGCCCGAGGCCTGCAGCAGCATCGCGAGACCAACCACGCCCGGCGAAAGTGACCGGATGTATGCGGAAAGGTTCAGGAATGTATGCATCGCTCCCCCTTGCTGCCTCGCAGGCTAGAGTCGATCAGTGTTCTCTGCAACCCGACAGCCGGTCCATGTGGTTCGACCGGCATATAGCTGCATTGTGGAGGAGGGCGCGGCGCAAAACAGCTGAGATCACTGCCAGACGGGGCGTCACGCCCTTCCTCTTGCCCTCACCGGCAATTTGATGCAGGACACGCGTGGAAAATACGAGGATACCAATGGCGGACGGCGGTGTGGAAATGAGCATGGAACCGACAGTGGACTATGGCGTGCGCGATCTCTTTGGGATCGACACAGACATGACTATTCGCGGGTCTGCGACAGGCTCTGACCGTGTGCCCGACATCGATTCAACTTACCGTTTTGACCGCGATACGACACTGGCGATTCTCGCTGGATTTGCCCACAACCGCCGGGTGATGATTCAGGGATACCACGGCACCGGCAAATCGACCCATATCGAACAGGTCGCCGCCCGCCTCAACTGGCCCTGTGTGCGCGTCAACCTCGACAGCCACATTTCCCGCATCGACCTGATCGGCAAGGACGCCATCAAGCTGCGCGACGGCGTGCAGGTCACCGAATTTCAGGAAGGCATCCTGCCTTGGGCGCTGCGCAACCCGGTGGCAATCGTCTTTGACGAATACGACGCCGGCCGTCCGGACGTGATGTTCGTCATCCAGCGCGTGCTGGAGGTCGACGGCAAGCTGACACTGCTCGACCAGAACACCGTGATCCGCCCTAACCCCTATTTCCGGCTGTTTTCGACCGCCAACACGGTCGGCCTTGGCGATACCACCGGCCTCTACCACGGCACACAGCAGATCAACCAAGGTCAGATGGACCGCTGGAGCCTCGTCGTTACGCTCAACTACCTGCCGCACGATTCCGAAGTCGAAATCGTTCTGGCCAAATACCCCGAGTATGCAACAGAGGCCGGACGCGCCACCGTAAGCCGGATGGTTACGGTCGCCGACCTCAGCCGTGCGGCGTTTATGAACGGCGATCTTTCGACCGTCATGTCGCCGCGCACAGTTCTCTCCTGGGCCGAAAATGCGCGCATTTTCAAGGATGTGGGCTTTGCGTTCCGGGTAACCTTCCTCAACAAATGCGACGAGCTGGAACGCCAGACCGTTGCCGAATTCTATCAGCGCTGCTTTGACGCGGAATTGCCCGAGAGTGCCGCCAGCGTCAGTTTGGGCTGAGCCAGGAGATCAGGTGAGCAGCCGACCGTCCGACAATCCCGCCGATCCGTTCAAGAGGGCCCTGGCCGACGCCACGCGTGCCATGGCCGGGGATGCCGACCTGGAAGTCGCGTTCTCGGTCGATCCGCCCGGTCTGCGCAAGGACGGGATGCGATTACCGCAGGTGACACGCCGCATGACCCGTGACGAGGTGATGCTCGCCCGGGGAACCGCAGACGCTTACGCGCTTCGCCTGCGCTACCATGACAATGCAACTCACCGCCGCTACACTCCGCAGGGCGAAACCGCCTGCGAGTTGTTCGAGGCAATGGAAACCGCCCGCTGCGAAGCGGTCGGCGCGCGCGCCATGCCAGGGACGGCAGGAAACATTGATGCGAAGATCGCGGCGGAAACGAGGCGCCTCGGCTTTGCAGAAATCCAGGATACAGAACGCGCGCCGTTGGCCCAGGCCGCCGGATATCTGGTGCGCAAGCTAGCAACCGGCCGCGACCTTCCGGCCGGGGCCGAAAATGTGCTGGGCCTGTGGCGCGACTTCTTCGACAGCAATGCCGGCGGCACCCTCGATGGACTTGAAGGCGTGCTTCACGATCAGCAGGCCTTCGCCCGGTTTGCCCGCCAGGTGATTCAGGATCTGGGCTATGGCGACCAGCTTGGCGAGGATCCCGACGAAGACCAGAACGAGGAAAGTTCCGACGACAGCGAAACCGAAAACGAGCAGGATGACGAGCAACCCGGCGGTGACGAGGACGAACAGGCCAACCAGGACCAGGTTCAGGAAGACACGCCCCCCGACCAGCAGACCTCTTCCGACCAGATGCAGGCCGCCACGGAGCAGGCGACCGATCCCGACATGACGGAAGAGGCTGAACTTCAGGAAGGCGAGGCACCGGAAGAGCACTTGCCACCTGTGCACTCCGAGGCCGATCCGGAATACCGGGTGCACACCACAAAGTTTGACGAGGTCATCAATGCTGAAGACCTCGCGGATCCGGTCGAATTGACCCGCCTGCGCAGCTATCTTGACCAGCAGCTCGAACCGCTGAAAGGTGCAGTGTCCCGCCTTGCCAACAAGCTGCAGCGCCGGCTCCAGGCGCAGCAGAACCGCGCCTGGGAATTCGACATCGAGGAGGGCACGCTTGACGCTGGCCGCCTGGCCCGCGTTGTCTCCAATCCGACAACTCCGCTGTCCTTCAAGCGCGAACGCGATACGGATTTCCGGGATACGGTGGTCGGCATCCTGCTTGACAATTCCGGGTCGATGCGTGGCCGGCCGATATCCATTGCCGCGATTTCTGCCGACGTGATGGCACGGACCCTCGAACGCTGTCAGGTAAAGGTCGAGATTCTCGGCTTCACCACCCGCGCCTGGAAGGGCGGCCAGAGCCGTGAGGACTGGCTCGCCCAGGGCCGCACGCCTCTTCCTGGGCGGCTGAACGACCTGCGCCACATCATCTACAAGTCCGCTGACGCACCCTGGCGCCGTGCGCGGCCCAATCTCGGGCTGATGATGAAAGAGGGTCTGCTGAAGGAAAACATCGACGGCGAGGCGCTGGAATGGGCGCATCGCCGGCTGATGCACCGGTCGGAGGCCCGCAAGATCCTGATGGTGATCTCCGACGGGGCTCCCGTCGACGATTCAACCCTGTCCGTCAATCCGGCCAACTACCTCGAAAAACACCTCAGAGACGTAATTGACCTTGTCGAACGGCGCCGCGCGGTAGAACTTGTCGCCATAGGTATCGGGCACGACGTCACCCGCTACTACCAGCGTGCGGTAACGATCACCGACGTGGAACAGCTCGCCGGCGCCATGACGGAACAGCTTGCCGGTCTGTTTGACGTCGACGGGCCGCGCGACAGACGAAAGCGCCGTGGTTGAAGTGTCCGCGACCGCGCCTGCAGAAAGCAACCGCAATGAACAAGACGCTCTGTTCGGAAAATCGAACCCTCGGAGGACACCTGTCGGGCCTTCCGCGCACCGCCTCCGCTCCAGCCGTGCCGCGGGGCTGAGCCGATGCGCCTTTTCACCTGTCAGAAATGCGGCCAGATGCTGCATTTTGAGAATTCCCACTGCCTGAGATGCAACACCCGGTTGGGTTTTCTTCCCAACCTGATGCTGCTCAGCGCGATCGACACGATGGCGGACGGCACCGTCACCGCACTGGGCAATCCCGGCACGGCAATGATCCCCTGCGGCAACGCCGATGCGGCCGGCTGCAACTGGCTGGTCCCGGCAGGTTCGGGGCGTGCGTTCTGTGACGCCTGTCGGCTCAACCACACCATTCCCGACCTCGACATCGCCGATAATGCGGAAAAGTGGCGGCTGATCGAAGCGGCAAAACGGCGGTTGGTCTATGCGCTGATGCGGCTGAACCTTCCGCTCTGCACCCGCCAGTCGGAAGGCGATCGCGGGCTGGCATTCGATTTCCTTGCCGACGCGCCGAACGAACGGGTAATGACCGGGCACGACGACGGGTTGATCACCATCAACATCGCCGAGGCCGATTCAGCGGAAAGGGAACGCCGCCGTCTGCAGATGAACGAGAGTTACCGCACCCTGCTTGGCCACCTGCGCCATGAGGTCGGACATTACTACTGGAACGTACTTGTCCAGGAAGGCGGACGCATAGACGCGGCCCGCGACGTGTTCGGCGACGAACGCGCGGACTACGCCGAAGCACTCGAACGCCACTATGAAGTCGGCCCCCCCTCCAACTGGCAGCACGGCTATGTCAGTGCCTACGCTACCATGCACCCCTGGGAGGATTTCGCCGAAACCTGGACCCATTACCTGCACATGGTCGACACGCTCGATACTGCTGCGAGTTTCGGAATGGTCGTCGACCCGACGGTCACGTCAAATCCGAAGGTTTCCACGAACGTGCCGTTCGACCCCTACGACTCCCCGTCGTTCAAGGCACTGGTCGAGGCCTGGCTGCCACTGACGGTTGCGCTAAACAGCCTCAACCGAAGTATGGGTCACAGCGATCTCTACCCCTTCGCGCTCAGCACACCGGCGATCAGCAAACTCTCGTTTATCCACGACCTCGTCCGCGGCGCCGTGTGATCCACAACAGAAAAGCAACACCGAGCAGCAGCACCGTCAGCGGCAGACCCAGAATGAATGTGCCAACCGGATCCCAGAGAAAGCTGACAGGGAAATTCTGCCATGCGGCGATGGCGTTGTCATGCAGCCCGGGGAAACTCTCCGCCCAGACAGCATCTAT
>JAUIHM010000161.1 GCA_030432315.1 Alphaproteobacteria bacterium | reverse complement strand
CCGCAATGCCAACCTGTATACGCACAAGCGCCTCGAGGCCGCGGCAGAGGAGCGGGGGCACCAGCTCGACATCATCGACACGCTGCGCTGCTACATGAACATCGCAACCCGCCGCCCGGAAGTTTATTACAATGGTGAGCAGCTGAAGGGCTATGACGCCGTGATCCCGCGGATCGGCGCCTCGGTCACCTTCTATGGCACGGCAGTGCTGCGGCAGTTCGAAATGATGGGGGTCTACCCGCTGAACGAAAGCGTCGCCATCGGCCGGTCGCGGGACAAGCTGCGCTCGATGCAGTTGCTGGCGCGCGACGGCGTCGGCCTGCCGGTCACCACCTTTGCCCATGACCCCAAGCAGACCGAGGAAGTGCTGAAACTCGCCGGCGGTGCGCCGATCGTGATCAAACTGCTGGAGGGCACCCAGGGCATCGGCGTGGTTCTGGCCGATACCCACCGGTCGGCCAAGTCGGTGGTCGAGGCGTTCCGCGGCGCCGGCGTCAACATCCTCATGCAGGAGTTCATCAAGGAGGCCGGCGGCACCGACATCCGGGCGATCGTGATCGGCGGCAAGGTCGTGGCCGCGATGAAGCGCACCGGGGCCGAGGGCGACTTCCGCTCGAACCTCCACCGCGGCGGGTCGGCTCAGGTCGTGAAACTGACGCCGGAAGAACGCGCCACCGCCGTGCGCGCGGCAAAGACCATGGGCCTGAACGCCTGCGGTGTTGACATGCTGCGCGCCAATCACGGCGCGGTGGTGATGGAAGTGAACTCCTCCCCCGGCCTGGAAGGGGTGGAAAAGGCCACCGGCCTGGATATCGCCGGCAAGATGATCGAGTTCCTGGAAAAGAACGCCAAGGCAGGTGCCACCAAAACCAAGGGCAAGGGGTGAGCGCATGAGGGGGCGGCAGCATTTTACCATCGGCCGCGCCAGAGTGGCGCCGGGCTCGCGGCTGACGGTCGACCTGCCGGTCAGCGTCCTGTCCGATCACACGCCGGTGACCATGTCAGCGCATGTGGTGCATGGCCGTCAGGACGGGCCGACGGTCTTTGTCAGCGGCGGCGTGCATGGCGACGAGGTGATCGGGGTGGAGATCATCCGGCGGCTGCTGCGGGCGCCGAACCTGACGACGCTCAAGGGCACGCTGATAGCGGTGCCCATCGTCAATGCCTTCGGCTTCATCAACCATTCCCGCTACCTGCCTGACCGGCGCGACCTGAACCGGGCGTTTCCCGGCAGCGAGCATGGCTCGCTGGCCTCGCGCATGGCGCATCTGTTCATGAGCGAGGTGGTCGCCCGCTCGGATCTGGGGATCGACCTGCATTCGGCGGCGGTCCACCGGACCAATTACCCGCAGATCCGCATCTCGCCCGACAACCCGAAAACCCGGGAGCTTGCCGGGGTGTTCGGCGCGCCCATCGTGATGCAGTCGCCGCTGCGCGACGGCTCTTTGCGCGGTGCGGCCAGGGAGATCGGCAAGGACATCCTGCTTTTTGAGGCGGGCGAGGGCCTGCGGTTTGACGAGCTGTCGATCCGGGCCGGGCTGGCCGGCATCCTGCGGGTGCTGCGGCACATGGGGATGGTTCCGGCCAAGGGCATTTCCAAACCCAAATCGCAGCCGCAGTTCTGCGCCTCCAGCAAATGGCTGCGGGCGCCGATGGGCGGGCTTCTGAGGGTCTACAGGAATGACGGGGAACTGGTCCGGGAAGGGGAGCTGATGGGGTCGGTCTCGGACCCTTTCGGCGAGCAGGACAAGGAAATCCTGGCCCCCTTCGACGGGCTGATTGTCGGCCGCGCGGTAATGCCCGTCGTGAACGAGGGCGATGCGGTGTTCCATCTGGGAAGGGTTCCCTCCTTCAGAAAGGCAGAGGATTCGGTCGAGGACATCAGCGCCCAGCTGGAGGACGATCCGATGTTTGACGAGGACGAGATCCTGTAACCCGCCCGGCAGGGCGGGCTTCCCGCCGGGGTTTTCCCAGCCAGCGGCAACTTTTTCTTGCCGCAAGGAAGGCGATGCGCTACGCGCGCCTAACCGGTCCCGCAAGGGCTAAGAGGGAATCCGTGGTGCCAGCCGGGCGCCAAACGGAACTGCCCCCGCAACTGTAGGCGGCGAGTGCTGTGCCATCGTGTCACTGGATCCCAGCGGTCCGGGAAGACGGCCCAGACGATGACCCGCCAGTCAGGAGACCTGCCGGTAAAGAAACCGAAGCACACCGGGCGGGGTTGTCCGGGGAGGTTGCCGGCAGGATGCGCCGCCGCGATCAGGCGCCGCAGAGGAAGGGCTCAGACCCTCCGCACCGCCGGTCAATGCCCTTTCACCCGTTCTCCGGTCATTGACACATGGAGATCGACTAAAATGTTCCTGCGTTCCGGCCTGATTGGCCTGTCCTTCACCCTTGCGGCACAGGCCGCGGCAGCTGATGAGACCTTTCCGCTGTCAATCGAAAACTGCGGCCAGTCCCTCACCTTCGAAACCCCCGTGGCGTCCTCCGTAACCGTTGGCCAGGCGGCCACCGAAGTGCTCTATGCGCTGGGGCTGGGGGATAAGGTGCTGGGCACCTCGGTTTGGTTCAACGACGTGCTGCCGGAATATGCCGAGGTGAACGCCAAGGTCGAGCGTCTGGCGGACAACGACCCGAGCTTTGAAAGCGTGGTCGCCAAACGCCCCGGCCTGGTGGCGGCGCAGTACGAATGGCACGTCGGTCCCGAAGGCATCGTCGCCAAGCGCGAGCAGTTCCATGACCTCGGCATCCCGACCTATGTGCTGCCCGCAGATTGCGCCGGCAAGGACAACACCACCGGCGGCGACGGCACCCGGACAGAAATGTTCACCACCGGGAGCCTGTATCAGGGCATCGAAGAACTGGCGGCGATCTTCGGCGCGGCCGAAAAGGGCGCGGAGCTGGTCGCCGGCTACAAGGCCCGCGAGGCTGCGGCGGTGGCCAAGGCGCAGGAGGTTGCTCTGAAAGATGCTTCCGCCGTGTTCTGGTTCTCGTCGCCTGAGATGGAGAGCGACCCGTTCGTGGCCGGCCAGAAGGGCGCGCCGGGCTACATGATGCAGCAGCTGGGCCTGCGCAATGTTATCGAGACCGACGAGGAATGGCCGACCGTCGGCTGGGAAACCATCGCCAAGGCCAACCCGACGGTGATCGTGATTGCCCGCATGGACCGCCGCCGGTTTGCCGCCGATGATTACGAGAAGAAGCTGGAATTCCTGCGCACCGATCCGGTCGCCAGCCAGATGGACGCCGTGAAGAACGGCCGC
>JAUIHM010000068.1 GCA_030432315.1 Alphaproteobacteria bacterium | reverse complement strand
AGAACCGGGAAAAGTCCACATTGGGCGAACTGCCGCCGGGATGAATGTCGGGAAACGGACCGGACGGCACCGGCGGATCGATCACGGCGGGCCGGGTGCGCAGCGCCTCCCGGGCGGGTGATTCGCCGGTGAACACGCCGCTGAGGACGAACCGGTAGTCCATCCGGTCCGGTTGCGGCCGGGGCGTGCCGGGAAAGAGTTCCGAGACCGGCGCCGACATCGCCCAGCGTGTCACGGCCTGTCCCGGTTGCAGTTCGTCAAATGCGCCGGATCCCATGATGTGTGAAGCCTCCCGAAATCTGTTCCGTCTGCCGGTGCAGGAACTTGTTCAACACATTGGCAAAGAGTGCAACACTCGGGCATCGGCAAGAGCGGGGGATCGGAACATGGCGGCGGAAACCAGGGAAACCGTTCGGCATCTGCTGGGAGGCCGGGTCGGCACTCTCGACTTTGCCGAAATGTCGGTGACGGCCACCGGGGCGGTTGCCGATACGCAGATCGACACCCTGGAGTTCGTCACCCCGGAGGGGGTCCGGGTTCCGGCACAGTTTCTGCACCCGCGCGGCGGCGGCCCGGCCCCGGCGGTTCTCTACTGTCATGCCCATGGCGGCCGCTATGACATCGGTCTGCGCGAACTGACCGAGGGGCGGCCGGCGCTGCAGGGGGCCTATCTCGGCGATCTGGCGGCGGCGGGATACGCGGTGCTCTGCGTCGAGATGCCCTGTTTCGGCAGCCGCTCCGACGTGACCGAGTCGGCGGCCTCCAAGGCGCTTCTGTGGCGCGGAACGACGCTGTTCGGTGAAATGCTGGCCGAGCAGGCGGCGGGGCTGGCCTGGCTGTCGGATCACCCGGAGGTCGACGCAACGCGGATCGCCGCTCTCGGCATTTCCATGGGCGGAACCCTCGCCTGGTGGCTCGGGGCCCTGGACCGGCGGGTTTCGGCGGTGGTCAGCATGTGCAGTTTCGCCGACTTGGCCTGTCTGATCGAAAGCGGTGCCCATGACGGTCACGGTCACTACATGACGGTTCCCGGCCTGCTGCGGCATCTGTCCACCGGCACGCTGGCCGGCCTTTGCGCGCCGCGCCCGCAGCTTCAGTGCGTGGGCCTGCAGGACGGCTTCACGTCACCGGAGTGTTTCGCGATCGGCCGGCGGGATCTCGAGGCGGCCTATGCGGCGGCTGGAGCGTCGGAGTTGCTGGAGTTTCATGTCGAGCCGGATGCCGGACACGAGGAAACCCCGGAGATGCGCCTGAGGGTGCTCGACTTTCTGGCCCGGAGTCTCGGCAGCGCCGCGGTCTGAAAGGTCTGTTGACCTGTCGGATGGGCTCGCGCAGTATGCAGAAAACAGACTTCAGTAATAAGCGTCTTCAGGGAGCCAAAATGAACAACAGAGTTAAAGTATCCATGCGTCTTGCCGCACTGGCAACGGCTTCGGCCGTGGCGCTTTCGGCCGGAACGTCGGCCGGCGCGGTCGATCTCGATCTCATGGCGAACTCCAACGACAATCAGGGCGCGGTGCTGGCCGATTTCATCGAGCGCTACAAGGAAGTTGCGCCGGACGTGAACATCAATCTCAACGTGGTGGGATATGACGTGATCCGCGAGCAGCTGCCGGTGCAGCTTGAGGCCGGGTCCGGCCCGGATCTGGCGCTGGTGACCGACCTTGGCGGGCTCAACCCCTATTACATCGATCTGACACCCTACGTGGATGCCGCCACCTGGGAAGCGGATTACGGGGCGGTGCTGCCCTGGTATCGGGCGGGAAAGCCGGACGGTATCAACGGCTTTCATACGGAAATGACCGTAACCGGGCCGTATGTGAATCTGACGATGTTCGAGGAGGCGGGAGTTGAGGTTCCGCCGCCGGGCTCCACCTGGGATGACTGGGCCGAAGCGACCCAGGAGGTGATGGACGCGACCGGATCCTATGCCGGGATGGTGATGGACCGTTCCGGGCACCGGATGGCGGGTCCGGCGATGTCCTACGGCGCAAAGTATTTCGATGAGAACGGCAAGTGGATCATCGACGAAGGCTACCGGACCTTCGCGCAGAAGATGATCGACTGGCATGCCAGCGGGCTGATGCCGCCGGATGTCTGGCCGGCGATGTCGGGCACCAAATACGCCAACGGCAACGAGATGTTCTTCAACCAGGACGTGCCGTTCTACATGTCCGGGTCCTGGAACATCGGCAATGTGCAGAACAATGTCGGTGACAAGTTCGACTGGGCGGTGGTGCCGGTGCCCTGCGGGCCGGCGGGCTGTGGCGTGATGCCGGGCGGCGCGGGTCTCGTGGCCTTCAACCACTCCGAGCATCCGGACGAGGCCGCGGCCTTCGTTGCCTGGATGGGCGAGACGGAGAATGCCCGTGAATGGTATACCCGTACCTTTGCCATTCCCGCCAACAAGACGCTGCAGGATGAGGGGCTCGACTACGAGTCCGCCGGTGCGCTGCCGGCGGTGGCCGAGGGGCTGAACCTGTTCGCGGAAATGGTGGCGACCGCTGCGGAACAGACGCCGCAGGCCTATGCCGCCCAGGGCAATCCGACCAATACCGCAGTGTTCAATGCCACCACCCAGTATCTCAGCGGGGTAATGAACGGCGAACTGACGCTCGACGAGGCGATTGCCAAGATCGAGGAAGAGATCGCGACGAACGCGAACTGACCCTGTTTGGGTCGCGTTCCCATTTGCCATCGTCACGGGGCTGCAACCCGGCCCCGTGGACAGGTTTCCTGTACTGAAACGTTCGGAGGGCAAGTCCGTTGAGTCCAGCTGGTGCGCTTCTGACCGCTGTCGGTCTTGCATGGGTGCTGGGTGGCAGCGTCTGGCTGCTGAGGCACCGCAGCTACCGGCTGCGTCAGATCCCGCAGTTCCTGATGGATCTGCTCGGGTTTCCCGTCGAATTGGCGCAAAGCCTCTGGGGCCGGTCCGGCGTGCCCTATGCGCTGCTGTTGCCCAACATGATCATCTTCGGCCTGTTCACTTTCGTGCCGATGATCCTCAATTTTTACGTCTCGTTCACCGGTGGGTCGTCGATTTCGCTGTTTGACCGGCCCTGGGTGGGCTCGGAGAACTATGCGCGCATCTTCGACTGCGAGAGCATCCTGGTGCCGAAGAGCTGCAGCAACGAGGGCTTCAACTTCTGGACCGGGATGTTCAACACCCTGTGGTTCGTGGCGATCCAGGTGCCGGTGCTCTGTGCCGCGGCACTGGCAACCGCGCTGGTGGTCAACAAGTCGATTGCCGGGCGCGGATTCTGGCGGGCGATGTTCTTCTATCCGGTGATGCTCTCGCCGGTGGTGATTGCCAACATCTGGAACTGGATGCTGCACCGAAAAGGTCTGCTCAACCATGCGCTCGACACCGGGGCAGAGTCGCTGACCGCCATGGCCGGTCTGACCGGTTTCGACTTGATGGCCAGCGTGCTGTTTGCCGTGCTGCTGCTGGCGACCGGCGAGCGGGCGATGCGGGCGCAGGAAGACCCCTCGACCGCATGGGCGGCGGTGTTCGGCCTGCTTTTCGTTGCGGTCTTCAGCTGGGGCGCGCCGCTGCGCTACATTTATGACGGCGGTGTCAGTCTGAGCTTCTGGTTTGCGGTGCTGCTGGTGGGCGGGATGCTCTGGCTGGTTTCCAACGCGCACCGGCTGGCACGACCGGCGATCATCGGTCTCGGTCTGGTCTCCGTCGCACTTCTGCTGACGATCCAGTTCGACTCCGTGTTCGATTTCAGCGGCTTTCGGCCGATAAACTGGCTGGTGACACCGAACACCAACTGGCCGTTCTTCTGGCTGGTTTTCGTGTTCTGCTGGGCGCACATGGGCTTCTACATGCTGATCCTGCTGGCCGGTCTGCAGGCGATACCCTCCGATCTCTATGAGGCGGCGAAGATGGACGCGACCAAACCGGGCCGGGTGTTTTACCGCATCACCCTGCCGCTGGTGATGCCGACGCTGACGGTGGTGATCATTCTGGCGCTGATCCGCAGTTTCCAGATCTTCGACGAGGTCTATCTGCTGACCGGAGGCGGGCCGGGGCGCGAGACGTTCATGATCGTACAGAACATCTATGAGACCGCCTTCGCCGGCAACAATCCGGCTTACGGGGCGGCAGCGGCGGGGTCGGTGCTGATGGCGGTGGTGATCGCGATCTTCACCTTCATTCAGCTTTTCATCACCCGCAGACAGTCGGATCTCTAGACCATGGCGCGCATCATTCCGTTTCTGACCCGAACCCGCGGCTCCGCCGACGGCAGCAGTCGGATCGGCACGCCGGACATTCTCGCCTACGGCTACCTGCTGCTCGGGGTGCTGATCATCCTCGTTCCAGTGCTCTGGACGCTGATGACGTCGATCAAGCCGGAACGGGCGGTGGACAGCTTCGACACCCGTTTCCTGCCGATGGCGCAGATCGAAAAGGACATTCCCGGTATCGGCGTGAAGCCGATCTGGGACTGGACCGACGAGGAGGGCACCACCCGCGAATCGTTCAAACAGGGGCCGACCCGGCAGATCACCGACATTTCGACGGTCGAAGACCCCGAAACCGTTCTGCAGGTGCCGAGAACCCAGCTTGAAGTCGCGGAAGAAATCCGCATCGCCACCGAGAACTATCTCGATCCGCTGCTGAAACGGAACGGACAGGACAATTTCAACTTTCTGACCTATCTCTTCAACTCGGTGTTCGTGACGGTGGCGGCGACGGTGATCACGCTGCTGATCAATGCCATGGCGGCGTTTGCCCTGTCGAAATACCGTTTTCGCGGTCGGCTGACCTTCACCATGCTGATCATCGCCACCCTGATGATCCCGGCCTCGATCATTCTCGTGTCGCTGTTTTTCGTCGTCTGGTCGTTCGGCATTTTCGGCTCGCTCTGGGGAGTGATCATTCCGGCGGCGGCCACGCCGACCGGCGTGTTCCTGCTGCGTCAGTACATGCTGACGATTCCGGATGAACTGCTGGAGGCGGCACGGATGGATGCGGCATCCGAATGGCGGATCTTCTGGCGGATCATTCTGCCGCTGTCGCTGCCGGCGCTGAGCGTGCTGGCGATCCTGTCGGTGATCTGGCGCTGGAACGATTTCCTCTGGCCGCTGATCGTGCTGATTTCCGATCCTTCACAGCATACGCTGCAGATCGGCCTGACGACCTTCTCGGGTGAGTTCGACACCGACTTCCACTACATTCTGGCGATGACCGTGGTCTCGCTCATTCCGGTGACGCTGGTCTTCGTCTGGCTGCAGCGGTTCATCACCACCGGAATTGCCACAACGGGGCTCAAATGACCGATCAACCCATTCTGCAGCTGAGCGGCATCCGCAAGGAATTCGGCCCGGTCAAGGTGATCCACGGCCTCGATCTGGAGATCGCGGAAGGCGAGTTCGTGGTGTTCGTCGGTCCGTCCGGCTGCGGCAAGTCGACGCTGCTGCGGCTGATCGCCGGACTGGACGATCCGACCGGCGGTGACATCATGCTCGAGGGGCGGCGGGTCAATACCGTTCCCGCTTCCGAGCGGGGGCTGTCGATGGTGTTTCAGTCCTATGCGCTCTATCCGCACATGAGCGTGCGCAAGAACCTGTCGTTCGGGCTGGAAAACATGCGGCTGCCGAAGGATCAGATCGACGCGCGGGTCGCCAGTGCCGCCAAGCTGCTGCAGATCGATCCGCTGCTCGACCGGCGGCCCGGGCAGCTTTCCGGCGGACAGCGGCAGCGGGTGGCGATCGGACGGGCGATCGTCCGCGAGCCGGTAATATTCCTGTTTGACGAGCCGCTGTCGAACCTCGACGCGGAACTCAGGCTGCAGATGCGTGTGGAGATTTCCAACCTGCATGCCGAGCTTGGCAATACGATGATCTACGTCACCCACGACCAGGTCGAGGCGATGACCATGGCTGACCGGATCGTCGTGCTCCGGGCCGGGCGGATCGAGCAGGTCGGGCGGCCGCTCGACCTCTACAACCGGCCGGCCAACCGGTTTGTCGCCGGTTTCATCGGCGCGCCACAGATGAACTTCCTGCGCGGCACCACCGATGCCGGGACCGGATCGCTGCGGCTTGACTGCGGTCTCGTGCGGCAGATGGCGTTCGCCGAGGGTTTGACCGGACCGGTGACGCTGGGCATCCGGCCCGAGGCGATTGGCGTGTCGCTCGAAGGCGCGGGCGATCTGACGGTAAAGGTGCAGAATTTCGAGCAGCTGGGGTCGGTGACCTACATCTACACCGCCTTTGCGAACGGCGAGACGCTGACCGTTCAGCTGCCGCAGCAGATCCCGCTTCGGCGCGGCCAGGAGATCGGCGTCACGCTGGATCAGCGCAGCTTTCACGTCTTTGGCGGAGAGGGGGACAGGGCGCTGACCGCGGTCGGCTGACCAGGCGATGTATGTTTACGGCGGCCGTCGCGGGGAACCGCGGCGGCCGCTCTGTTTTGGCGGAGGCTAACCGAAGACTCTCTGCGGCAGCCAGGTGGCGAGATCGGGCCAATAGGCGAGGATGCCGAGCATGCCGATCTGAATGATCACGAACGGGATCACGCCCTTGTAGATGTCGATGGTCCGAACCTCGGGGGGCGCCACCCCGCGCAGATAGAACAGCGCGAAGCCGAACGGCGGTGTCAGGAACGAGGTCTGCAGGTTGATGCCGATCATCACCGCCACCCAGACCGGGTGGAACAGCACGCTGCCATCCGGGTTGGAGTAGCTGAACAGCACCGGCGCCATGATCGGCACCACCACGAAGACGATCTCGAGGAAGTCGAGAAAGAAGCCGAGAATGAACATCACCAGCATGACGGCGAACATCGCCCCCCAGGGGCCGCCGGGCAGGGCGTTGAGAATCTCGTGCACCGATTCCTCGCCGCCAAGCCCGCGGAAGGTGAGGTTGAACAGCTGCGCGCCGATCAGGATCACGAACACCATGCAGGTGACCTTGGTGGTCGACTGCATCACGTCGATCAGCACCTGTTTGCCGTTTGCCGGGTCGCGCTGCCGCAGACAGCGCAGGATGCTGGAGAGAACACCCCAGGCGATCAGCAGACAGAAGCCTCCGGCAATGTACATGCCGATCTGATCGCGCTGTTCGATCACGTCGCGGGTCATGCGCAGGTCGAACATGCGGGTCATCGCCAGGGCTCCGACCACGCCGACGAAGGCGGCAATCTGCGGCCAGGGGTTGCTTTCGTTGAAGCGCTCGCCTGCCAGCAGAAGGGCGCCGACGGCGCCGACGGCGGCGGCTTCGGTCGGGGTGGCGATGCCGGCGAGGATCGAGCCGAGAACGGCAAAGATCAGCAGAATGGGCGGAAACAGCACCCGGATGATCTGCAGCGCGCCGACCCTGTCGCCTTCGTTGACATCCATCGGCGGGCAGGATTTCGGGGAAATGATCGACACCACGATCTGATAGAGGAAATAGAGGCCGACCAGCACCAGGCCCGGGATCATCGCGCCGGCGAAGATGTCACCGACCGATACCGGATCGGGCGCCCAGTCGCCGGCGTTGCGCCGTGCCTCGATATATTCGTTGGAGATCGTGTCGCCGAGGATCACCAGCACGATAGACGGAGGAATGATCTGGCCGAGGGTGCCGGAGGCGGCGATGGAGCCGCAGGCGAGCCCCTTCGAGTAGTTGTAGCGCAGCATCGATGGCAGGGAGATCATGCCCATCGTCACCACCGTCGCACCGACAATGCCGGTGGAGGCCGCGAGCAGCATGCCGACGAAGGTCACGGCAAACCCGAGACCGCCGGGAATGCGGCCGAACAGCCGGCCCATGGTTTCCAGCAGCTCGCCGGCAACCTGGCTGCGTTCCAGCATCACGCCCATGAAGATGAACAGCGGCACGGCGACGAGAACTTCGTTGGTTTCGTCCATCAGGCCGAAGATGCGGTTGTAATAGGGCCTGACGAAGCCGAGGTCGCCGCCGGCGAAATAGCCGATCTGCAGCCAGGCGCCAATCAGCGCGAAGGCCAGACCGATGCCTGCGAGTGTGAACGCGACGGGATAGCCGCGCAGAAGAAAGACGATCGCCACCAGGAACATCAGCAGATCGAGATGGGTGAGGAGCATTTCCATGGATCCGGTTCCTAGTCCAGAGACTCTTCGTTCCGGTAGGGGTCAAAGACCACCGCTCCGGTCAGGCGCATCACCGCCTTGAGTGCCGTGGAAACGCCCTGCACGGCCAGCAGCACCGCGGCGACGAGAACCGTGGATTTCAGAACGTATTTGTAGGGGATGCCGGACGATTCCGTCGAGCCCTCGAAGTTGCGCCAGGACAGCGTGACGTTGGGCCAGGCGGACCACCAGATGATGTAACAGACCGGCAGCAGGAAAAACAGCGAGCCGAGCAGGTCGGTCCAGTCCTTCACGTCCTCTGAGGCATCGGCGTAGAAGATGTCGACCCGGACATGCCCGTTGTGCAGAAGCGTGTAACCGGCCCCGAGCATGATCAGCGTGCCGTGCATGTAAACTACGGATTCCTGCCACCAAAGCGATGAAATTCCGAGGAAATCCGGCGCCGAGTAGATGTAGCGCATCAGCACGACGATGAACTGGATGAGTACCATCAGCAGAGTAAACCAGGCGATGACCCGGCCAATCGATTCATTGATTCCGTCGAGAAAACGGTAAAGCGCGTGCATTGGGGTCCATTCCTGTGCGGCCGCCACTCAGGCAGCGGGACCCGGGGGCGGGCAATTGGCCAGGCCCCCGGGCGTTTTGAGGTCAGGTCGGTGCGAGCGCGCGCTGCCGGTACATCGTGTAGGCCTGATCCGAAAGTTCAGTCCAGGGCATGACGGACGTGCGGAAAGCGAAGTAGCTGTCGTAGATCCGTTTGCCGAGGTCGTCGTCGTTGGCGACGTCGGCGACCACCTGCTCGGAAGCTTCGGCGATGGCTTTCCAGACATCCTCCGGAAATGCGTGGAGCTGTACGCCGTCATTCTGAATCAGACTTTCGAGCGCAGCGCCGTTGCGGGCAGTGAACTCGGCCATCATGATGTCGTTCTCGGCGGTGCAGCAGGCCTCGATCATCGCCTGGTCGGCGGCGTCGAGCGAATTCCACCAGCCCATGTTGATGCCGACATTGAGACCGGCGCCCGGCTCGTGGAAGCCTGGATACATGTAGTTTTTCAGGATCTTCTGGAAACCGAAGGCCATGTCGTTGTAGGGGCCGACCCATTCGGTGGCGTCGATCGTTCCGGCCTGCAGCGCCGGGAAGATTTCGCCTCCGGGCAGGGCGATGGCATTGGCGCCGATCTGGCGCAGCACTTCGCCGCCGAGGCCGGGCATGCGCATCTTCAGCCCCTTCATGTCGTCGGTCGACAGGATCGGGTTGCGGAACCAGCCGCCCATCTGAACGCCGGTGTTGCCGGCCAGGAAGCCCTTGACGCCGAACTGGTCGCCAAGCTCGTCGTACAGCTCACGGCCGCCGCCCCAGTGGACCCAGCCCTGGAGTTCCTGGGCGGTGAAGCCGAGCGGCACGGCGGTGAAGAAGTTGTAGCCCTTGTGCTTGCCCTGCCAGTAGTAATCCGCGCCGTGGTACATTTCGGCCGCGCCGGTGGAGACGGCATCAAAGCACTCGAATGCGGGAACCAGTTCGCCCGCCGCGAACAGGTTTACCTGAATGCGGCCGCCGGAACAGGCTGTGATGCGGTCCGCGACCCGCTGGGCGCCGGCGCCGAGGCCGGGAAAGTTCTTTGGCCAGGTGGTGACCATCTTTACGACGATCGTGTCCTGGGCGATTGCCGGAGCCGCAAGGGTTGCCGCTCCAGCAGCCGCAGCACCGCCAGCCGTGTTCTTCAAGAATGAACGTCGATCCAAGTTTACCTCCCAAGAATCAGTTCTGATTATGTCACCGCCTGATCGACGGTGACTGTTGTCGCGGACAGAAGAGGATCCTCCCGCCCACAAATTCTTCATGCCCGGCAAACAATACATACTTTTACATCATACGTGCGAAGTCGGCATTGAATGACACGGTCATGTTGGCGAAGAGTTTTAACGGATTAATTTCCCGAGACAATCCGTTCATGAAGGTCAGTGCCGGTTTTTTTCCAACCGGTTAAGGAAACGGCGCACCTGACGTAAAAAAAGCCCGCGGTCACCTGACCGCGGGTCTGCAATGTCTTCGATGCGGGCCCGTGACGGCCCGCAGTTCAGCCTTCGCGGAACGCGCGGTTGAAATAGTCGGCCAGCGGTTTGACGAAGTAGGTAAGCGCGGTGCGGTCCTCGGTCTTGATGAACGCCTCCACCGGCATCCCTGGCAGGATCACCTGTCCGTCGAGCGTCGTCCGCATGTCGTCGGTCACTTCGATTTCCACCCGGTAAAAACGTGCTCCGGTTTTCTGGTCGACGATTGCATCGGCCGAGACGCTCTTGACCTCGCCGTAGACCTCGGGCGTCGAGCGCATGTCGAAGGAGGTGAAGCGCAGCGAGGCTTCCTGGCCGACATGCACCTGATCGATGTGGATCGGTTCGACGGAAGCGCGCACCACCAGCGGGATGTCCTTTGGAACGATGTACATCACCGGCTGGGCCGGGCTGATGACGCCGCGCAGCGTATCGGCCTGGCTGCCGTAGACGATGCCGGAGACCGGCGCCCGCATTTCCAGCTTTGCGATCTGGTCGAGCAGGGAGCGCCGCCGCTCGCGCAGTTCAATCTCCCGGTATTCCAGGTCGCGCATCTGGCTGATCGCCTCCTCGCGGCGGGCGGATTCGAGGCGGACCCGCTCGATCTCGATCTCGGCGATCTTGCCGCGGTTTTCGGCAATCGTGGCTTCCACCTGGCCGGCGGTGCCGCGCAGCGAGGCAAGTTCCCGCTGCAGCGTCAGGACCCGGGTGATCTGGGTCAGCCCCTGGCGGAGCAGCTGTTCCTGTCCCTCGACTTCCCTTACCATCAGCGTGATCTGTTCGTCGGTGGCGGAGGCGAGCGACAGCAGGCCGTCGATCTGGTTCCGGATCTGGGTCTGACGCTCGTCCAGCTGCTGGGTTTCCTGGGCGTAGAGTTTGATCCTTGCTTCGAACTGCTGGATCTGCGCCGCCATCAGTGCCTCGACCGACGGATCGGTTTTCGCCCGCTCGACGATCTCGGGATCGAATTCGATGGTGTCGAGCCCGTCGCGTTCGGCGGCGAGACCGCTGCCCCGGGCGAGAATCTCGAACCACTGGCCCTCGACGATGCCGAGTTCGGCCCGCAGGGTCTGTCCCTCGAGACGGATCAGCACTTCGCCTTCCCGGACCTCGTCGCCGTCGCGGAAGTTGATCGCGGTGATGACGCCGCCGGTGGGGTGCTGGACGACCTGGCGGTTGCCCTCGACCTCCACCGCGCCGGGTGCGACGATGGCGCCGGAAATCCGGGCGACCGCGGCCCAGGCGCCGACGCCAAACACCAGCAGGCCCAGGGTCAGGTAGCCGACGAACATGAAGGGTCTGAGGTTCCAGTTGGTATCAGGCGTGCTCATGACTTGCCATCCGATCCGATACGGCCCGCGACCTGGGCGTAGTTGCGTACATGTGCCTTGAGGACCTCGTCCCGCGGTCCGAACGCCTTGGAGGCGCCGTTGTCCATGATCAGGATCAGGTCGCATTCGGCAATTCCCGCCGGCCGGTGCGCCATGATGATCACCACCTTGCCCTCTTCCTTTGCCTGGCGGATCGAGGCGTTCAGCGCTTCCTGGCCGGCGGCATCGAGGTTCGAGTTGGGTTCATCCAGCACCATCAGCACCGGGTCGCCGTAGAAGGCGCGCGCGAGGCCGATCCGCTGTTTCTGACCGCCGGAAAGCCGTGACCCTGCCGCTGCGACCGGTGTGTCGTAGCCCTGGGGCAGTTTCAGGATCATCTCATGCGCCCCGGCCTTCCTCGCGGCGGCGACCACGGCTTCGGCATCGGGCTTTTCCAGCATCCGGCCAATGTTTTCGGCAACGGTGCCGTCGAACAGCACCACGTCCTGGGGCAGGTAGCCGATGTAGCTGCCGAGCACGTCGGGGTCGTAATGGTCAAGCGCCGCGCCGTCGAGGCGCACCGAGCCCGAGGCCGGGCGCCAGATGCCGGCGAGAACCCGTGCCAGCGTCGACTTGCCCGATGCGGACGGCCCGATCACGCCGAGGGCCTGGCCCGGGCGCAGCTGGAGCGACAGCATGCGCAGGCTGGCTTTCTGCTGGTCCGGCGGGAAAACGGTGATCTGATTGACGTCGACGAAACCCTTGGGCTTCGGCAGGCTGGTGTGTTCGGTCTCCTCGGGGGTGGATTCCATCAGCTGCTTCAGCCGTGCCCAGCCCATCCGTGCGCGCAGCACCAGCGGCCAGCCGCCGATCGCCTGTTCCACCGGCGCCAGCGCGCGGCCGAGCAGGATCGAGGCGGCAATCATTGAGCCTGGGGTCATTTCCCCCTCAAGCACGAGCCATGCGCCGGCGCCGAGTACGGCGGACTGCAGGAAGAAGCGGAAGGTCTTCGTGGTGGTGGTGAACTGGTTGACCCGGTCGCTGGAGGCGATCTGGGCCCGCAGCGCCTTGTTGCGCATCACTTTCCAGCGGTCGACGACGGTGCCGCGCATGCCGAGCGCCTGGACCATTTCGCCCTGCTGGCGGATGGTTTCGGCAAAGTTGTCGCCGTACATCGTCGCGACGTTGGCTTCGGCTTCGGGTTTGCGGGTCATGACCTGGTTGAGGACTGTCACGGCGACGATGAACAGCGCGCCGGCGAGCGCCAGATGACCGAGCATCGGGTTGAAGGTGTAGATCACGAAGATGAACAGCGGCGCCCAGGGCATGTCGAATACGGCGAAGATCACCGGCGACGAGAGAAGACGCTGAATCGCCTCAAGGTCCTTCAGGCCGGAGGAGGGGGCGGACCGCTCCGCGGAATGGACCGACCGGCGCAGGGTGGCGCGAAACACCTGGGCGTCGAGCTTTGACTGCATTTTCGCGCCGATGCGGGCGGCGACCCGGCCCCGCACGTAGTCGAGGATACCCATGAAGGCGTAGAGACTGGAGATCAGAATCGTCAGCGCGAGAAGGGTTTCTTCGGAGCGGCTGGGCAACACCCTGTCGTAGATCTGGAGCATGTAGAGGGGCCCCGTCAGCATCAGAATGTTGACGAACGCACTGAACAGTGCAATCGTCCAGAACAGGGAAGACGTGCCGGACAGACCTGAACCAGGTCCCGGTTTTTGTTTAAGCATTATGTAGAGCCCCGCAGCTGAAACAGTTTACCAGTCAAGGCGCGAAGTATACCGCACTTGGGAACCTCGCGGAACCCTTGGCAGGGCCGGGAGCGGCTTTTCCCGCGCAGACTGAGTGACTGGGCGGATATTCGCCTTTAGAGTGTAGTGCCTCCCGCCAGGCGACGGATCCTCGTGCCTGTTGACGTCGTGCCTCTCCGGCGGCTCAGGTGCCGCTCCAGCCGACGAGATTTGCCATCAGCCTGAACGCGCCCGGCACCAGGTTTTCCATCTGATGGTGCAGGACGAGCGAGGTGTGGGTATGGCGGCCGAGACCGATGGCCGCCGACAGGAGCGCTCCGGTGAGCGGTGCCTCTCCGGGATCGGCCATCGACAGCAGCGGCACATAGGCCCGGTCCCAGGATTTGGCGAAGTAGAGGCCGCGTTCCTTGACCCAGCCGTCCCAGTCCGACGCACCGATACGGTTTGGCCCGGTCAGAAGCGGGTGTCCGGGGTCGAGATGCGTCACTTCCGCCGACTCGTCCGTCACCCGCCACCGCAGCGACGGCGCGCCAATCTCCAGCGGCCGGCACGGGATCCGCGCCGGATCCCATGCGTCCCAGGGCCGGTGATAGAGCGTGACGAGGTTGCCGCCCGCCTCCACCCACCGGTGAACGGCCGGCATGACCGAGCGGAGAACCGGACGCCCGCCCATGGAAAAGATGCCGCAGACCAGGGTGTCGAATCCGGCGGGAAAATCCGGCCGCAGCAGGTCGGAATCCTGGATCTCGGTCACGGAGAAGCCGAGCGTGAGCAGCCAGTAGGCGACCCGGTCATTGCCGCTGCCGACATAGGCGACACGGCGGTCTGGAACCTGGCAGTCGACAAACCGCACCCTGACTTCGGCCGGTGCGGTATGGACCCGTGGCGCAACGTGTGGAAAGTCGACCGGGTGAAGCGCTGCCGCTTCACGTCCGTCATGCAGCACCGGCAGGACGTGCAGGCCGTCCCGCAATCCCGGCGGAGGTGTGACGGTCAGCCGGTGTCCGGTTCTTTCCGCCGTCCAGCCGTCGGGAACCTGCAGCGACACGTCGCCGGAACCGGGGGTCAGTTCCTCAACCGTCAGATCGAAAGGACCGGGTCGAGTGAGCAGCACCCGGTCGCGGTCGAGTCGTACCGAGCGGGCCGGAAGTCCGACCGGTGGCGTTTCCAGCGCGATGCGGTCCGTCACCGGTCCGTATGCGGTCTCAAGGGTGATTTCCACCGCCGGAGCTTCCGGCCACAGCGGGTCGTGAAACGCAGGGTAGGGGTTGCCGGCCGGAGCGTCCGCGTCGCGGATCAGGGTGCCGTTTTCAACTGTCCAGCCGCCGCCGCCGGTCAGGGTATGGTCGAACTGCACCCCGGTGGCGCCCCCGGGCCGGTCCTCCGTCACCCGGGCGCGTTCGCCGGGCCGCAGGGCGGTGATGTCCAGCCTCGTGTGAAAGCCGAGGCCGAGCGACAGCCGCATCACCCGCGCGAGTTGGCGGCACTTGCGCTCCAGCCGGTGACCGATCCAGGCGGCATCGTCCGGCTGAAGCAGACCCCGCGCCGCGGACACTGCGCCGAATGCCTGCTCTGCTGCGGCGTGAACGGCGTCCAGGTCCGGAAATGCGCCCAGAGCGGTGTCAATCGCCGTATCGGCCTGCCGCAGAGCCCGGCGCAGTTCGCCGCCGAGGCCGAGATCCGCCAGCCGGACCGGCAGGCCCGAGGTCAGCTCCTCCGGCTGAACCGCGTCGGAGGACCAGGCGAGGTGAAGCGGGAAGTCGCGCTCGGTTCCGGCGGCAATCCAGCGTCCCATGCCCTGGGTCCGGTGACAGGCGCGCGACTGCTCGCCGATCTGCGCCCAGGTCCATCCGGTCACCGGATCTTCGCCGCTCCCCGCAACCGTCACCGTCGCGTCGGGCGGCGGCAGATCGTCGTCATAGGACTGCCCGGCGCCGGACCATGCGGGCAGGAACAGCCTCCTTACGGTCCAGGCCGGCAGGGCGCTGCCTGTCCAGTCGGGGTCGGCGGCGGCCTCCACCGCATCATGGGCGAGGGCGGTCATTGCCCGGTGGTGGCCGTGCTGGCCGGGAACGTCGAGGAAGGTCGGACAGAGGATGTCCGGTTTTTCGGTGCGCAGCACGTCGACGAACCGTGCCAGCGTGTGATCGCGCCCCCAGCGGTGCAGGGTGTCCTCGCCGCTCTTGGAAAATCCGAAGTCATGGATGTCGCCCGGTTTTCGCGACAGCCAGTAGAGCCGCATGTCGAGCACGTCCGCCGCCCGCTCCATCTCGGCCGTGCGCAGGGTGCCAAGAACCGGCCCGGCCTCGGTGCCGATGGCGTTCTGGCCACCTTCGCCACGGGTTGAACAGACATAGGACAGGTCTATGCCGTCGCGGAATCTGAGCGCGGCGAGCATGCCGGAGGTTTCGTCATCGGGATGCGCCCCGCTGTTCATGAACGAGACGACCGATTTCAGCGGCTGCAGTGCAAACCAGATCTGGACGATGCGCGGTTGCAGGGCCTGTCGGTAGATGCGCTCCTGGTCGGTAAGGGCCATGCCCGTCTCCGTATTGCTGTCACCGCGGCGAAGGATAGGTCGCCGTTCCGGATTTGGCGACCCCCGACCGGACCCCTGCGTCGGCAATCCGCGGATATCCGGCCGCCGTGCTTGATATATCCCCCCCGCGCGGGTAACGATTCGGGTGTCAGGCGTCGGGGAATTGCAGCCCCGCAGGGGCCACAGGAAAAACAGGGGGACGACAGATGTTGGGACGGAACCGGCTGCTTTCAGCCACAGGTGCCGCGGCGCTGCTTTTTTCAACTTCGGCGCAGGCGGTCGAGATTGAATACTGGCAGTATTTCTTCGAGGCGCGCGTCAATGCGATGGAGACGCTGATCGGAAATTTCGAGGCGGCCAACCCGGATATAACGGTCAAGATGACCCATTTCCCCTATGCCGACTACCGGACCAAGGTGGCCGCCGCCATTCCGGCGGGCGAAGGGCCGGACGTGGTGCAGCTGTTCTACGGCTGGCTCAACGACTATGTGGATGCCGACCTGATCCAGCCGCTGCCGGCGGACGTGTTCTCCCCCGAGCAGATCGAGGCGGATTTCTTCCCGATGGTGCAGGCGATGCGCTCTGGCGACAGCTACATGGCCCTGCCGACGGCGGTTCGGTCGCTGGCGCTGTTCTACAACGAACGCCTGTTCGAAGAGGCCGGGATCGAAACTCCGCCCGCGACACTCGATGAACTGGTGGCCGCGGCCGAGGCGCTGACCAAGCGCGACGGGGCGGGCAACCTGATCCAGGAGGGGATTACCACCGGCATGACCGCCCAGGACCATCACTGGCTGCGCGAGGTGCTGATCCGCCAGTTCGGCGGCGAGCCCTATCTCGACGACTACCAGACCGTGAACTACAACGACGAGGCCGGGCTGAAGGCGCTCGAATTCTACACCGCGCTTGAGGGATCCCTTGGTGTGACCTCCTCGACCTTCATGGATGAGCCGCAGGCGGCGTTCAAGGCGGGCCGCGCCGGAATGCACATCGACGGGTCGTTCCGCATCGGCGCCCTGGAGGAGACCCGCGGTCTGAAATGGGGCGTGGCCGAACTTCCCGCCGGCCCGGACGGATCGCAGTCGAACTATGCCTCCTACTGGGTGAACGCGATTACCACCAAGGCGGAGGGCGAAAAATACGACGCGGCGGTAAAGTTCATGGAATACATCGTTTCCGACGAGGCGATGCAGATCTGGCTCGAGACCGTCGGAGAACTGCCGGCGAAACCCTCGGCGGCGCTGACCGATGCCAACCGGGAAAATCCGGTCTATGGTCCGTTCATCCGCGGGCTGGAATACGCCCACGCCACCAAGTTCGCCAATGAAAGCGCCCAGCGTCAGGTGATGGTCGACATGGTCGGACGGATTCAGCTTGAAGGACAGACGCCGGCGGAGTCTCTGGCTACCGCGGCGGCGGAAGAGCAGAAGATCCTTGACGACTATTATGCCGAATAGCGCCAGGACGGAGGTCCGGGCCGCGGCCCGGAACGCCTCCGGCCCGCAGCCGGGGCCGGCATGACGTTTTTGCGGAATTTGACCCTGCGGCAGAAGCAGATCGTCTGGGCCTGGGCGTTTCTGGCGGTGCCGGTGGTGTTTTACGTCGCGATCCGGTTCTATCCGACCGCCACGGCGTTTCTGCTCTCGTTCCAGGACTGGAACATGCTCGGCACCAGGACCTGGATCGGCATCGACAACTACACACGGCTTTTCGCCGATCCGGTGTTCTGGAAGGTGTTCGGCAACACCTTTCTCTACCTGATCATCGGCACGCCGGTCAGCCTCGTGCTGTCGTTTTTCATTGCCTGGCATCTCGACAGGACGCGGTTCCTGCACGGGATGCTGCGCGCGCTCTATTTCCTGCCTTTCATGACCAGCGCCGTGGCCATGGCCTGGGTCTGGCGCTGGTTCTATCAGCCGGTACCGATCGGGCTGTTCAACAACTTTCTTGCCACGTTCGGCATTCCACAGGTCGAGTTTCTCAATTCGACCACCAACGCGCTGCCGTCGGTGCTGGCCCCGGCGGTCTGGGCCGGGCTGGGGTTCCAGGTGATCATCTTCATGGCCGGGCTGCGGTCGATCCCGGTGTCCTACTACGAGGCGGCGCGGATCGACGGGGTTTCGGGCTGGACGATCCTGTGGGAGATCACCCTGCCGCTGTTGCGGCCGACCATCGTATTCCTGGTGGTGTTTTCCTCGATCGGTTTCCTGCGGATCTTCGACCAGGTGTTCAACATGACCACTAACAATCCGGGCGGGCCACTGAATTCGACCAAACCGCTGGTGCTGATGATCTACGAGACCGCCTTCAGCGCCTTCGACATGGGCTATGCCGCGGCGCAGACGGTGGTCCTGTTCGTCATCCTGCTGGTGATGAGTCTGGTGCAG
>JAUIHM010000067.1 GCA_030432315.1 Alphaproteobacteria bacterium | reverse complement strand
CAGCCACGAGATCGAGCGGCTCGAGCAGCGCGCCCGGCCGCTCGACATAGGGCGCCTCGCCCTTGAGCGCCCGCTTCTGGATCGCTTCCGGCCAACCGCCCTCCGGCTGGCCGAGATCGCCGCGCATCATCGAAACCACCGATTCGGGGAAGGAAATCTCGCGACTGCCTTCCGTCACATCGGCGACCGACAGATCCTGGCTGACCATCATCAGCGCCATGTCGCCCACCACCTTGGAGGAAGGCGTCACCTTGACGATATCGCCGAACATACGGTTGGCGTCATGATAGGCGCGGGCCACCTCGTGCCAGCGCGACTCCAGTCCGAGGGAGCGCGCCTGTTCCTTGAGATTGGTGAACTGGCCGCCCGGCATTTCATGCAGATAGACTTCCGAGGCAGGCCCCTTGAGATCGCTCTCGAAGCCCGCATACTGGAAGCGCACCGCTTCCCAGTAGAACGAGATGCGCCGGATCGCGTCCGGATCGAGCCCGGTGTCGAGATCCGAGCCCTTCAGCGCTTCCACGATCGAGCCGAGGCAGGGCTGGGAGGTATTGCCCGACAGCGCGTCCATCGCCGCATCCACGATATCCGCGCCGTTCTCCGCCGCCGCCAGCACGCTCGCGGCCGCAATGCCGGACGTGTCGTGCGTGTGGAAATGCAGCGGCAGATCGGTTTCCTGGCGCAGCGTGGCGAAGAGCTTTCGCGCCGCGGCCGGCTTGAGAAGGCCCGCCATGTCCTTGATGGCGATCATGTGGGCCCCGACCTTCTCCAACTCATGGACGAGGCGCACATAATAGGACAGGCCGTATTTGGCCCGATCGGGATCGAGGATGTCGCCGGTATATCAGATCGCGCCTTCGCAGATCTTGCCGCTCTAGATGACCGCGTCCATCGACACGCGCATGTTCTCCACCCAGTTGAGGCTGTCGAACACGCGGAACACATCCACGCCGGCATCGGCGGCCTGGGCGACGAAATGCTTGACCACATTGTCGGGGTAATTGGTGTAGCCGACGCCGTTGGAGCCGCGCAGCAGCATCTGCAGCAGCACGTTGGGCGCGCCGGCGCGCACCAGCGCAAGGCGCTCCCAGGGATCCTCTGTCAGGAAGCGCATGGCGACGTCGAAGGTCGCCCCGCCCCAGCATTCCAGGCTGAACAGCCCGCCCATGCCGCGCGCATAGGCGTCTGCCACCGCGACGACGTCATGGGTGCGCACCCGTGTCGCCAGCAGCGACTGGTGCCCGTCGCGCATCGTCGTGTCGGTGACGAGCACGCGCTTCTGTTCCCGGACCCAGCGGCTGAAGCCCTCCGCGCCCAACTCCTCGAATTTCTGCCGCGTGCCGTCCTGCACCGGGGCCGAGAAACGCGGCGCGACTGGCTTGGCGGCGTCGGCCGCGGGCTTGACCCGGCCGCGCGCCTCGGGATGGCCGTTCACGGTAACGTCGGCGATGTAGGTCAGCAGCTTGGTGGCGCGATCCTGCCGGCGCACCTGCGCGAACAATTCGGGCGTGCTGTCGATGAACTTGGTCGTGTAGGTGTTGTCGCGGAATTTCTGGTGGGAAATGATCGCTTCCAGGAAGGTGAGGTTCGTCGCGACGCCGCGAATGCGGAATTCGCGCAGCGCCCGGTCCATGCGCTTGATCGCTTCCTGCGGCGTCGGCGCCCAGGCGGTGACCTTTTCCAGCAGCGGGTCGTAGAAGCGGGTGATCACGGCGCCGGAATAGGCCGTGCCGCCGTCGAGCCGGATGCCGAAGCCCGTTGCGCCGCGATAGGCGGTAATGCGTCCGTAATCGGGGATGAAATTCTGCTCGGGATCCTCGGTCGTGATGCGGCACTGCAGCGCGTGGCCGTTGAGATGGATGTCCTTCTGTGCCGGGACTCCCGATTCCGGCGTGCCGATCGCAAAGCCGTCGAGGATGTGTATCTGCGCCTTGACGATGTCGATCCCGGTCACTTCCTCGGTCACCGTGTGCTCGACCTGGATGCGCGGATTGACCTCGATGAAATAGAACGAGCCGGTATCCATATCCATCAGATACTCGACGGTGCCGGCGCCGACATAGCCCGTCGCATTGGCGATCTTCAGCGAGTAGTTCGCCAGTTCCTGACGCTGGCCTTCGTTGAGATAGGGCGCGGGCGCGCGTTCCACGACCTTCTGGTTGCGGCGCTGGACCGAACAATCGCGCTCGAACAGGTGCACGGCATTGCCATGCGTGTCGCCGAGAATCTGGCTCTCGACATGCCGGGCGCGCTCGACCAGCTTCTCCAGATAGACTTCGTCCTTGCCGAAGGCGGCCATCGCCTCGCGCTTGGCCTCGACGACCTCGCGGGCCAGGTCCTTGGGATCGCGGATCGCGCGCATGCCGCGTCCTCCGCCGCCCCAGGAGGCCTTCAACATGATCGGATAGCCGATCGTCTCGGCCATGCGGGCGACCTCGGCCATGTCGTCGGGCAGGGGCTCGGTCGCCGGCACCACCGGGACGCCGATCTCGATCGCAAGGTTCCGCGCCGCGACCTTGTTGCCCAGCCTGCGCATCGTGTCGGCGCGCGGCCCGATGAAGACGATCCCCGCCGCATCGCAGGCATCGACGAATTCAGGACTCTCCGAAAGCAGGCCGTAGCCGGGGTGAATGGCGTCCGCGCCCGACAGCTTGGCGACGCGCAGGATCTCGTCGATCGACAGATAGGATTCGATCGGCCCCATGTCCCGATCCAGATGCGGTCCCCGCCCGATCTGATAGGCCTCGTCCGCCTTGAAGCGGTGCAGCGAAAGCTTGTCCTCCTCGGCCCACACCGCGACGGTGCGGATGTCGAGTTCATTGGCCGCGCGAAAAACGCGAATGGCGATTTCGGAGCGGTTTGCGACGAGAATTTTCCGGATCAAGGCTCTGTTCCCGAGTGTTTGCGACGTGGAGCGCAGGATGGAGGCGCCCAACCGTTTGCTGTCTCATGATGTAGCGCGGGCTTAGTGTGCTGTGCAACATGGCCTTCACCGAACGGCAAGTTGTCTGGATTGTTCGCATGTGCTCAACTAAGGTGCATGGATGTGCTGTTGCGCGGGAAAAAGATATGACATCAAAGGACCGGCCAATCGGAATCAAGAAATATGCCAATCGCCGCTTGTACAATACGGCGACGAGCAGCTACGTGACCCTCGATCACCTTGCACAGATGGTGCGGGATGGCGAGGAGTTCGTCGTCAACGACGCAAAAACCGACAAGGACATCACGCGATCCGTGCTGGCGCAGATCATTTTCGAGGAGGAAGCCAAGGGCCAGAACATGCTTCCCGCCAATTTCCTACGTCAACTGATCCGTCTGTACGGAGATACGCTGCAGGGTTTCGTGCCGGGATACCTTGACGCTTCCATGGACACGTTCACCAAGAACCAGGAAAGCATGCGCGAGCAGGTCCAGAAGGCATTCGGTGCCAATGCCGCCCTCGCCAACTTCGAGACGCTGGCCCGCACCAACATGGAATGGTTTGAAAACGCCATGCGCATGTTCGCGCCGTTTGCGAGCGGCATGAGCGCACATGCGCCGGAAACTCCGCCTCAGCAGACAGCCGGGAAAAAGGACGCGGAACTGGAGGAGCTGAAAGCGCAGCTTTCAGACATGCAGGTTCAGCTGGCCAAGATCCTCAAGAATTCCGACTGAACCGGATCACCCGACCGCGCGTACGGTTTCGCCGCCATATCCGGGAAGCTCGGGCTCTGCTGCGGGGCGTCCGAAGAGATAGCCCTGCTGACAGTCCACACCTGCGGCGGCCAGCCATTCCGCATCCGCCTGGTTTTCGACCCGTTCGGCAATACTGAGCATCTCGAAATGCCTTGCGAGCTTCATCAGACAGTGCACCAAGACCTGGTTGTCCTTCGACGCATGGATGCCATGCACAAAAGCGCCGTCGATCTTAACCATGTCAAAACGGAATTTGGCAAAGTGGCGGAACCCTGTCGCCCCGGCTCCGAAATCGTCGAGGGCAAATGCCGGGCCTAGCGTGCGCACGTATTTCATGAATTCGACTGTCTGATGCGCCTCGGAGAGCGCGGCATCCTCGGTCAGTTCGAGGATCAGACGTCCGCAGATGCCGCTGTTGCCCCGATGTGCCGCAGCGAGAATTCCCAGCCACTCCTCGTCTCCCATCGAATGGGGAGACACGTTCACCGAAAGGCGCAGCGAAGGGGTTTCCGCCAGCAACCGCAGCGCATGACCAAGCGCCATCCTGTCGATCGCCCGGCCGAGCACCCCGGATTCGATCGCTGACAGAAAAGCGCCCGCTGGAAGGATCTGACCGTTTGGCAGCCTGATCCGTGCAAGCATCTCGTGAAACGCCGGAAAGTGCGGGTTGTTTGAACGCACCACCGGCTGGAAGTGAAACCCCAGCCTGCCCTGCGCCAAAGCCTGCGCCACCATGAACCGGACCCGCGCATTGGCCTCGAGCCGTGTCATCGCCATGTCCGGAGCCTGTACGGTACTGGTGTTCAGCAGTTTGAACGCGTCAATTCCTGGCATCTGTTTCATCACCGGACCTCAGAGGGATGGGGGTCAAATTAAGCATGGCGACTAAACGCGATGTTCCTTAAATGTTCGTAAATCTGATGCCCGTGGTTCACAGATTGTTCCACCCCATCCCGGAGGAGCGCGGCAAACTGACATCACGCAGGACACATGCCTGCCCGATAAAAGGTCTGCCGCTGCCGTCCCGGGGTCCGGGGAAATGCACTCGCGGGATGAAGGAGATATGGTCGGGGCGAGAAGATTCGAACTTCCGACCTACGGTACCCAAAACCGTCGCGCTACCAGGCTGCGCCACGCCCCGAACCAGATTTGAACCTGCCGACGGCAGGACAAACGACCAAACCCGAACAGGTCACGTTTGGTGCGCTGCATATGCACGACCTGCAGCGGCGGTGCAATAGCCGAAATGCCGCACCCGTCCCGCAAGTGGCGACGTTGATTATGAGGCATCTTATGAAATACATTGCCGGTGAACCTTGCAGCGTCTACCGGCGGAATGTTCCGCGCCACGGCACCCTCAGCCTAACGGGAGAGGTCCGATCCACCCGTCTGCAAAAAAACTAGCCTTCGCAGGCCCAGGCCGCCACGTCCGCCTCTACGGATGGATGGCGCATTTCCGTGTCCGGCCCGAGATCAAGCGACTTCGCCAGTCCGCCGTTGATCTCGAGCACGTACTGGATATTCGTTCCGCCGACGATCGGCGTTTCATCCAGCGGCACCGCATTTTCGTGAACCTTCACCAGGCTCCCGGTCTCATCGAAAAACAGCATGTCGAGCGGAATGAGGGTATTTCGCATCCAGAACGCCACCGGCCCAGGCGCCTCATAAACGAACAGCATGCCGGAAAATTTTGGCAGACTCTCGCGGAACATCAGTCCCTGCGCCCGTTCGTCCTCGGAATCCATCACCTCGACCTGGAAGCGCAGAGTCGAATCCGAATCCCGCAAATCCAGTTCACCAGGTGTGCAGTCCTGAGCCGACGCCGGCGCGCAAAGTCCGGTCAACAGCAGCAGGGCTGCGGCGGAACGCAGGAAAATCATGGCGCGTTCATCTCCCGAAGCCGCGCGACATAGTCCCAGCTGCGCACTTCATAGACCATCGGTCCACGCGGCCCCGCCGTTACCCGTACCGCGAGAACGTCACCGGCAACGACTTCTCCATAGCCGTACTGACGCAACGTTTCCATATGCAGAAACACGTCCTCGGATCGTCCAAATATGTTAACAAAACCAAATCCTTTGACCCGGTCGAACCATTTTACCCTCGCCGGCTCCAGCGGACCCGCCGCCTCTGTTGGCACGGCCGCGGCACCGATATCCGGCACATGGTCCGGCTGTGCGGCATCCGGAACGATCTCGATCACTTCCACTGCCTGGCGACCGCGCTCAGTCGCCTGGACATTCAGAACGATTTCAGCGCCTTCCGCGACGGAAGTAAATCCATATACACGCAATACATTACCATGGAGCAGGATGTCGCCTTCTCCGTCATCCGAAACGACAAATCCATATCCTTTGGTCGTATCGAACCATTTCACTTGACCACGTACCAGCATTTGGGGGCTCGTTTTAATCAATGCCTCCCCCAGTCCAAACGAGGTCGGCGTACTTTCAACTATCTGCAGGGTCGCAGAGCACGGCACATCTGAAGTCCACAATTCGGTATCAATTGGCAGTATTAACCCAACACGCCCCACACTCAAACCCGAACTTGGCGAAACCGTGCAGATAAATGAACTTTCCGAACGAATGGTACGACTTGAGGTTGAACCGGAGCGTTGCCCTGCGGTTTAGACGTGCTGGCCGCCGTTGATCTCGATTTCCACGCCGGAGATATATGAACTTTCGGGGCCGCAAAGGTAGAAAATCGTCTGCGCGACCTCGTCAGGCCGTCCCAGTCTGCGCAGCGGCAGGCTCTCGGCCAAAGCCTCGGTCCCAGGCGAGAGGATGGCCGTCTCGATCTCACCGGGGGCGATTGCGTTGACCCGAATGCCGCGCGGTCCCAGATCATGCGCCATTTCCCGCGTCAGTGCCGCCAGCGCCGCCTTCGAGGTGGCATAGGCCGCCCCCGCAAACGGATGCACCCGTGCCCCGGCAATCGACGTGACATTGACGATGGCACCCTGCGCCGCTGCAAGTTCTTCCACCAGTCCCCGAGCCAGAATGACGCTGGCGAAAAAGTTTACGTGAAACACATGCCCCCAGGTCCGCAAATCGGTCGTCAGCGTATTGAGCCGTGCGCCGCCGTCCGCCTTGGGCGAAATTCCGGCGTTGTTTACAAGCGCTTCAAGCCGGCCGCCGTGCAGCCGGCCGCGAATCTCGTCAACCGCTGCAATGGTAGACTTGGGGTCGGCGAGGTCGAGTTGAATATGGTCTTCCGGCCCTGCCTCCCAGGGACAGTTCTCCGGAAAAGGATGCCGCGAGCAGGTGATTACCCGCCATCCCGCACCGGAAAACCGCTTGACGGTTGCATGGCCGATGCCGCGACTGGCACCGGTGAGCAGCATGGTTTTGCGGTCTGGCATTCCGGTTATTCCCCTGTCTGAGGACCGGGAACCTAGTCTGATCCCGGCCATATACAAGCGCCAATTCGCTGATCCCGGTACAACTGCTGCCGCAGCCCTTGATTTCTGGAACGTCCGGTCCAAATAAGCATGCATGACACGGACCAGCGAAAAACTTCTGACCGGACCCGGCCGTCCACGCGCCTTCGACGAGGACGTGGCGCTCGATGCGGCGCTGCAACTGTTCCGAACCCAGGGCTACGAAGTCACGTCGCTGAGCGACCTGACGTCTGCCATGGGTATCAGCCGCTCGAGCTTTTACGCCAGCTTTGGCTGCAAGCGCGACGTGCTGGTTGCGGTGATAAGGCGCTACAGCGCCAGAGGACTCGCCGCCCTGCGCGGGATCCGGGACGCGACGGCGGAACAGCCGGCGCGTGCCCTGCTGACAAGACTCGCCAACCCTGACGACAGCGGTCACGGCTGTCTGGTAGTCAACTGCATCTCGGAACTCGCACCAGGCGACCCGGAGATTCAGGCGATCTGCCGCGCTCATGTCGAAGGCCTTGAAAAGGTCTTTGCAGAAACCCTCAATCCGTCGGCTCCGCAGACCGCGCAGGTGAAGGCGCGCGTTCTGGTGTCGATTGCCCTTGGTGCCTTGACGCTCCACAAATCCGGCATACCTCAGGAACGCATCGACGAAACACTTGCCGAGGCAGATCCGTTTCTGACCTGACCTATCCGACTCGCAATCAACCATGTCCAATTTTGGACTGATCATTCCAAAACACACCATCCCCAAAAGGAGAAAAGACATGACACAGGAAAAACTCTTCTCACCCGCATCCGTTGGTGCCATCCCGGTGGCAAACCGCATCGTCATGGCCCCGCTCACCCGCAACCGTGCCACGAAGGAGGACGACACGCCTAACGATCTGCATGTCCGGTATTACTCCCAGCGCGCCACCGCGGGACTGATCATCACCGAAGCGTCGCAGATCACCCCAGAGGGCAAGGGCGACGCCTGGACCCCGGGTATCTACAGCGCCGCCCAGATTGCAGGCTGGAGGCGGGTGACCGACGCAGTGCACGATAGGGGCGGCAGGATTGTCATGCAGCTTTGGCACGTTGGCCGCGTCTCGCATGTCGACCTGCAGCCGAACGGACAGGCGCCGGTTGCCCCATCGGCCATCGCCGCGGCATCGAAAACCTTTACCGGCGAAGGGTTTGTCGAAACCTCGACGCCGCGCGCCCTGGAAACATCCGAGATTCCACGGTTGATCGAGGATTACCGCCGCGCGGCCGCCAATGCCCTTGAAGCCGGATTTGACGGCGTCGAGATCCACGCCGCCAACGGCTACCTGATCGACCAGTTCCTCCATGACGGATCCAATCACCGCACCGATGCCTACGGCGGTTCGGTCGCCAACCGGGTCCGGCTGCTGGACGAAGTGACCGAAGCCGTGGTTGGGATTTGGGGTGCCGACCGCGTCGGCGTGCGCCTGTCGCCCTTTGCTTCGTTCATTTCCGACAGTGACGTGGTCGCCACCTTCAGCGAAGCGGTCAGAACACTCAACAGGTTCGGCCTTGCCTATCTGCATGTGATCGAAGGTCAGACCGGCGGATCCCGCGAAACGCCCGAGGGCCAGGACATCCAGGCGCTGCGCTCGCTCTTCGATGGAACCTGGATCGCCAACAACGGTTATGACCGCGCAACGGCCATCCGCGCCGTGGCCGAAGGCGACACCGACCTCGTCGCCTTTGGACGTCCGTTCATCTCCAACCCGGATCTGGTGGCACGGCTGCAGCAGAACGCACCGCTGAACAAACTCGACCCCGATACCCTCTATGGCGGCGGCGCGAAAGGTTACACGGACTATCCGACGCTGTCCGAATCCGCGGCAGCCTGACAAAAACATCCCGCAGGTGGCCGGCCTCAGGCCGGCCACCTGCATCAGACGAGGCGGTTCATCAGTCCAAGAGCGCCCAGTGCCATAGCTATTCCGGCCACGTCCCGCGCGGCCAGACTTTCGCGAAACACCACGATACCGAGCGCGGCGGAAAACAGGATCGTCAAAACCGCGTACCAAACCCCCATATGCGCCAGCGACATGTGGCGGATCGCGAACAGAAACGCGGCAGCGGAAAGCACGTAGAACCCCGCGCCAATGCCGAATTCGACGGATTGCAACCCCGACGGTCCCTGAGACGCCAGTTTCAGGAAATAATCTCCGGCAATGCTCATCAGCACCATGCCCACAACAACCAGATAAACCATTTCACCCTACCTTTCCCAAACAGCGTCCAGGCAGTCCCGGCTGACAAAAGCATCCCTCGCGTGCAGGACGGCCCCTGCAAGAGGTGATGAAAGGTCGGTCGGATAACCGGAGACCCCGAAGGCTGGCGACAATTTTACCATGCCTTGCGCCATCCGCAAAATCATACGGCAAACTCGGGGGAGCGGCCGGTCTCAGGGGTACAGACGTACCGTCGACCACGGCGCGTCCGTCGCGGGGCGGGCCCAGCGGAACCGGTCATGCAGACGATGGGCACCGTCCGCCCAGAATTCGATTTCCAGCGGGGTGATCCGGTAACCGCCCCAGAAAGGCGGCCGGTCCGGATTCAAACCCTTTGTGGCGGTAATCTTGGCCACTTCCGCGACCAGCTGGCCGCGCGACTTCAGCGGCTGCGACTGGTCCGACGCCCAGGCCCCAAGTCGGCTCTTCAGGCTACGCGACCGGAAATAGGCATCCGCCTGTGGCCCGTCCTCTTTCTCCACGACACCCCGAACGCGAATCTGCCGGCGCAGGCTTTTCCAGTGCATGACAAAGGCCGCCTTTCCGGCGACTCCGATTTCTGCCGACTTGCTGCTGCCGTAATTGGTATAGAATACGAACGCGCCCGCCTCGATTTCCTTGAGCAGCACCATCCGCGCGTTTGGCATGCCATTGGCATCCACGGTTGCAAGGGCGATGGCGTTCGGATCGTTCGGCTCGGTCTCGACCGCCTCGGCCAGCCAGGACCTGGCAATCTCAAACGGATCGTCCCCGGCAAAAATCCCCTTGCGATCCACTCCCTCAGACATCACACCCGTTCCCTGCGTCACATTACCTGAACCTAGCCACCGCAGCGGGTTTGGCAAGCCCGCCCGCTGACGCCAAAAACGACAGGCCTTCAGCCGGTGTTCCGACCGTAGATTTCGCCGGTCAGCCATGCAGGCCAGTCCCGTTCGAAAAACGATCTGGCACTTTCATCGAACGGACGGTTGGCACGTGACGAAACGTGAAAGTCTTTACCATCGAACCGGACGACGATCTGTTCCGCCCTGTGCGCCTCGCGTTCCCGGCGAAACCGGAACGCCTCCAGCGGTCCCTGCCGCACGTGTGGCAGGGACTCTCCATCGGGATCGCAGATCGCACGCGCCCCACGACTGCCGCCACCGTTGCGAACAAAGTGGTCGAGCGCCGTCAGAACCGCCTCGGAGGCAAGCGCCATCTGCTGCCGCTGCAGCGCCCGCGCGGCACCGCCGCTGCGGCCTGGGGCAATGCCCCTGGCGCGGATCGCGTCATTCAGGGCACGCGCCTCCTCAAGTGCAAGATGAACGCTCTCCGGATCGCAGATCATCCCGGCCCTGTCGCTCATCCGCGCCTGAACCTCCTCGCGCACCGACTTCTCCGACAGCGGACTGCCGGGCCGGACCAGAGTCTTCGCCTCCGCGACACCGGCGCTGACCGCTTCCGCAAAATCGGAGTCGGGCACGGAATCGGAAAACCCGCGGGCAGCGATGTGTTCCGCAGCCCGCGTCCCGAAGACCTGTCCTGCATTCAGCGCCGCCCCGCCCGGTCGGGTCACCCCATGCGTCCCCGCCGCCTCTCCGACCGCGTAACACCCGTTGAGTGAACTGCGCCCCCAGACGTCCGTCGCGACACCGCCATTCATGTGCTGGTTGTTGACTGCAAACTCCAGCGGGTCGACGGCAATATCCACCTTGTACCTGCGGTAAAGCTCGATCGCGAGCGGGTTCATGTGCCGCAACCGGTCAATCGGCATCTCCTGATCGGCACCCGCGCTGCGCAAATAACTGCGCACATCGTCATCAAGCCGACCGGGGTCGAAGGGCAGATCCCCCGGCACCGGAAGGGGATTGCGGTTGAAATCCATGAACACCCGCCGACCGGCCGCGCTCTCGCGATAAATTGCGAGATCCACCAGACTCGACTGGAAATCCAGCATCCGCGTGGCGTGGAACGGCCACTGGTAGCCCTTGCGGAAGATGTTGGAACACATCTCCCGGGTGGTGCGGTAGTAGTCCCCAAGAAAATGGTGTTCGGTCCCGGTCCCATCCACCGAAAAGATGTGCGGAATGGCCTGAACATAGGTGCCAGACAGGTTCCACGGGAAACCCTCGCGCCGCGTTCCGATACCAAACTGGCTCTCCGTCAGATTGACCGTTTCAATCCCGGCTTCGAGGGCAAGACCGAGCGAGCCAAAACAGCCGTTTGGATAAGCGCTGTCCCGGTAAAGCTCGCCTGGTCCGCCGGCGGCAAGCACGACCACGGCCGCCTGAAACACGCAGAACCCCTGCGGGTTGTGACTGCTGCGCTCCTTCTGCCGCAGTGCGAGAACACCGCATGCCCGCCGGTGATCCGCATCGCCAACGGTGAGAATCCTGACCGCAGTTGTGTGGTTGTAAACCGGAACCCCGAGCCGGATCGCCTCTTCCGCCAGCACCTTGACCATCAGCCGCGAGGTCCGCGGGCCGCAACTCGTCGCGCGTCCGACCTCGTCATGATCCGTCTGATACCTGAGCGTCCCTCCCAATGGGTCCTGCGGCAGTGGCAGTCCGAGATACTGCAGCGACGCCATCGCACGCGAGGAGCCGACCGCCTCGACATAGGCTGTATCCGCGTCCATCGCCCCACCGGCGCGGATCGCCTGCGCCATCGCCCGGTAACTGTCGCCCTGATCCGCTGTATTCGCGGTATGCAGCGTCTGTTTGTCCGACCCCGAACAGGCGGAAGTCCCGCCCCATGCGCTCTGGCTGATGACGGTCACGTCCCTCCCACGGCGCCGCAGTTCTACGGCGGCGCGCAGGCCCGCCGCGCCGCTGCCGACGATGACGCAGCCCGACCGGTAGACCGGCAGCTGACAGCCGTTTGCGGTCACTGTCTCATCGGAGGGTCTCTCGGGCGGCAGCCGCGGCATGGCGACATCCGTCAGCGCGTCAAGAATTTCCTGCGGTACGTCAACCGTCACTTCAATACTCCATCCCTGCGGATCGCGGCGGCGGCAGGCCACACGTCATCAGCCGCGCGCTCGGCGGACCAGGCTTCATGTTCCACCCGGACCCTGAGTGCCGGCCGGGCGCACGCCAAGACTGGACTGCCGCGCGACAAGCGTGACCGGCGCCCGATAGGAGTCCTGCGGTCGCGGACCTCCGGCAATCCACCCGAGCATCGTCCGCGCCGAATACTCGCCGAACCGTTTGGTATTGCAGCAGACCGAACTCAGCTGCGGATAGACCAGCGAACACTCCTCAATGTCATCGAACCCGACGAGCCGAAACTCCGACCCCAGTTCCACGCCCAGTTCAGCGAAACCGGACAGCATGCCGAGCGCAACAAGATCGCTGAAACAGACTGCAGCCTCGATTTCCCGATGGTCCCGCGCCAGCCTGTGCGCCAGTTCCCGGCCGACGGCCCGCGAGGGCCGCCCAGGAAATATGCGTGTCTCAAGGCCCGCGTCTTCCATCACCTGAATATAGCCCGCCATCCTTTCAAGCGTGATAGGGCGCGCCTCCAGACCGCCGACAAAGGCAATGTTCCTGCACCCGAGATCCAGCAGATGCCGCGTCGCCAGCGTTCCGCCACCGACAAAATCCAGCGACGCAAAGGGAAATGCCCCGGTCCGCTCCCCGATCTGGCGCAGAACCTGCATCGCCGGAATCCCCGCCCGTTCGATCCGTTCAAAGCAGCCGCCGGATTCCCCGTAGGTCGGCGCGATCAGGAACGCCGACACGCCATGTTCGATCATCGCGTCGATGACCTGCGCCTGTATTTCCGGGTCCTCATCGGTATTGGCAATCACCGTGGAATACCCGGCGCGGGCGAAGGCCATCTGCGCGCTGGCGGCAAACTCGGTATAGAAAGGGTTGCGCAGGTCATTGATGACAAGCCCGACCAGTCCGCTGGCCACTCCGCGCAGGCCCGCCGCCGAACGGTTGTAGACATAGTTGACCGCAGCCATCGAGTCTTCGATCTGCGCCCGCGTCGATTCCTTGACGAGGGAGCTTTTCTGCAGAACCAGCGACACGGTGGATTTCGAAACTCCCGCGTGCCGCGCCACATCCATGATCGTCGGTCGCCTTGCCATCAGACCCTACCCGATTCCTCCATCTGACGCGTCCGGTACGCGCGCACGGCCCGCACCGCCGGGAATCCGGTTGTGTGTGCCCCACCGCTTCATGCCGCCAATCCGTTGTCCTGGCGGATCATGTCGGCGGCCTTTTCACCAATCATGATCGCCGCCGCATTGGTGTTGGACGAAACCACGTTCGGCATGATCGACGCATCGGCCACCCGCAGCCCTCCGATGCCGTTGAACCGGAGCCGCGGATCGACCACCGCCTCCGGATCGGACCCCATGCGGCAGGTCCCGGCCGGATGATGCGAAGTTTTCGAATTGGCACAGATGAACTTGAAATAGTCCGCATCGGTCTTGATCTCCGGTCCGGGCAGACGCTCGGCGAGAATGTACGGCGCGAGCGGCTTTTGCGCGAGGATGCGCTGCGCAAGTTTGAGCCCCTCGATGGACATCTCCCGGTCGCGCGGATCGGCGAGGTAGTTCGGGTCGATCAGCGGCGCCACCGCCGGATCGGCGCTCTGCAGACGCACCGTCCCGCGCGACCGCGGCCGCAGATAACAGGCGTTGAGCGTCACCCCGCCGTTTGGCATCGCTTCAACCCCGGATTCAATCCCGGTTCCAAGTCCCAGATGCAGCTGGATGTCCGGCGAACGCGCGTCCCGGTCCGCGTACCAGAAGCCGCCGGTCTCGAACAGACTGGACGCCACCGGCCCGCGCCGGGTCAGCAGGTACTGCATGCCGGCCAAAGCAGACCAGTGCAGCTTCGCATACCGGTCGTAGGAATGTGGTCCGCTGACCTCGCTGATGGTATAGAGATCGAGGTGATCCTGCAGGTTCGAACCTACCCCCGGCTGGTCCAGCACCACCGGAATGTCGAGGCCGGACAGGTGATCGGCCGGTCCGATGCCCGAAAGCTGCAACAGCCGCGGCGAACCGATCGCCCCGGATGAAAGAATGGTCTCGGATGCTGCCGTCAGCCGCGCGCCGTCCATCAGTTCCACACCGCGCGCCCGACCCGATTCGACAGTGATCCGCCGCACCTGCACTCCGGTCCGCACGGTCAGGTTCGGCCGCCCGCGGTTCGGCGCCAGATACGCCATCGCCGCCGAGGACCGCCGGGCATTGCGCTGGGTGAGCTGGTAATAGCCGACGCCGTCCTGCGCTTCTCCCGTCATGTCGTGGTTGCGTGGGATGCCAAGCTCCGCCGCGGCGGCAAAGTACGCCTCACAGATCGGCAGCGGCGCCCGGGGCTGTGAAACCCCGAGCGGTCCGCCCCGGCCATGAAAACGGTTCTCATGGGTGTCGTTGTCTTCGGCCTTGCGGAAATACGGCAGCACGTCCTCGTAGCTCCAGCCGTCGCAGCCCTTCTGTCGCCACTCGTCATAATCCAGCGCATTCCCGCGCGTATAGATCTGGGCGTTGATCGCCGACCCGCCACCGATCACCTTCGCCTGGGTATACCGGAATACCCGGCCGTCCATGTGCCTTTGCGGCACAGAACTCCAGCCCCAGCTGCCGATGCCCTTGGTCATCTTCGCGAAGCCCGCCGGCAAATGATACAGCGGATTGCGGTCGCGCCCGCCGGCCTCCAGCAGCAGAACCTGCGCCTCCGGGTCCTCGGACAGCCGGGCGGCCAGCACACAGCCCGCCGAGCCGCCACCGACAATGATAAAGTCAAAATCCGTTTTCATGACCGAACCTCAAGCTGCGGACCACCGCAGGCCCGCACGGCCCGCGATCTGCCGGACAAATCCGCTGCGAACGGGCTCATGCCGCGAAGTCCTTCTTCTGTATGTGATCTGCGACCCGCAACGCCTGGGCGGCAATGGTCAGCGCCGGATTGACCGCGGCGGAGGTCGGCAGGAACCCCGCATCGACCACGAACAGATTGGCATGGTCATGGCTGCGGCAAAACGTATCCACCACGCTGCTCCGCGGGTCGCTTCCCATGCGGGTCGTACCGCACTGGTGCGACGGCGTCCGCCGGTCGAACGGCCGCGAAAGGACGACCGGGAATCCGGCGCGGCGCAGCAGCGCCTTCAGCTTCCCGACCAGCAGTTCATGCGCCTCCCAGTTCGACCGCCGCCAGTCGAGGATGATCCGCTCCCCCTGCACCGTGACCCTGCTCTGCGGATCCGGAAGATCCTCGCTCATCGCATAGAAATCGACCGCATGGCGGGCGATCCAGCCGGCAACCGGCCCCGGGATCGGCGAGGTGGCGCTCAGGATACGGCCCGATATCTTTCCCAGAAGCTGCACGTTGCCGAGCGGCGCACCATCCGGCCCACCCGTCAGATACCAGTCGTTGACCGTCAGCGTCTTTTGGTAGACCGCGTCATTGCGCCACAGCGGATGCACCGCCAGAACCGCCGAACTGTTGTGGTTCATGAAATTGCGGCCCACCTGGTCAGACCGGTTTGCAAGCCCGCCCGGAAAGGCCCCGTCGGCCGAGCGCAGAAGCAGCACCGACGAGTTGACCGCACCGGCGGACAGCACCACCAGCGGTGCGGCCATCGACTTCCGTTCCCCCTGCACGTCGTACTCCACCCCGGTGATGCGTCCGTCGGCTCCCGCGACCAGACGCGTCACTTGGGCGCCGGTGAACAGCGATACGTTCGGATGTCGAAGCGCCCTGGAAATGCCGACACTCTCCGCGTCCATCTTCGCGCCTGTGGTATCGGGAAACGCATCCCACGGCGTCGCGGCACGCTCGAGCCAGCGCTCGATATCGACGCCGAGCGGCAGCGAAGCCGGCGTCACCCCTGCCTTCGCCAGTCGCGCGCGCACCCTGGCAATTGCCGGCTCATCCGGTACCGGCGGATGGGGATACCTTCCCGAATGGTGCGGCTCGGTCGGATCCTGCGACGCATCGCCGCGCACATTGTATAGCTCTTCCGCCGCCTGGTACCACGGCTCGAATTCCTCATAGGTGACCGGCCAGCCCGGAGTCGTTCCGCCAAGGTGGCGCAGCGGGGCGAAATCCTCGGCGCGGTAGCGTATCAGCACTGCGCCGTAAAACTTTGAATTGCCGCCAACGTAGTAGTAGTTGCCCGGATTGAATGCCTCCGCCTCCGGCGTGAACCACTCTTCTTTCGGTCGAAAAAATCCGCGCTGAAAAATCGACCTGTCGTCGCGCGCCTCTGTGCTGTCCGCCAGCTTCCGGCCGCGCTCGAGAATGACGATTTTCCGTCCGCTCGGCGCCAGGGCGGCAGCGAGGGTTCCACCTCCCATGCCGGAGCCAATAATGACGATGTCCGGACCGTCGCTCAAAATCAGATCCTCATCTCGGTGTTCGGATCAAACGCAACGGCCTTCTCCATGTTGATCGCAAACGGGAATGTCTGGCCCGCATGAACATCGACATCCGCCCGGAACCGCCCGGTGATTTCCCGTCCGCCCATCTGTGTCACCACAAAGGTATCCGACCCGGCGGGTTCGGTAATCTCGACCGGTGCCTCGACCACATGCACCGAACGGCTGTTACGGTCGGCGCCATCCCTGTCGGTGATCGCCTCGGGCCGCAGTCCAAGCACGATGTCGCGCCCGGCATGCCGTTCAAACCCCCTGCCTTCCGCAAACGGCAGGCTCGCTTCGCCCCCGCCACCCATCGCGGTCTTTGCCACCGGACTGCCGTCTTCCAGCACGATCTTCGCCGGGAACAGGTTCATCGACGGCGAGCCCATGAACCCGGCGACGAAGATGTTGGCAGGGTTGTCATAGATCTCCTTCGGCGTGCCAAGCTGCTGCACATGGCCGCCGAACATTACCGCGATCCGCGTCGACAGCGTCAGCGCCTCGATCTGGTCATGGGTGACATATACGATTGTGGTCCTGAGCTTGCTGTGCAGCTTCTTGATCTCGGTGCGCATGTCGACGCGCAGCTTGGCGTCGAGGTTGGACAGCGGCTCATCGAACAGAAACACGTCCGGATCCCGCACCAGCGCCCGCCCCATGGCAACCCGCTGCCGCTGACCGCCCGAAAGCTGACCGGGTTTGCGGTCGAGCAGGTGTTTGATCTGCAGCAGATCCGCCACCTCGTTCATCGCCTTTTCCCGCTCGGGCTTCGGCACGCCATGCATTTCAAGCCCGAAAACGATGTTCTGGCCGACGTTCATGTTCGGGTAGAGCGCATAGGACTGGAACACCATGGCGATGTTTCGTTCTGCCGGCCGTACCCCGTTCATCGACCGCCCCTTTATGGTAATGTCACCGGAGGTCACGTCCTCAAGCCCGGCGATCATGTTGAGAAGCGTCGACTTGCCACAGCCCGACGGGCCAACCAGCACCAGGAACTCACCCTCCTCAACCGAGATGTTGGTCTCGTGCAGGACCTTGACGGCACCATAGGATTTTGTGGCGTCCTTGATATCGAGAAATCCCATCTGCTTATCCTTTCACTGAGCCGGCCATCAGACCGCGCACGAAGTACCGGCCCGCGACGACGTAAACCAGCAGCGTCGGCAGGGCCGCCATGATCGCCCCGGCGAAATGCACGTTGTATTCCTTCACCCCGGTCGAGGACTGGACGAGATTGTTCAGCGCCACGGTCATCGGCTGACTGTCGAAATCCGAAAACGATGCCCCGAACAGAAAATCGTTCCAGATGTTGGTGAACTGCCAGATCACGCAGACCACGGCGATCGGCCCCGATGACGGCAGCATGATCCGGCGGAAAATCGTGAAGAACTCGGCCCCGTCGATCTGCGCCGCCCGCACCAGCTCCGTCGGAAACTGCTGGTAGTAGTTCTTGAAGTAGAGAGTCGAGAACCCGATGCCGTAAACCAGATGCACGAAGATCAGCCCCGGCACCGTCCCGGCAA
>JAUIHM010000160.1 GCA_030432315.1 Alphaproteobacteria bacterium | reverse complement strand
AGCGGTCTGCTGGGCACCGCACCCTGGGGGCCGGAAGTGGCCTCCGGCCCGACCCTGCACGAGGGAGAGAGTGATCCGAGGGTGGCGCAGCTTCGCAACCGGCTGAACCTGCTCGGTTACACTTCGGACGGGACGGTGCCGGTTGGCGACGCAATGATGTTTGACCCGGAGCTGGTTGACCAGGTCAAGGCGTTTCAGGTGGATCACGGTTTGGTCGATGACGGAGCGGTCGGCGGACGGACCCTGGAGAACATCAATGCGTCGGTCGAGGACAGGCTCGAACAGGTTCTGGTCAATCTCGAACGCATGCGCTGGATGAACCACGATCTTGGTTCGCGGCGGATCGAGGTCAACATTCCGGACTATACTGCGACCCTCTACGACAATGGTCAGACGCTCTGGCATTCGCGGGTGGTCGTGGGCAAGGCGGACGATACGCGGACGCCCGAGTTTTCGGATGAAATGACCTATCTGGTGGTCAACCCGACCTGGCACATTCCCGACAGCATCGCGACGCGGGTTTATCTGCCGAAGCTCAGAAACGATCCAACCGTTTTGGAGCGGAGCAACATGAGCCTGTTCACGCGTTCCGGCGTGAAGATCAATCCGAAGCTGGTGAATTTCAGCCAGTACACCGCTGCGAGCTTTCCGTTCCGGGTGAAGCAGAATCCGAGCCTCGACAATGCGCTTGGCCGGGTGAAGTTCATGTTCCCGAACCAGTATTCGATCTATCTGCATGACACACCGGCGCGGAGTTACTTCTCGAAGGATGCGCGGGCCTTTTCCAACGGCTGCATCCGCCTCGAACAGCCGATCGAACTGGCCGAAGTGCTGTTGCAGGGCCAGTACGACGATCCGGCGGGCGCATTCGACGCATGGCTCGGCGCCAAGTCCGAACGGACCGTCAATCTCGGCAATCCGGTGAGGGTTCATTTGCTGTACCGCACCGCCTGGGCGGATCCGGATGGGGAAATCCGATTCCGTTCCGATATCTACGGGCGCGATGCGAAGGTGTTCAGTGCGATGGAGAACGCCGGGGTTCGCCTGCGGGCCGCCAATGGCTGAGCCGGAACGCGGCGGTTCCGGTGTCTGCGCAGTGAGGATGCCGTGATTTCGGTGGGTGCGTTGGCCGCTGCGCTCGGAGCGGAAGCGGTTGGAGACGTATCTCTGTCGGTTACCGGACCGGCGGAACCGGCAGCCGCGGGAGCCGATCAGCTTGCTCTGGCGATGGACCCGAAGTTTGCGGCTGATCTGGGCCGTGGCGCAGCAAGGGCTGCGATCCTTTGGCCGGGCGCCGACTGGACCGGAATGGGCCTGAAGGCGGCGATTTTCGCGCCGCGACCAAGGTATGTGCTGTCGGGCGTGTCACAGGTCTTCGACCGTCCTCCGCTCCTGCAGGAGGGTATTCACGCCAGCGCCGTTATTGATCCTACCGCCAGTCTTGGCGCGGGGGTGAGTGTCGGTGCGTTCGTCTTTGTCGGTCCAGGTGCCAGGATCGGCGACGGATCGAGACTCCTGCACGGCGTCACGATTGCGGAGGACGCCGTCATTGGCAGTGGCGCGCTGCTGCATTCCGGTGTCCGCATCGGGGCACGGGTCCGTATCGGTGACAGGTTTGTCGCCCAACCCGGCGCAGTGGTCGGCGCGGACGGCTTTTCCTTCGTGACGCCGACGACAGGTGCGGTTGAGGAAGCCCGCCAGACCGGTGCGGTTTCCGCCCGCGATCAGGATACCTATGTCAGGATCAACTCCCTTGGATCGGTGGTGATCGGTGACGACGTGGAGATCGGCGCCAACAGCTGCATCGACCGGGGAACGATCGCCAATACGGTCATAGGCGATGGCACGAAGATCGACAATCTGGTTCAGGTCGGACATAACGTGCAGGTCGGCGTGACCTGTCTTCTGTGCGGCCAGTCCGGTATCGCGGGATCCTCGGTGATTGGCGACCGGGTGGTCATCGGCGGCAAGGCCTCGATTGCCGATCATCTGCGGATCGGCTCCAATGTCATCATTACCGGCAATTCAGGTGTCGCCAGTCACGTTCCGGACAATCGGATCATGATGGGCTATCCGGCCGTGCGGATGGATCAGAATGTGGCCATGTACAAGGCCTTGCGGCGGCTTCCCCGTCTGCTCGACAAGCTGATTTCCGGGCAATAATCTGTTTTAAATCGCTGCCGGACGCTGTAGACCGACGCAGCAGACTGACCGGCGGAGGGCGTATGAGCACATTGGATGTTGAATCGGTTCATGCCAGAGTCGTGGGGATTCTGGCGGAACAGGCGGCCGTGGATGCGGCCGAGGTCAAGGAAGACTCGTCTCTGGAAGAGTTGGGCATAGATTCGCTTGGCGTCGTGGAACTGGTTTTCGCCATTGAAGAGACCTTTGACATTCAGGTTCCCTTCAACGCGAACGACCCGACGGCTTCGGAGTTTGATGTCAGTTCCGTCGCCACCGTGGTCTCGGCGATAGAAGACCTCATTCGCGCAAAGACCTGATGTGTCGGGACGACGGGTTGTCATAACCGGCCAGGGAGCCGTGAATGCGCTGGGGATGACCGCGGAGGAAACGCTGGCGTCGATGCGCGAGGGGCGGTCGGGAATAGGACCGCTGGACTTTGTCGATGTCGAACGGCTGTCGATCAGCATCGGTGGCCAGTTGCGCGGCTATGACGCAAATGCATTCTTCAACCGTCAGGAATTGGCGCTCTATGACCGGTTTACCCAGTTTGCGTTGATCGCCGCGAAAGAGGCGATATCTCAGTCCGGCATCGTTTTCGATGATCAGCTGGCAGAACAGGCGGGGGTGGTTCTCGGCACCTCCGGCGGCGGGTTGCAGACCCAGGATGAAAACTACCGGCTGGTCTACCAGGAGGGCAAGAACCGGGTGCATCCGTTTGTGGTGCCGCGGCTGATGAACAATGCCGCGGCAAGCCATGTTTCGATGGTCCACGGCCTTCAGGGACCGACCTATACGGTTGCGACAGCCTGCGCGTCGTCAAATCACGCGATGGGGCAGGCGTTCAGCATGGTGCGCAGCGGGCTGACGCGGGTGGTGATAACCGGCGGCAGCGAGAGCATGCTCTGTTTTGGCGGCATCAAGGCGTGGGAGGGGCTGCGCGTCATGTCCCGTGACTGTTGCCGGCCGTTCTCGAAGAACCGCAATGGCATGGTTCAGGGCGAGGGCGCCGCGGTGTTCGTGTTCGAGGACATGGAACACGCGCAGGCGAGGGGAGCGACGATTCTCGCCGAGGTGGTCGGCTTTGCCATGACCTCCGATGCTTCGGATATCGTGACACCGAACAAACTCGGA
>JAUIHM010000066.1 GCA_030432315.1 Alphaproteobacteria bacterium | reverse complement strand
CCGCGTCCGCGCAGATCGAGCCGGATGATCCGCGCCCGGTCGCCGAACGTTTCGACCACCGGCCGGAAATCCGCGCCGTTGCGGGTCAGCCCCGGCAGGCAGACCAGCGGAACCCCGCTTCCCTCATCCCGATACGCCAGCCTCAGTCCGTCCGTAGTGGTAAACAGTTTCATGATATCCCCAACAAACCCGGTATTCCTGCAAGATCGCCCATCACCTGGCCGGGTTGCCAGGGCAGCCGGTCGACCGGCTCTCCGGCCCGGTTGACCCAGACGCTCTGAAATCCATAACCGGTTGCCCCGGCGACGTCCCAGCCGTTCGACGACACGAACAGCACCTGCTCGGGACGGGTGCCGAACTCCTGTCCCACCAGGCCGTAGACCCGGTGATCCGGCTTGAAGATCCCGACCGCCTCCACCGACAGAACCGCGTCGAGCAGGCCGGCCAGACCTGCACTCTCCACCGCGGCGTCGAGCATCTGCACCGACCCGTTCGACAGAATGGCGGTCGTCATTCCCGTTTCGTGCAGCGCGGACAGCATCCCCGGCACCTCCGGATAGGCTTCGAGTTCCCAGTAGAGTGCCAGCAACGCCTCGCGAAGCGCGTCGTCTCCCTGAAGACCCGCTGCTTCCAGCGCCCAGTCGAGCGCGTTCCCCGTTACCGTCCAGAAATCGGTATGGGCACCGGTCAGTGCCCGGATCCAGGAATACTGCAGCTGCTTCAGCCGCCAGTCCCGCGCCACCTGCTCCCAGACATTTGCAAACGCTCCCCGCCCCGCTTCCCCGGCCACCCGCCGCGCAGCAGAGCCCACATCAAACAAAGTACCGTAGGCATCGAACACCACTGCCTTGATCATCGATGCCTCCCAGGCCGAACCGGATCTCGCGACGGCCTGATACTGCAAGTCCTGTCGGTACGCGGCAACCAAATTCAGCACATGCCCCGCGGTCCACAGCACGGACCGCAACCACACTGCGATACCCGTCGGGAATCCCGGTTCAGGCCCGGTCCGGGAAGCACCTTCGGCCACGGCAGAATTGCTGCGGGATCACCAAATCCACCGCGTTGCCGGCACGGATGCTTTTTGGACAACGACAGGTGCTGTCTGGTTTTCAACCGAATTGCGATGCGGGGCGCCACGGCGCCTGAACGGCCGGATCACGGTCATGCCACAGATCACCGTCCAAGTCCGATGATCTGCGGGAATGAACGGCCCGTTCAGGCCTGCCGCCTGTCCAGCACACGAACGCGCAGCTTCAGCCCCTGCCCGGTGCCAAGTTCTGATCCGGTGCCGCGGACGGGTCTTCAGCGAATTCAACCCGTTTCCGACCCTCCGTCTCGGCTTCAAAGACCTGGAGAACGTCCCATCCTGCGATGCGGGGCCGGGTGCCAATGACTTCATTCGGATGAAAAATGGCTGCATCGAGCAGACCGCGACGCGCCGCAATCAGCACGGCCTGAAAGATCGACTTGACCCCCAGTTTGCGAACGATCTGCATCTGAACGGTCGCCGCAGAGCCGAAACTTACATCCATTTTCAATGCACTGCCAGGGTCCTCGCTCAGCGCCAGCAGTCGGAGAAAATGAATCTCCTCGCAGGACAGGTCCGCCATCGTCGTTGCGCCGATACGGGAGAAATGGATCAGCGCATCGCAGGTAGCGAACGCCAGCGCCATCAGATCCTCGCGGTACTTGCGATACTGCGAACGTACAAGCTGCGGTGATCGTTTGGTGTTGAGGATCACTGCCGCGACGACGCCACTCGGATAGGCAATCTTGAAGATAACGCCGTTGGTTCCGATGCCGAGCGCATGGGCCGCGCGGGTATAGGGCATCGGCGCGTTCTCCGCCTTGGGCACCAGTTCATCAAGGAACAGTTCATGCTCGCGTGTGATGATCCCCTCGATCAGAGGATCCCGATCGAACAGACGCAGCGCGTGGTAATCGACCCACCACTGATCCGGAAGACTGGAGAGCACGCGACGCGACAGGTACCGCCCACCCTCGTTGAGAATGATCAGCGTGATTTCATCGAAGCCGAACTCGACCGGAATGGTGCCAAATGCCTCAGCCACCTGATCCAGTGTCTCGGCATCGCCGATACGAGATGCCAGAATTTCCGTAGCAGGATTGCGGGACGGGAGCCCGCCTTCCTGGGAGATCCGGTCGCGTACGCGACGCAACTCGGCAATGGTATCAAGCTCGATCCGCTCACTTTGACTGATGAGATCGTCGAGCACCTCCGCAAACCAGTTCATCGTAACCCTCAAACATTCTGTACGGGCCGCGCACTCGATACTCAAACACCCGGGCGATACTACGGAGCGCGGCGGGACGCTCACCCGGAACTCCGACTATGGCAGGGTGCCCTTACCGCAACGTTAGAAAATTGCTTTTAGTTTTATACGATTGCATCGAATCTGCGGGAAAGAAGCCGGTCTTTGGCAGAGGCAGGTTTTGGCAGTTTCACTGCCCTGGACCGCTTGGACCATCGGCCAGAGACGCGGAACGATCTTCGTTGCAGGAACATTCAGACAGGATTTTCCACTGCCGGAATGAACCCGACGAAACACACGGTCGACCGGATGACTACTGCGCGACAACCAAACAGTCGGGGTTCCACTGGGCGGTCGATGCCACCGCCCGAAACGGCCCGGTGACACATGAAACGGTTGAGAGAGCTTTAGGCACCGAAGAACTGCGGCGTGCTCCTGCGTCGGACGTGCTGTCGGGAACAGACCCCCGCACGCTCCATCAGCCCTGGCATGCGTCACGAGCCGGGGTCGCGGACCGGGATCCGCCAGGCCGCAACCGGTTCTGAACCGTCAGTCCCTGTAGCGGCTGAGGGCCAGCGTGGCGTTGGTGCCGCCGAACCCGAAACTGTTCGACAGAACCGTGTCGAGTCCGGCATTGTCGATCCGCTTGGTTGCGATTTCTTCATGCGTCAGCGCCGGGTCGAGTTCGGAGACATTGGCGGAAGCGGCAATGAAGTCGTCCCGCAGCATGATGATGCTGTAGATCGCCTCCTGCACCCCGGTCGCCCCCAGCGAATGCCCGGTCAGCGATTTGGTCGAGGAAATTTTCGGCGTCTTGCCTGGCCCGAACACCCGGCGCACCGCCTCGACTTCAACCACGTCTCCCGCCGGCGTCGACGTACCGTGCGCGTTGATGTAATCCACCGTGCGGTCGCCGAGCGTCGACATCGCCAGCCGCATGCTGCGCTCGCCTCCCTCACCACTTGGCGCCACCATGTCATGCCCGTCCGACGTGGCGGCATAACCGGTCACTTCCGCGTAGATCTTTGCGCCCCGGGCGAGAGCATGCTCCAGTTCCTCAAGAACCACCACACCGCCGCCTCCGGCGATGACAAACCCGTCCCGCGTCGCGTCGAAGGCCCTGCTCGCAGTCTCCGGCGTGTCGTTATATTTGGAACTCATCGCGCCCATCGCGTCGAACAGACACGAAAGGGTCCAGTCCAGTTCCTCGCCACCGCCCGCAAAGACGATGTCCTGCTTGCCCAACTGGATCTGCTCCACCCCGTTGCCGATACAGTGCGCCGAGGTCGAACAGGCCGAGGTGATCGAATAGTTCACGCCCTTGATCTTGAACGGCGTCGCCAGGCAGGCCGAATTGGTCGAGGACATGCCGCGCGTGACCATGAACGGCCCCATCCGTTTCGGGCTGCCCTTCTCGATCACGATCTGATGCGCCTGGAACAGGTTTTTCGTCGACGGACCGCCGGAGCCCATCACCAGACCGGTTCGCTCGTTGGAAACGTCGCTGTCCTCCAGCCCCGAGTCCCTGATTGCCTGATCCATGGCAATATAGTTGTAGGCAGCCCCGTCGCCCATGAACCGCAACTGCCGCTTGTCGACATGCTCGGTCACATCGATGTTCGGCATCCCGTGCACCCGGCTGCGGAACCCGTGCTCCGCATAGTCCGGTGCAAAACTGATGCCCGACCGCGACGTTTTCAGCGACTCGGTGACTTCCTCAACATTGTTTCCGATCGAGGAAACGATTCCGAGGCCAGTTATGACGACACGGCGCATCGCAAGTCCCCCTTATTCAGTAAACAGCCCGACACGCATATCGGTGACGGTATAGGCGACCTCGCCATCGGCCTCGACGGTGCCGTTGGCGACGCCCATCTTGAGCTTCCGGTCAATGACGCGGGTGAAATCAACGTGGTAGGTGAGAAGTCTGGTTTCCGGTGTGACCATCGCGGTGAGCTTTACCTCACCGACGCCGAGCGCGCGGCCCCGGCCCTTCATCCCGCGCCAGCCGAGGTTGAATCCGGTAAGCTGCCACAACCCGTCGAGACCCAGACAGCCGGGCATCACCGGGTCACCGGGAAAGTGGCATTCAAAAAACCAGCGGTCGGGTCGAACCTCATATTCGGCAGTCACGTGGCCCTTGCCGTGACTGCCACCGTCGTCAGAGATACCGGTGATCCTGTCCATCATCAGCATCGGTGGAAGCGGCAACTGGGGATTGCCCGGGCCGAACATTTCGCCACGGCCACAGGCCAGCAGCCCCTCATAATCGATGCTGGTTGGTCGATCGGTCATATTGGCTCTGGCTCCGTTCACTGGGCTCAACAGGTTCTGGCGTGTAGCACTTAGAAGGAACATGCCGCAAGGCTGCGCGCGTTTGCCATACGTGCACATTTCATACTTGCGTCTGGAAATACAAGCCACTCCTGGTATAGAGTACCCGCGAACACGAGGCAGATTCATGACTGAAATACCCGACTCTTCGCGCCCCGGCGACTACCGGCGGTCCGAGGCATGGCTCGCATCGGGCGGACTGCGCCCGACCCGTCAGCGGCTGGCCTTGGCCGGTCTGCTCGTCGGCGACGGCAAAAACCGCCACGTCACCGCCGAAAGTCTGCACGAGGCGGCCGGGGCGATGGACGTTTCCGTGTCGCTGGCAACGGTTTACAACACCCTGCGCGCCTTCTGTGATGCGGGACTGATGAACGAAATCACCGTCGACGGCACCCGTTCCTATTTCGATACCCGGGTCGACGATCATCCGCATTACTTCTGGGAGGAGGACGGTTTTCTCACCGATGCCCCGAACGATGCGATCCGTCTGGAATCTGACCCGACCATTCCGGACAATGCGCTGCTGAGCCGTGTCGATGTGGTGATCCGTCTGCGCCGAAAACAGCCCTAGAACGCTCCGGCCGCGGAACTCCGTCCGTTACCGCGCACCCGGCAGGATGCCCGTCCGCCGCCCTGCTTCCGGATGTCAGTCGATGATCTCATCGGGCGCAACGCCCCACAGCACAGCCTGGCTGATCCAGCCGTCGGTGCCGTCCGCCGAAACGCGGCACATGGCGCCGTCGCATTCCCTCATCCGCACGATCACACCCGGCTCGACCATCGCCCGGACCCGGTCCGACGGCTCCGCACCGGCACGCAGCGGCACCGTCTTCGTCCCCCGCACAAGCGCGGTGCGCACACCGGACAGCAGCGTCTGGTGCACCCAGCCGCCCATGCCGTCCGAATCCCGCACCCGCCGCCAGTTGCCGTATTCCGCCGTCACCTCGACCGGCAGTCCGCGGCGCAGGTATTCCCAGTCGATCTGGTAATCAAGGCCCGGGCCGCGGCGGGCATTGGCCGTATCCGACCGGAGCGATACAAACCGCGGCATCGGCAGTCCGGTGACCGGCCCGAGCGTGACATCCTGGGCGGATGAACTTTCCGCCCCGGCGTTCACCACCGCGACACTCACAAATGCAACAATGCACGCCAACCACAGGCGCCGCATCAGGTTTCGCATGGACATCAGGCCCGCTCTCATCCTCTGCCGGGTTCGTTTCCGTGTTTCCAAGAACCGCCCGTGCAATTATATTACCAGCCTAACCACGAACACAGTTCAGAGAAACAGGAATCAGCATGCCGCCCAAGCCCGTGAGCGTTTTTGTGACGCGCAAACTGCCTGAGCCGGTCGAAGCGCGGATGAAGGAACTGTTCGACGTCACCCTCAATCCCTCCGACCGCGTGCTGAGCCGCGACGAAATCGCCCAGGCCATGGCCGGGTCCGACGTTCTGGTGCCGACGATTACCGACCGCATCGACGCAGGACTGCTCGGCCAGGCCGGGCCGCAAATGAAACTGGTCGCCAATTTTGGCGCGGGTTTCGACCATATCGACGTGGCGTCCGCGCTTCAGCGCAACATCATCGTCTCCAACACCCCCGGCGTTCTGGCCGAGGATACCGCCGACATGGCGATGGCCCTGATCCTCTCGGTTCCCCGCCGCCTGCCCGAAGGCGAAAAGCTGCTGCAGAGCAACAATTGGACCGGCTGGAGCCCGACGGCGCTGATGGGGCACCGCATCGCCGGCAAGCGTCTCGGCATCCTTGGCCTCGGCCGCATCGGCCGCGCCATCGCCCGGCGGGCAAAGGCATTCGGCCTCGACCTGCACTACCACAACCGCCGCCGGCTGCATCCGGACACCGAAGCCGAACTGGGCGTGCGCTACTGGGAAAGCCTCGACCAGATGCTCGCCCGGATCGACATTCTGTCGATCAACGTGCCGCACACCCCGTCAACCTTCCACCTGATGAACGCCCGCCGTCTCAAACTGATGAAACCCTCCGCCTATGTGGTCAACACCGCCCGTGGCGAGGTGATCGACGAAAATGCGCTCACCCGGATGCTCAGGGCGGGCGAACTGGCCGGCGCCGGTCTCGACGTGTTCGAGCACGGCCACAACGTCAACCCGGACCTGATTGCCCTGCCAAACGTCATGCTGCTGCCGCACATGGGATCCGCCACCCGTGAGGGCCGCCTCGAAATGGGCGAGAAGGTCATCATCAACATCAAGACCTTCGCCGACGGCCACCGCCCGCCTGACCAGGTCCTGCCGTCGATGCTCTAGCGCCGGCGGTTCATTCGGACGCCTGCCGCTTTGTCCTTCCGGCGATGAATTCCGCGGTGCTGTTGCGGCGCGGATAGGGCACGTCCGGCACCGGCACCCGCAGATGCGCGCAGAGCGGTTCCCAGCCGTCACCGTAGGCATGCACCAGCAGCCGCTCCGCCGGGACCGTCGCCCGAACCGCCGCCACATTGGCTTCATAGACTGAAATCGCATAATCCCGGTCGCGCGCGCGGCCGTGAAAAACTTCCCCGCAGATCAGCTTCGCCCCCGGACGGACGCGGTCATCCGTCGGCGGCGGTGAATCCTCGTATTCCAGGATGTGCTGGAGGATGGTTTTCTCGAAACTCGCCCACCAGCTTTCCGCAGACCGCCAGGTCAGGATCACCCTGGCATCGGGATATTTCGCCACAAGCTGCGGCCAGTAGCGGGCGGACGGCCAGTCGACGCAGGACCGGTAACCGCTGAGCAGCAGGCCCCAGTCAGGGTCCTCAACCCCGATCGCGTCGTACCAGAGCCGGGCCTGATCCTGATCCGCGATCACCTCGCTCATGTGGTGACACGGCCCGAACCCGAGAATGTTCAGCGCATCGCGCATCGACGAGGTGCCGGTCCGGCCAAATCCCGTTCCAATCACGTCCAGCACGGCAAACCCTCTCGCCTGACTGCGCTCCCGGTGCCCGGCACCGGCGGCATCCTGGGATCAACCGCCACCGGATGCAATGATGACGGGCGGCACAGGGACCGGAAATCCGCCCTGCCCACACCCGCTGCACCGCCCGCCGTCTCCGGCAGGGCCGCACCGTCCAGGAAGCCTGAAACCCGCCCGAATACTTGATCTGTACGCGTGAAACCGGGTTAGAACCACCCCCGGTTCTGCGGTGTTGTTAACCATTTCTCAAAGCCATTTACGCAAATCCGACATACTTCTTTAACGAGTTGTTCACCTCTGGTAGCCTGCCGCAGGGTTCTTATGGGGGTAAGGTCATGTTGCGTATTTCTGGATTTGCCATTTTCGCGCTGTCGGTTGTCAGCGCCGCCCCCACGGCGACAGCCATCGACCTTCCCGGGGCCATGCACGGAGTCGCACTGGTCTCACCCGCCTACGATTCCGATGGCATCACCGGCCGGTCCGCATCCGGCGCGGCTTCGCTCGAACGACCGTTTGACGCCACACGCTTCCAGCCCGCCGAGGCGCGGATGCTGCAGATCGCCCTGACCGCAACCGGCGACTACCGCGGCCCGACCGACGGCCTCTGGACCGCCGAAAGCCAGACCGCGCTGATTTCCTATGCCGCCCGCGAATTTGACGAACCGGCCCTCGACCTGCACGCCGCCGCCCTGATGATTACGCTCTATTCCGACGTCGAGGCGGACGGATGGTCGCTGCGCCGCCTGCCCGGACTCGGGATTTCCCTGGCGCTGCCCGAAGCGGTCCTCGACGCGCCGGAGCCGGAAAACGACGGTCTGCGCTGGTGGAGCAGGACCGGCTCGCTGACCCTGCTCACCAGCCAGGTCGATCCGGCGATGACCCGCGCCTGGCATCTGGCCGCCGCCGCGGCCAATACCGTGCCCGAAACGCTCGAAACCCTGACAACCGACTCGATGCTTCTCACCGCCGGCGATCTCGGTGACGGACGGCATTTCTTCACCCGCTCCGATCTGATCGACGGCGCATGGTCCACGGTCTACGCCGCCAGTGGCGCGGATCAGGCCGAGATGCTCAACCTGATCCGCGCCAGCATCGACGCCGGACCACCCCAACCCTGGGATCTGCCCGCAGGCGGCGAACTGGACCGTCTGGTCCGCGAGGCGATCGAACTGATCGAGGAACCGGTGCAGGAGTTCAGCTTCTTTCCGCCCGCCAGCGGCGTCGCCCCGGAAGACCTGGAACCCGCAACCGGCACCGGCTTCTACGTCGGTCCCGATACCCTTGTCACCGCCGCCCATGTGATCGAGGGTTGCCGCGCCATCACCACGCCCGACGGCGCGCCGCTCGCCCTGGCCGCCCGGGACGTGGAGCTTGACGTGGCGATCCTGCGCACCGCGCGCCGCTCCGACACCTGGCTCGCCGTTTCCGACACCAACCGTGCCCGCCTCGGCCAGAGCGTTCATGCCGCCGGCTTTCCCTATTACAACATCGCCGGCACCTCGCTGCACCTGACCGGCGGCAATGTCTCGTCGCTGGCTGACATCAACGACGATCCGCGCTTCTTCAGCTTTTCCGCGCCGGTACAGCCAGGCAACAGCGGCGGTCCGCTGGTCGGACATGATGGCCGCGTCGTCGGACTTGTCGTGTCCCGCCTGTCGGAACGCTACATCGCCGAAGCCACCGGCACCCTGCCGCAGAACATCAACTACGCGCTCGGCGGCCCCGACCTGTCGCAGTTTCTCGACAGCCACGGGGCGATGGCAAACCAGCCGGGTCTGAGCTTCGCGCTTGACGACGGCGCCCCGGACGGCTTCGGCGCCGCAATCGTACCGGTTCTCTGCAACTGAGACGCTTCGCCGTCGCGCGGCGAAGGCGCACGACATTCCGGCAGGTTCCGTTCCCTTTTCCCTGAAATGAACGACATGCCGCCGGTCGCAGAGCGACAGTCCCCGGCCCCGCTCCAGCCAACGGACATATGCGCCGGCGCGCCGGTCATCTGCGGCGGTCCCGCGTCACTAAGGACTGCAAGGGCCACAGCATGTCTGCGGCAAAGGCCAGGCAGTTCGCACCGGAGCAACAGGCCGGCCCCGCCGGTCCCCAGGACAACAATACTCTTTTCACGTGCGACGAAGAATGGTTAACAGAACGCAAATGGATAAGCCGGCTGGAGGAACCCATGAAATTTGCCATCATTCTTGCGCTTGCCCTCGCAGGCAGCGGCGCATCTGCCGCCTCCATAACGGTGTTCACCGAAGACCCCGGCAAGTACGGCGGCACACGGATGGATCTCTCCGGTTTCGATCTCTGCTCAAACAATTCGGCCCAGCTCCGGACCAATGTCGGCGAGTTCCACGCCAACGGTCAAAACGGCGGCGGCCGGTCGGTCTGCGGCTCGAATTCCGCCGTCCAGGTACAGAACCATACGACACCCGCATTCGACTACGGCCGGTCCTCCAGCGTCCCGCGCGGCCGATGGATCGACAGCAATGACGTCGCGAGCGTTCATTTCGACGTGGCGAAGGGATTGCGGGAGGTTTGGGTACGCCTCAGCGACATCAACGACCGTCCCACCCCCCTCGGATTCGCAACCGCGATCCTCGGTTCGGTCGAGAGCCGCGGCTTCGAGGTACAGGAAGACGGCGCAGTCTTCTGGGTCCGTTACCGCTTCGACACGGACAACGGCAACCAGATCGTCTTCTCCAATCTCGGCAATGACGAAGGCAGATACGACGGATTCGGCATTTCCAGCGTCCGCGGTTTTGAGAGCAACACTCCGGACCCCGACGCGGCGCCCATCGCCAGCGCCGCACCCGCACCGGTGCCCCTGCCGGGAGGTATCTGGCTCATTGCCACCGGGGCCCTGGCCCTGTTCGGCATCCGCCGCCGAAGCTGACACCTGCGCAACGTCCACCGGCCGGAAACCCGCTCCGGCCATGCCGGTTGACCCGCATCCCGGTGCCCGCTATCTGATCGGCCCAATCCGCCGGAGTACCAACACCGGACGCGCGGTTCCGCTCCCGCCGCCCGGTCAGCTTGCGAGTCTTGCCATGCCGTCCAGTCTGCACCGTCTACTTGCGTCCGCCATCTTTCTGGCAACACCGGCGATTGTCCAGGGGGGCGAGACCTCCACCGTCACGATCGGCCACCCCTTTGCCTACGAGACCGCCGCCACGGCGATGTCAGCCGGCGGCTACATGGACATCACCAATACCGGTGACGTGCCCGACCGACTGACCGGCGTCGAAGCGGATTTCCCCCGTGTCATGCTACACACCACCGAAATGTCCGGCGGCATCGCCCGAATGTCGCATGTCGAAGCGATCGACATCGCGCCCGGCGAAACCGTCAGCCTCGCGCCCGGCGGCCATCACATCATGTTCATGGGCCTCAAAGGCGACCCGTTCGAAGCAGGCGAGGAAATTCCGGTCACGCTCATTTTCGAACACGCCGGTCCGGTTGAGGTGATCCTGCAGGTCGAACCGCGCAGCGCGACCGAAGACCACGGCAAGCACGGAAGCTGATCCTCCGATCAAGCCTCCCTCAATCCCGGCCCCACGCCAGAAACCGAACTGAAACCGTGTGAGAACGCGGCCGTTCGGCTTCGCAAGGTCCACCTGACCAATGCCGCTCAGGCCGTCCTGCGCGCCCGCGCAGACACCGCCGCCCCGAGCGCCTGGAACAGCGGCCGCGACACCGGGTCCTCGACCGCCCGCCATTCCGGATGCCACTGCACCGCCATGGCAAATCCCGGCGCATCCTCGATGACGATCGCCTCCGGTGTGCCGTCCGGCGCAAGGCCCTCGATCACCACCCGCTGCCCCCGGTCCTCGATCCCCTGGCCGTGCAGCGAATTGACCATCACTTCCGTACTGCCCAACACCCGGTGAAACGCCCCGTTCGGCACCAGCGTCACGGTGTGGCGCAGCTCGAATTTCTCTTCCAGCGTCCCGTCGGGCGGCATCCGGTGATTGAGCCTGCCGGGGATTTCCCGGATCTCCGGATGCAGCGTGCCGCCGAACGCGACGTTGAATTCCTGAAAACCGCGGCAGATGCCGAACACCGGCACGCCGCGCGCCACCGCCTCGCGAATCAGCGGCAGCGTCACCGCATCACGGTCCGGATCGAAGGTCCCGTGTTTCTCCGTCGGCTCCTGGCCGTAATGCTGCGGATGCACATTCGGCCTGCCACCGGTAAAGACAAACCCGTCACACGCACCGCAGAGGTCGGAGATCGCCCCCACATGCGGCAGCGCCGGAACCATCAGCGGAATAGCTCCGGTCAGATCGGCAACCGCCTCTATATTGGCGGTTCCAACCGCCTGAACCGCATATGTGTCATTGATCATGTGGGCATTTCCGATAATGCCAATCACGGGCTTCGACATTTGCGACCCGGTCTCCCACTGTGAATGCCGCCTTCCTCTCAAGACTACGCATCCGCAGCGCAAAGGTCGAGAGGCCATGCGCTTGACCCGCCCGACGCCGCCTGAAACAACCGGTTCGTTCCGCCCAGGGAGAAAGCCGCCATGCACAGTTCCGCCAACGCCCCCGTCATCAGGCTCGCTGATTACACCCCGCCCGACTGGCTGGTGGACACGGTGCATCTGACATTCCGGCTCGCGCCCGCTGCGACCCGGGTCACGGCCCGCCTCGCGCTGCGCCCCAATCCGGACCGCAGCGGCAGCGCCGCCGCCGATCTGGTGCTGCACGGCCGCAACCTCAGCCTTGTCTCCGCCCGCATCGACGGCACCGGCATCCCGCACAATGCCCTGAGCCAGGACGACGAAGTCCTGACCGTCACCGCCGCCGCCCTGCCCGACGGCGCCTTCACGCTGGAAACGGAAGTCGACATCGCCCCCGACGCCAACACCGCGCTTGAGGGGCTCTACATGTCGAACGGCATGTACTGCACCCAGTGTGAGGCCCAGGGCTTCCGCAAGATCACCTTCTTCCCCGACCGGCCCGACGTGATGGCCACCTACACCGTGCGCATCGAGGGCGACGCCCCCGTGCTGCTCTCCAACGGCAATCTCACCGGCTCCGGCGACGGCTGGGCCGAGTGGCATGACCCGCACCCGAAACCCTCATACCTCTTCGCTTTGGTCGCCGGCGACCTGCGTGCCGTCGAGGACCGTTTCACCACCGCCTCGGGCCGCGAGGTGCTGCTGCAGATCTGGGTCCGCCCCGGCGACGAGGACCGCTGCGCCTATGCGATGGACGCGCTGAAACGCTCGATGCGCTGGGACGAAACCGAATACGGCCGTGAGTACGATCTCGACCGCTTCATGATCGTTGCCGTCGATGATTTCAACATGGGGGCGATGGAGAACAAGGGGCTGAACATCTTCAACTCCAAATATGTGCTCGCCAGCCCGGAAACCGCCACCGACACCGACTACAAGTTCATCGAGGCGATCATCGCCCACGAATACTTTCACAACTGGACCGGCAACCGCATCACCTGCCGCGACTGGTTCCAGCTCTGCCTGAAGGAAGGCCTGACCGTCTACCGCGACCAGCAGTTTTCCGGTGACATGCGCAGCCACGGCGTCAAGCGGATCGAGGACGTCCAGCGTCTGCGCGCCCAGCAGTTCCGCGAGGACGCAGGCCCGCTCGCCCACCCGGTTCGCCCGGAAAACTACATCGAGATCAACAATTTCTACACTGCAACCGTTTACGAGAAAGGTGCGGAAGTGATCGGGATGCTGCACCGCCTCGTCGGCCCGGAACAGTACCGCGCCGCACTCGACCTCTATTTCGACCGCCACGACGGCCAGGCCTGCACCATCGAGGACTGGATCCAGGTGTTCGAGGATTCCACCGGCCGCGACCTCAGCCGCTTCAGGCGCTGGTATTCCCTGGCCGGCACTCCGCGGGTCGAGGTCCGCGAAAGCTGGCAGGACCGCACCTACACCCTTACCCTGAGCCAGTCGACGCCGCCCACTCCAGGCCAGCCGACGAAACGGCCGCTGGTGATCCCGGTGGCCTACGGCCTGCTGTCCTCGCGCGGCGAAGAACTGGAAAGCGGCGTGCTCGAACTCAGGGAGGCCGAACAGACCTTCAGCTGGACCCTGGCCGAACGGCCGATCCCCTCTCTGCTGCGCGGGTTTTCCGCACCGGTGATCCTCGACCACCCGGTCACCGCCGACGTCCGGGCGTTCCTCGTCGCCCACGACAGCGATCCGTTCAACAAATGGGAGGCCGGCCACACCGCCGCGCTCGACCTCCTCGCCGCCCTCTCCGCCAGACCCGCCACGGCAATCGACCCGTTTCACCTGTCCGCGCTCGCCGTGCTGGCCGCCGACCCGGACCAGGACCCCGCCTTCAAGGCGCTGGCGCTGGGCCTTCCGGATGTGGATGACGTGATCGCCCATGTCGCCGCCGCCGGCGGCACCCCGGATCCGCTGGCGATTCATGCCGCGCGCGCACGGGTGGAGACCGCCATCGCCGAAGCCCTGCGCGATCTGCTGCCAGGCCTTTACGCCGACAACGCCGTGGCAGGCCCCTATTCCCCGGACGCCGCAGCCGCCGGTCATCGGGCGCTGCGGGCCCGCGCCCTCGGCCTGCTGACCGCGCTCGATGCCGACGCCCTCCATGCCCGCGCACAGTTCGACTCCGCCGACAACATGACCGAGAGCATGTCGGCCCTGACCCTGCTGGTCCGTCACGGCCAGGGCGACGGGGCGCTGGCTCGGTTCCACGCCCGATGGCAGCACGACCGTTTGGTGATGGACAAATGGTTCAGTGTCCAGGCTGCCGCCACGCCGCCCGCTGACGCGGTGGCAAAGGTGACCGCCCTGACCGGGCACGCGGATTTCGACTGGACCAACCCAAACCGCTTCCGGTCGCTGATCGGCTCGTTCGCGATGGCGAATCCGGCAGGCTTCCACGCCGCCGACGGATCCGGCTATGCCCTGCTGACCGACTGGCTGATCCGCCTCGACGACACCAACCCGCAAACCACGGCCCGTCTGACCGCCGCGTTCGGCAACTGGCGGCTGTTTGACGCCGAGCGCCAGGGTAAAATGCGCGTTCAGCTTGAACGTCTCGCTGCGAAGGCTAATCTGTCGAAAGATACGGGGGAAATGGTAGGTCGGCTGCTAAACGCCGAAAAGAACTGAAAGCATCCCCTGCTGTCACGAATATGTTAGAGTGGCGGGCTATGGGGGGCGTATGATGAGAGAAATAGTCGATACCTTGATTGCGGAGCGCGCTCCCTGGATGGCGAAGAGCGGCCTGACCGCCGCGTTCGCCCGCCGCCTTCTCTACATCGCGCTGAAATACGAACGCACCGTCAGGATCGCGGAGGTGCTGGAAACGCTGCCCGCCGCCGACGAAGTGATGCAGTCCGCAGCAGACATGTTCGCCCTTCATGTGGAAACCACCGGGCTGGAGAACCTGCCCGCATCCGGACCGGCACTGGTCATCTGCAACCATCCCACCGGCATCGCCGACGGCATCGTGCTTTACCAGGCCCTCGCCCGCCGCCGCCCGGACCTGTTCTTCTTCGCCAATGCCGACGCCCTGCGCGTCATGCCACAGCTCTCGGACGTCATCGCCCCGGTGGAATGGCGCGAGGAAAAGCGCAGCCACAAGCAGAACCGCGAAACCATGGTCTACGCGCACAACGCCTTTCGCGCAGGCAAGGTCGGGGTGCTGTTCCCTTCGGGCCGACTCGCCAAACGGCGCTGGTTCAAACTGCATGAACGGCCATGGATGCCCTCCGGCGCGATGCTCGCCCGCCGGTTCGAACTGCCGATCATCCCGCTGCACATCACCGCCCGCAACTCGGCCCTGTTCTACCTCTTTGACCGGATTCATCCGACGCTGCGGGACATCACCCTGTTCCACGAGGTGCTGAACAAGAAGTACCAGCCCTACCGCCTCAACATCGGCACCCCGATCGACCCGGCCACACTCCCCTCCGGTTCCGTCGAGGCCACCGACGTGATGCGGGCCCGCACCCTTGAACTCGGCGGCAACGCGCCGCAAACCCTGCTCACCGCCCCGCGCTATACCGCCCCCAAACGCCGCCTGAAACCGGCCCGGATGTCGGTCTAGAACCGCCGCACTTGTCTCTACGCCAAAGCGCGCTGGTGCCCTGGTTATGCCGCTATCCCGAACCGGCAGTCACGCGCCGCGCCGTCCGGTCAGCCGCAAGTCCGCGAACAATCGGCCAGATTCCGCCTGACTGCACAATTTTTCACCAGCACTCGCAAAGAGTGTGGTAGCCTCGAGGGGCGACCGTCGGAACCGCGTTCCGCGTCCCGCTCCCACGATGAGGGTTTGCCATGCTGGTCCGTCTGTTCGCCGTCGCCCTGCTGTTCTGCCTGCCTGCCCTGAGTCCGGCCGGCGCCGTCACATTCAACTTCGCGGCCTTTGCCGACGACATTGCCGCAACCTCGGGTTTCGAGCGGAACTGGAGCGACGTCGCCGCATCCGGCGGCATCTCCACCATCGGCAGTTTCTCCGGACGGACCCTCACCCGCAACGGGCTCGGCATCACCGCCTCCGGCAGCAATGCCGACGGAACCTTCGCCGATGCGTTTCTCGACTCCAGTACCCGTCTCGGACCGGCCGGCCTCGGCGTCTGCTCCACCGGCCCGTCGGCCGGTATTTCGTCCGGCTGCGCCTCCGGCGAGGGAACCGCGCCCGAAGACGACAACGTCAGCGGTTCGCGCGGCGGCGAAACGCTGACGCTCAGTTTTTCCCGGCCCGTAGCCTTTTCCCTCATTACCTTTCGCGACCGCATCCACCAGGTGCTGGCAACCGGCGAGGTCCGGATCAACGGCAGCCTGGTCAGCATCCTCAACGGTGAGCTCGCCCGTCCGTCCGACCTGAGCCGCCTTGCCGGCCTGACGGACTTCGACTTCACGTATGCCGGCGACCAGTTCTACGTCAGCAAGGTCGTGGTGGCACCGGTGCCGCTGCCCGGCACGCTGTCGCTCGCGCTTGCCGCGTCCGGGATCCTGTGCGCCTGCGCCCGGTCCCGCCGGGCGTGACCCCGCGGCCCGCCCCCCCGCCGACAGGCCCGCAAACCCGCCACGCCCCCGCAGGTTAAATTCTCGCGACCGGTCCGCCCCGATGGGCCGCCGCTGTGGCGTCCGCCGGGCAGACAGGCTATTTTCGCCACATGGACATCGTTCTCATAACCACCATCATTGCTTCGCTCTTCGTGGTCATCGGCGTCGCCGAACCGCTGGCGGCGCGCCTGCGCCTGCCCTACACAGTGATCCTCGCGGTGTTCGGTGCCATGATCGGCATCAGCGCGACATTCTTCCTGCGCACCGAGCTTACCGATGCGCTCAATCCGGTGGCCGAAGCAATCCTCGCACTGCCGATCCGCTCCAACGTCTTTCTCTACGTGTTCCTGCCGACGCTGCTGTTTCAGGCCACCATCGGCATGAATCTGCGGCGGATGCTCGACGACTGGGTGCCGATCCTCGTTCTCGCCGTCGTCGCCGTGGTCGTCGCAACCCTGACCGTCGGCTATGCCCTTTCACAGGTCAGCGCCCTGCCGCTCGCCGCCTGCCTGCTGATCGGCGCCATCGTCTCCACCACCGACCCTTCGGCGGTGGTCAGCATCTTCCGCTCGATCTCCGCCCCCCGCCGCCTCGCCCGGATCATCGAGGGCGAAAGCCTGCTGAACGACGCCGCCGCCATCGCCCTCTTCGGCCTGTTCATGGGCTTCGTCATGCTCGGCGTGCCCGACCCGACCCTTGCCGATGCCTTCCGCCAGTTTCCAATGCTGATCGGCGGCGGCGCTGCGGTCGGCTGGATCGCCGCCCGCCTGACGCTGCTGCTGATGGCCCAGTTCGCCCGCCACGAACTGGCGCAGATATCCATTTCGCTTGCCCTGCCCTACCTCGCCTACATCGCGGCAGAGCAGAGCGTGGGCGCCTCCGGGGTGATCGCGGTCGTCACCGCAGGGCTGACGCTGAACCTGGCCGGGCCGGGCCGGCTGCTGCCGACCGCCTGGCAGAGCCTGCGGGAGGTCTGGGATCTCCTCGCGCACTGGGCGGGTGCGCTCATCTTCATCCTCGCGGCGCTCCTGATCCCGCGTCTTCTCGAAGAGATCCGGCTCACCGACGTCACCCTGATCCTCGTGGTGATCGCCGCGGCGATTGCGGCGCGCACGGTCATCCTTTTCGGGTTGATGCCGCTGCTTTCGCTGTTCAGGCTGTCGCCGGAGATCGAGCGGCCTTACCGGATCGCGATCCTTTGGGGCGGCCTGCGAGGCGCGGTAACGCTCGCGCTCGCGCTCGCGGTCACCGAGAGCTTTCGCGTGCCCGTCGAGGTCAAGCGCCTCGTCGGCATCCTGGCCACCGGCTTCACCCTCTTCACGCTGATGGTCCAGGGGACTACCCTGCGCTGGGTCATCGGACGTCTTGGTCTCGACGCACTCTCGCCACTCGATGTCGCGTTGTCACGGCAGGTGATCGCCGTGGCTCTGCAATCCGTCCGCGAAGGCGTCGCGAAGACCACCGAGAGCTACGAGCTGACAAAGGAAATCGTGCGCTCCGAAGCCAAGCGCTTTGGTGGCAGGCTGGACGACGCGGTAAAGGCTTCGGAAGACAGTGCCGATATTGCGGACAGGGACCGGATCACACTCGGGCTGATTGCGCTGGCAGGCCATGAACGGGACACCATTCTAGCCCGGATGCGCGAACGGACGATCTCGGCCCGCATGGCCGAGCAGGTGCTGTCGGATGCTGATCGGCTGATTGAGGGCGCGCGGCTGGGCGGCCGTAACGGATACCAG
>JAUIHM010000159.1 GCA_030432315.1 Alphaproteobacteria bacterium | reverse complement strand
AGCTATCCGCACGAACTGTCCGGCGGGATGCGGCAGCGTGTCGGCATCGCCATGGCCCTGGCCAACGATCCGGACATCATCATCGCCGACGAGCCGACCACGGCACTTGACGTAACGGTTCAGGCCCAGGTGCTGTCGCTGCTCAACGATCTGCGGCGCGACCGCGGGCTGGCAATCGTCTTTATTACCCACGACTTTGGGGTGGTCGCCCAGCTTTGCGACCGTGTGGCGGTGATGTATGCGGGGCGGATCGTCGAAACCGGTGCCACCCCGGACGTTCTCCGCGACCCGGCGCATCCCTACACCAAGCGCCTGATCGCCTGCGTTCCCGAACTGGGCGGCGGTCGACGAAAACCCGCGGCGATCCCCGGCCTGCCGCCCGTTGTCGACAAACTGCCCGAGGGCTGCGCTTTTGCCGAACGCTGCGACCGCCGGCGGCAGGACTGCACCGTGGGCGATATCGAACTTAGCGACATTGGGGCGCGAAAGGTCCGGTGCCTTTACCCCGAAAACTCAGCAGCGAGGGCATCCGCATGACCACCGCCCTGAAACTCGACCGGCTCTCCAAATCCTTTCCCGTCGGCAAACGGCTGTTCGGTGCGCCCAAAGGGGTGGTTCACGCGGTGCATCCGGTCAGTCTTGAGGTGCAGAAGGGCGAGACGCTCGGAATCGTCGGCGAATCCGGCTGCGGCAAATCGACGCTTGCCCGGCTCCTGGTCGGTCTGCTTGCCCCCACCACCGGCGCCATCGAGATCCAGGGCGAACCGCTCGACAATGCCGATCCGGCCCTGTTCGGGCGCAGGATCCAATACGTCTTTCAGGATCCGGTCAGCAGTCTCAATCCACGCAAGACCATCCGACAGGTGATGGAAGCACCGCTGATCCACCTGCACGGCATGGACAGGGCGGCGCGCGCGGCGCGGATCTCGGAAATCTTCGCCACCGTAAGCCTGCGCGAGGAATTTCTCGACCGCTACCCGCACGAATTCTCCGGTGGCCAGGCCCAGCGGATCGGCATCGCCCGCGCACTTGCCGCCGAGGCGGAAATCCTGATCCTCGACGAACCGGTCTCGGCGCTGGACGTCTCTGTCCAGGCGCAGGTGCTCAATCTTCTCGCCGACCTGAAGACGCGGCTGGGTCTGACATATCTTTTCATCAGCCATGACCTGGCCGTCGTCGAAGCGGTCAGCGACCGCATTGCCGTGCTCTACTTTGGCTCGGTCGTCGAACTCGGCAGGGCCGAGGACGTGTTCCGCAAACCGCGCCACCCCTACACCAGGCTGCTCGCCGACAGCGCGCCGGTCGTCGGCCGGCCCCTCACGGCACCGGAAGGCCGGGAAACCGAACTTCCCGATCCGCTCAATCCCCCGAAAGGATGCGCCTTTCGCGCCCGATGCCCCAATGCGATCGAGCGGTGCGGCCTCGAGGTTCCCGCCCTCAGTGGCGACGCGTCGCAGCAGGCTGCCTGTTTCAATCCCCTCGCCTGACCCGGTCACCAGGCACGACGGAATTCACAGGTTCCGCCCTGCGGTGCGCCGCGAGGCCTGCTTGAAGGTTAGATTTTCTGACGGTTGTGGGCTGTTAAGATTTTGCTTCCTGACCGATTGTTGCGAAAATTCGGGTTAACGTGTAATATTTGCCCGGCCATTGCCGCAAATGGAAAAATTTTCTGACAAAGGCCAAAACATGACCAGTCCGATCAGTCGCGAAGTGTACTTCGATTTTCTTGATGGATCGGATGTCGATGCGTCTCCGCCCGCAGATCCTCATACGGATACTGCCGCTGGATTCGAGGGCGTCGAAGACGATACAATCCACGGCGAAACGGAATTCAGGACCACATTCACCGCTCTGCAACCCCTGTTGCCCGGCACCGATATGCAACCCCTGGTGCTGAACCTGCGTCCGGAGCGGCTCCACCCGGAATCCCGTGCCCATCGCCCCGAAGTTGCAGCAGCTGGCTCCGGGGTGGATCGCCCCGCCTTCCTGGCAGCGGCACCCCCTGCGGCGCTCGGGTTCGGTCTCCGTGAAGACCTGCCAGTCTTTCCCGAAACCTCCCGGACCGATCTTTCGGCTATCGCCGGAGTCCCCGTCGACCTCTCCGGTGCAGCAGGCACGGCAGCGCATGCCGATCCGTCAGCCGTGGAAGAAGACTTGGACTACGCGGCCGAACTTGACGCGTACATCCGCAATCTCGACCGGACGATCCGCAACCTCAACAGTGCTGCTGATAAGCTGCAGTCGGTCTCGGACGCCGCCGATACGGCCAGTGACGTGGTCGGCGCCGTCGACACCACCGGCACCGTGGCCGGGAAAATCCGCAACTATGCCGACAAGCAGCTGTCGGTTCTGGAGATCGCAAAACAGGCGGGCCCGCTGAAGCTGCCGTCAAAGGTCTTCGAGAAGGTTCTCGAAAATGTCCAGCCCGTCGCCAAAAAGATCGAGTACTGGGTCGATCAGCTTCGGGCCAAGAAGGAAGACGATCCGGCACAGCGCGACGCCCTCAAACTGACGAAGGACCGGCTCGAATCTGCGGAGAAGATTCTGAAATCCTCGGCGGAGGCGCTCGCCGAAAAAGCCGCCGAGCTCACCACCATACGCGAGGCCGTAGCTGAATTTCTTGCCGCGCTGAACGAGGCACATTCATCCGCCTATAACGACCTGAAGTTTGACGTGGCAGCGCAGTTTCACGCCCGCAACAGCGATTCCGATGTCCTGACCGATGCCTTCAACGCCATCGTCGATCAGGCCGACGCCGTTCTTGAAGCTTTTGAAACGGTGAGGATTGACCGGACCAGCTTCAGCATCGGCACGTTGTCCGGCATTTCCGACAAACTGTCTTTCCTCTCGGTCCCTCTCGATCTTGCGGCTGCGGCAATCAAGCCGATTCAGCCGTTGCTGGATGCAGTCGGTTTCCTCGTGGATCTGATCGTCAACCCGGTTCTCAATTTCGTCATTGAGACGCTCGGAATCGACAGGCTGCTCAAATCGATCTCGGATGCGGTGACCGATCTGCTGCCGGATGCAAATTTTCTGCAGCCGCTTTATGAAAACATCCAGCAACTGCTCGACGATCTGCTGGGGGCAATAAACAGCGAATTCGGCACCGAGGCCTATCTTTCCGACATTGACGCGCGGCTCCTTGGCAGGGAGGCGGACACTGCCGCACGGTCCGAGGACGCAGCCGTTGGCGATATCGAGGCCGGTCCAACCGGCATCGGTACGGAAAAAAGCGAAACCATCCGCGGCACCAATGGCGACGAGATCATTGACGCCCGGGGGGGCAATGACATCGTCTGCGGCGAAGATGGCAATGACATCTTCGTGGCCGGCG
>JAUIHM010000158.1 GCA_030432315.1 Alphaproteobacteria bacterium | reverse complement strand
CCCGTACATGTAGACCACAATCTCGAATTTTTCCGGATCATGGTTTCGGAACACCCCGTCCATCAAGCGGCTGGTCGCATGTTCGCCCCAGTCCGCCGTGAAGTAACCGACCCGAAACCGGGTGTTGTCCAAAGCGCCGATTGCCGGGGCCCCAAACCTTTCCGTCAGATGCCGGACAGACGACGCCTCCGACTGCGCAAACAGGCGCGACCGTTCCAATTGCCGAGCCGGGCAGTCTTCCGCCGCCAACCTCCCGAATGGGGGAGATTTCGTTACCCCGAGCGTGTGTCCGTCTGCGTCGGCAACGGGATCCAAAGCCCAGGCACATGTTTCTCTCACACAAGCGCTCAGGAAGTCCTGAGCGACGGCCAGGTCCGGCTTCAACCTGAGGGCAGACCGGAATGCTGTGGTCGCCTTTTCGAATTGGCTGTGCGTGTAGAGAAGCATCCCGACAAAGCACCAGCACTCCGCCGTTTCGTGCAACGAGATCGCCTCTCGATAACAGTCCAACGCACGCTTTGGCTCCAGCGGAAACAGGCGCTCGAACGCAAGCCCGCGCAGGTGGTAGAGGTCGGAACGACGAACCTTGTCGTCCACCGTATGTGGCAAGGCGCGATCCACCGTCGCAAGGACCGCCGAATAGTCGCGCAGCCGCGCCTGCTTTCTCGCCTCTCGGAGGAGGCTCTCAGGATCGCATGTCATAGTGGAATGGCTCGCGGCCCAAGCGGTTTTGCGAGAAATCCTACTGGGCGTTGCGCCTTATCCGCAGGTGTGAGCGTCCGGCGCGGGTGCCCGCCAGAAAACATCACGTTCGCCCACTCATCACAAAAACACGCCCTGACCACGCAAAGAGGTGGCCAAGGTTTTTTCCTGCCAGGTAATGCCCCGGCGCAAAATCAAAGGAACGGGCCGTCCTGCGGCGCGCCAACACATGAAATGCCGGCGCGCTCAGGCGTTCGGGTCACTCAGCTTCATCGTCAAAAAGATCGTCGAAAGACGGAACATCAGGAGTCACGGTACCTGTCGTCACATTGTCGGACGGATCCAAATCCCCAAAGGGGAAATCCGGGAAGGGATAATTGTCGTCCTTTTCCATGCCTGCGGCCTTGGCCACGCCATGCGCGCCGGTGCCGTCCGACCTGGCGTCGGCAACATCCCACAGGGCGTCCCCGTCCTGATCGAAGCCGAGCAGACTGGATGTATCGAGCGTGAAGCGGGTCATGGATTTTCCTCTCTGTATTCTTGTTTTGAAAGTCTTGGTCATGCCGTCATGTCGGTCAACGTACACGTTCGGAGCCCGATCGGGCAAGAAATTAAGGGTTTTCGCAGCGCCGGAGATGGATTCGACGCCGCGCCGCAGGGTCGGAGCATCATTTTCCTGTCCGCTCTCCGTTCTCTGCTTGCTGATGCCATGCCCCCCAAAAAGGTGGCCGGTGTCTGGTATCGACCCGCCATCGGTTTTCCCCTCTGTACTCTTCGGTATTGACACCTGAGTATGCCTTTGTGCCCATCCCTACACAGGTCCAAGCCCGGAGTCGGCCCAAACGGTATGATATATTTGTTCACCACCGCGGCGCACAGCTATACGGCCGACGGGTTTCGTTTCCTGGCGGACCGGCGCCCGCCACTGAAACAAAAGAACTATGGCTGGCTCTTCCGGCAGAACGGGCTGTGCCTGGCGACGGCGATCTTTACGGATTTCGACCGGTTGAATTATGAACAGCACCGGCGCGCCGACTGGATCGCGGCGAAAATGACAGAAGCCGGGGTGCGGGTGCTCAACCGCCCGGCGCAGGTGCGCGGGCGGTTCGAACTGCTGAGGTCGCTGCACGATACCGGGCGCAACCCGTATCAGGTCTGGCGCGCCGAGGAACGGCCGCGCATCCCGGCGGCCCGGTTTCCGGTCTTCCTGAAATCGGAGGGCGCGCACAGCCAGCCCTATGGCGGGCTGATCGGGTCGCAGGCCGAACTGGATGCGGCGATCGAGAAACTGCCGGGCTCCGGCGCGCCTCTGGCCCATGTCCTGGTTACCCAGTTCTGCAATGCAGAAATCCGGCCCGGCATCTGGCGGCGCTGCACCTCCTACCGGGTCGGCGCGCAGTGTTTTCCGGGCCTGCCGATCGTCGAGGATAACCCTTTCGTGAAATGGGGAAAATACGGGCTGGCGACAGAAAGCGACTTCGCCGATGCGCTCGCGTTCTGGCGGGAAGACCCGCATATCGACTGGGTGCGCGAGATGTTCGAGGCCGCCCGCATCGACTATGGGCGGGCCGACTATACGGTGGTGAATGGAAAGCCGGTGCTGTTCGAGATCAATACCAACCCGAACATTCCCTACCGGCACCGCTCGCGCGATGGCGCCTATCTGCAGGCCAGCCGCTCGACGCAGCGTCTGGTCGCGCGCATGGTCGGTGGACTGGATGGCAAGGACCGCGAAGTCGATCTGGTCAAGGTGAACCGCAGGAACGTCCTGATCTAGATCTGGTCAGGCCTCAGCCGATCAGGCCCTTTTCCGCCAACTCCCGGCGGATGGCGTCGGACTGCGCACCGCGCTCGGGCGGCGGGGCGGGGCTGTGTGCCCGGCCATCGAATCGCGGGGCCGAGGCCGGTTGCAGAACGCCACCGGGGGCCTGCCAGACGCCGCGCGCGGCCATGTGCGGGTCCTGCGCCGCGGCCCAGGGCGACAGGACGGGGGCGGCGCAGGCGTCGGACCCTTCGAACAGCCCGGCCCAGTGGGATACGGGTTTTTCGGCGAAGACCGCGGCGAGGCGATTGCATTGGTCGGGCCATTGCGCGCGGTCGTACTGCTCGGCGAAAGCGGGGGCGTCGGCCAGCCCCATGAGCGACAGGAACTCGCCATAGAATTTCGGCTCCAGGCACTGCACCGAAATCCATCCCCCATCCGCGCAGGCATAGCAGCGGCACCAATGCGGCCCGTCGAGCAGGCTTTGGCCCCGCGCTTCGGTCAGATTACCCGAGGGCGCCATCGACATCAGAAGCGCCATCATATGTGCCGACCCGTCGACGATGGCGGCATCCACCACCGTGCCCTTGCCGGTACGCGCGGCATTGATCAGGCCGGAGAGCAGCCCCGCCACCAGATAAAGCGCGCCACCCCCTACATCCCCCAGCAGCGTCGGCGGTGTGACCGGCGCGTCGCCCGGCGTCGCGGCGTACCAGAGCGCGCCCGAGGTGCCGATATAGTTGAGGTCATGCCCGGCCGTCTTCGCGCGGGGCCCGGTCTGGCCCCAGCCGGTCATCCGTCCGTAGACGAGCCTCGGGTTGCTCTCGGCGAAGGCCTCCGGCCCCAGGCCCAACCGCTCCATCACGCCGGGGCGGAACCCCTCGATCAGCGCATCGGCGTCGGTAA
>JAUIHM010000157.1 GCA_030432315.1 Alphaproteobacteria bacterium | reverse complement strand
GCTGCATGATGCGGTCGACCTGCCGATCATCATTTACAACATTCCTGGACGGTCGGTGATCGACATGACGCCGGAGACGATGGGTGAACTGGCGAAGCTGCCGCGGATCATCGGTGTCAAGGATGCGACCGGCGACGTAACCCGGGTGAGCGAACAGCGGCGAACCTGCGGCGCGGACTTCATCCAACTGTCCGGCGAGGATGCCAGCGCTCTGGGGTTCAACGCCCATGGTGGGGTCGGCTGCATTTCGGTGGTGGCCAATGTGGCGCCGAAACTGTCAGCGGAGTTCCAGGCGGCGATGCTGGCCGGGGATTATGACACGGCGCTGACCTTTCAGGACCGGCTGATGCCGCTGCACCGGGCCTGTTTTGCCGAGCCCAACCCGGCGCCGACGAAATATGCGCTGTCGCTGCTTGGCAGATGTTCCGAGGAGGTGCGCTCGCCGATGGTGACGGTTGAAGAAGGCACGAAGGAAAAGGTGCGGGCCGCGATGCGCCATGCAGGCCTGCTCAACTGACACTAGTCTGAACCCGATTGACCCGGCCCCGGCATCGACCGGGGCCGTTTTGTTTCTGTATTCGACTCGAATCGAAACAGATGATACAATTGTCATTAGATACCATATCCACGCAGCGCCCATGATCTGATAGAATCAGGCTGTTGAATGTGTCCGGTCAGGCTTTTTCAGGAGAAGAAGTGGATTGACTTTTGGGCAGGAGGGTCTGCTGCTGCGGATTTAAACTTCCGAGACTCGAATATCTTCTCGTTTTTATGGAGGATCGGTTCGATGAGTTCTTCGGGCGATACCGTATTTACGGATGAGTTGGCAGAACGGTCGAGGCTCACGGCTGCTTTGGCGGACCTTGTGGGGCCGGCGCTGAAGCGGGTGGAGATCTCGCAGATCATGGCGCAGTCCGGCACGGCGGCGAATATCGGCGTCGGGCGGATCGAACTGGGACAGGCGACGATCGACCGGATCAGCATTTCCGGCATGACCGCGGGCCTGAATGCCGGGCAGACCCTGCTGGAGGGGGTGCGCGGGGTGCTGCGGATCCGGGTCGATTTCAACTTCAGCGTCTTCGGTTTCGACCGCCACCGCCGGCGGGAGTTCCGGTTCAATTTCAACGTCGGCACCGTGGTCGTTCCGCAACTGGAAGACATCGAGGTCAGTGCACCGGGTGCGGTGCTGTCGGATACCCAGGTCGAAGTGCGGCCGGTCGATGACCTCGATCTGGGCGGAGCGCAGTTTAGGGATCTGCGCATCGATGGTACGGATCTGCCGGCAGCGGGGTTCGCCCTGAACGGGCTCGGACTCGGCGAGGTGCGACTGAGCGGGGTCGAGGTGCCGGCGACCTTCACCGATTCGGTTCTGGTGGGGTCGTTCACGCCGGACAATCCCCTGCGGCTGCCGGACACGGTCGCGCGCAACATCCGGCTGCCCGATATCGAGGTGCCGCGCGTGTCGTCGACTGCGCCGATCCACATTCCGGACATCACGCCGACCGACCTGTCGCTGAGCATGGGGGTGGACCTGATTCTCCTCAGCGTCAACGTCACGGTCACACCGGTCATCGATCTGCAGATGGCCTCGCTGACCATCAATGACATCTCGGCCGCGGCGTCGATCCGGCAGATCGCGCTGGAGGATATCAGCGCGCCGGTGACGCTGCGCAACCTGCGTCTGGGCGAGCTGGAACTTCACGAAGTTACCGTCAACCAGATTACGGTATGAGTTCGGAGGACATCATGCAGGAGAACGTAACGACTCCTCAGAGCTTCGAGGCACTTTGGAAACTGGCGCAAGAAGAGCCGGTTGCGGTGCTGGACAGCGGGGCGGACGATGAGATCGACGCGGCGGCGGGGCTTGGCGCCTGGATCGGTCAGATCGCCGATGCCTGTCTTGGTGACGGACTGATCGGCGAGGCCGAGCACGACGAATTGCGCCGGTGCGGCGACAGGATCGGAAGGATTCTCGCTGCGGTGCCGTCCGATGCGTTGCGTTTGAGGCTCTCCGATCACGGGGCGTCGAAGCCGCAGACAGAGTGAACCCGTCAATTCGGAAACACCGGAGGCAACCATGGCGAATCCGCTTACACTTGGACAGAGACTGCCCGACGCGCGCCTTCTGGATCAGCTCACGGCGGCAGTGCGGCGGCGGCTGACGGTTGATGGCATTTCCGCTGTCGGCGGCCGGGCGGCTTCGGTGAATGTCGACAGGATCGAGGTCGGGGAAGCAGCGGTCGAAAAGGTGACGGTCGAGCATTTTTCGGCGCGGGTGAACTGCGGCGCGGCGCTGCTGCGCAACGTGCGGGCGATTCTGGAGATGCATTTTTCAGTGCGCTGGAGCTACGATCTGAAGGCGTTTGGCAGCGATTCCGGGACCAGGACACTGGGGTCCAAGGCCAAGACCATTCCGCTGCATGACATTCGGATACCCGTGCTGCGCGACATTGACCTCGAGGTCCCGGAAGTGGAGGTCGCCGACGTCACTGCGAGCGTTCAACCGGTGGAGGACGTGGCGCTCGGTGCGGCGGGATTCAGCGGCCTCGCCATCGACAGCACGAGGGTGCCGTCGAGCGGATTTCAGATGACGGGTCTCGGTTTTGCCTCGCTCGGAATCGGGCATTTCACGGCACCGGATGCCGACAGTGCGGGGCTGTCGGTCGCGCGGTTCAGCCCGGAGGCTCCGCTGCGGTTGCCGGACGTGGCGGTCGGCAATATCGACCTGCCCGAGGTGGAGGTTCCGGAGGTGGGGTCGGCGGAGCCGGTTTCGCTGCTGGGTATTCAGACCGAAACCTTCGAGGCGCCGGTGTTCAAGATCGGCAGCCTGTTCAAGGCGGTGTTCGTGGTGACGCCGGTGCTGCATCTTCAGATAGGCGAACTGGTGCTGAGCGATCTGAAGGCGGCGGCGTCGATCGGTGCGGTTCGCGTGCAGGGGCTGACCACTCCGGTCACCGTGCAGGGGCTGGAATTGCGCGGCCTCACGCTCGACGGGCTTTCGGCGGAGGGAATCAGCGTCTGACGCTCAACTCGGGCGGTACGGCAAAGGAAACGGGAGACAGGGCCATGACGGACGTTCAGGCAGATACACTGACGGCAAATCAGCGTTTCGACGCGCTGTGGGAGGAAATCGGCGCCAAGCGTGTCGTCATCGGTGACGAGGAAGACGGTGTGGAGATCCGGGTCGATGCGGATCTGTCGGTGTTCACCCTTCTTGAAAAGCTGAAGGAAGCCGCCCAGGAAGGCCATGACAGCGGTGAAATCAGCCAGGATGAGCAGGACCTGGTCAGCAAGGCGGTCGATTCGCTCGAAGCGATGACGGGCAAGAAATCCGGGGGCCTCTTTGACAGGCTCAGGGAACATTTTGGCAAACCTGACGG
>JAUIHM010000156.1 GCA_030432315.1 Alphaproteobacteria bacterium | reverse complement strand
CGAAAAACCGCTCCGGCCCCAACACTTCGGAATGCTCGATCCGCACCCGTGCGCCGGCCTCACCCTCGACGGTGAACCGCAGGTACCCGGCGAGATTTTGACCGAAATCATAGACGGTTGCACCGCTTTTTTCACGCCAGACCTCAATGGGCGGGAGCGGTTCCAGTTCGCGCACCGCCGCAGTTTCATGCGGCACCAGAAGACCGGTATCGAACGCAAGCACCTCCACTCCGCCGCTCGCCTCCGCCCCCTCCAGCCGGGCATCGTAATCCTCGCCATAATAAATGCCGGACCGCGTGACCGGCAGCAGACCGCTGGTCCAGTCCGCCCCGGTCGCCGCAATCACCCTGCCATCGACCTCGATCTGGGCAATCGCCGCGATGCGGTCCCCCCAACAGTTGAGAATCCCCGACGTGCTCCACATGATCTGCGACCGGTACCAGCCGTCGGCGAGCCAAATCGAAATCCGGTTCTCCCCTGGCACCACATACTGCGAAAGGTCATAGCTCTGCCAGCCGATCCGGTCGTCGTAGCAGGTCCAACTGGGGGTCAGCAGATCGGTGCCGACCCGGACACCGTTGACATGGGCCACATAGAGTCCCTGCGCCGAGACATGCAGCACCGGCCGTGCCCCCTCCTCCAGGCTGAAGGTCGTACTGACAAAACTGGCCTGGCTTCCCTCGCCAGCGTCCGTCAACGGCGCAATCATCTGCCCAACCCAGGAAGTCTTGGTGTTGTCGCGCACCCTGTCACCCAAGAGCATTTTTTTGATCATCCCCCAACATTTTGCACAAATCCTTTCACAAACGGCGCCGCTCCGGCCGCCTCAAAGCACCGCCGCCGCAATACAGATCCAGACCGACAGAACCAGGCCGCAAACCACCGCATAGGGCCCGTTCCAGCGCATCCCGACATGGCCCGGCGTCACCTTTCCCAACACCGCGATCAGCAGCGTCGAAGCGGTGAACGGCGACGTTGCCCCGCTCAGCGCCCATCCGCTGGTGATGGCGAGAATCACCGCCGAAGGACTGACCCCGATCACCTCCGGCGCCGGCAGCAGCGGCACCATCAGCGACGCCGACAGGATCGGATTCATGCCGAACTGCCCGGTGATCGGGATCAGCCAGAAAACCGCCAGCAACAGAACCCATGCCGGCATCCCCGCCAGATTGAACCCGGCGGCATGCACCATCGGCAGGACAATGCTCGACCCGAGCGCGCCGATGAAACCGGCCATTGCCAGCAGAACGATCTCCGGCCCGTGACGCGGCAGGTCGCTGACAACATGGGCCTTCGCGCGGGTGAGCACCGGACCCGCGGCTCCGCTGCCGCCCTGCTGCCCCGCCTGAAGCGCCACCCATGCCAGCGACAGGGCAGGCACCACAACCATCACCACCCCGGTCACGCGAACCCCGGTCAGAAGATGCAGGGCCAGCGTCGAGCCGACGAGAATGAACAGCAGCATCAGCAACGGGCGCAGCTTGCTGATCCACCGCCCGTCCGGTGCGGTCCGTGCCGGAAGCGGCCCCGAAATCTTTGGCTTGAGAACCGTGTCGAGCGCCCAGCCGACTCCGGCGAGAATGACCGTGCTCACGAAACACGGCAGAACCGTCTCCGTCCAGTTCGCACCCGGGACAAGGGATATGGAAATCGCGGTGGCGAATGCCAGCGGCGACCACGGCAGCGTCGAGACAAACCCGCGCTGTATGGCAATCAGCATCCGCCGCAGCCTGTGTCCCCGAATTTCCGGATTTTTCTCGCGCGTGGCGCTCGCTTCCGCCAGCGAACCCAGCAGGGAAATCGAGCCGTACATCAGAATCAGCCCGAACAGGTGTCCGCCGACCGTCAGCGCGAGGTATCGGCGCCCGGGAGGCTGATCCGCCAGAAAACGGCCGCAGTCGGCAATCGGCTCGGAGGTCAGCGAAGCACTGCGGATCGTCGTCATCGCGGTGAAAAAAGCGATGATGAAACCCGCACTGCGCAGCGCCGCACCCGTGGCCTGCGTCCAGTCCGGCAACCGCGCAACCGCAAGCACAAAAAGAAAGAGACCGATGACAAGAAACAGCCGCCGCGCCCAGGTGACCCGCAGCGCGAGCAGACCCAGCGCCAGCACTGTCGTCGCCATTGCCGCGGCTGAAAAGCCGTGAATGCCGGTCCACTCGAACGCCGCGACAAGAACCATCGTCGCGAAGAGCAGGACACCCGTCCCTCCACCGATGACCTGCTCCCGCGTCATCCGACGCCAGCCGCCTTTCCGACCGGCCACAGGCCGCCATTGCGGGATCCGGCGCGCACGGCCGGATCCGCGCCCGGTCCCCGCTCAAACACAGCCTCAGACGTCATCTGTCCCCCGCAGCCGGTCGCCGGTCTGCCACTATGCCTTTATTTCTGCGCACTCCTGCCCGGCCCGGAACCGGAGCGCCAGGCCGCGCCTAGTAATCCAGGTTCGCCACCTGCAGCGCGTTGGTCTGAATGAAGTCGCGGCGCGGCTCGACCTCGTCGCCCATCAGCTTGGTGAACACCTCGTCGGCATCGTCGAACTGATCCACCCGCACCTGCAGCAGGGTCCGGGCCTCCGGATCGAGCGTGGTTTCCCAAAGCTGCTCGGGGTTCATCTCACCCAGCCCCTTGTAGCGCTGCAGCGACAGGCCCTTTTCCCCTTCCGCGATCACCGCCTTCAGCAACTGGGTCGGCGCATGGATCTCGATCTCCCGGTCGCGGTTCAACAGATGGGCAACCTCGCCGTAAACCTCCTTCAGCGCGTCGGTCAGCGACGCCAGCTTGCGCGCCTCTGCCGAACGCAGCGCCGCGCCGTCGAGCACCCGCAGTTCCTCGACCCCCCTCAGCGTCCGCCAGAGCCGCAACCCGCCATCCTGGGTCGGCCGCCCCTGCCAGCCGCGCTCGTATTCCGCGGCAATCAGATCGAGCCGGGCGGCCACCAGGTCGGCGGTTCCCTGCGGATCGCTGTCCATCACCCCGGGCACCAGCGCCCCCGCGATCGCCGCCTGCTCCAGCGCCAGGCTCGAATAATGCGTCGGAAAGGCGTTCAGCGCCGCCTGTACCATGCGCGCCTCGCCCAGAACCCGCGCGAGGTCGGCGCCGACCAGCGTCTCACCGGACCCGAGCCGCAGCCGCGTACCTTCGAGGCCCTGTTCGATCAGGTAATTGTCCATCTCCGCCTGATCCTTGAGATAGCGCTCCGACTTGCCCCGCGTCACCTTGTAGAGCGGCGGCTGGGCTATGTAGAGATACCCGGCCGTGATCAGTTCCGGCATCTGCCGGAAGAAGAACGTCAGCAGCAGCGTGCGGATATGCGCGCCGTCCACGTCCGCATCGGTCATGATGATGATCTTGTGATAGCGCAGCTTGCTGATGTCGAACTCGTCCCGGCCGATC
>JAUIHM010000155.1 GCA_030432315.1 Alphaproteobacteria bacterium | reverse complement strand
ACACTGTTGTTTCTGGCGACGTCGGCTGTCGCGCAGAACTATATCCTCAAGCCTGGCGACGTGCTGAACGTCGAGGTCGTCGAGGACAGCAGTCTGAACCGCAGCGTGCTGGTTCTGCCCGACGGCAACATCTCGTTTCCCTTCGCCGGAACGGTCCGCGCCGCGGGACGCAGCATCTCGCAGGTGCAATCCAGCCTGACCAGCGCGCTGGCCCCGAACTTCGCCGCCCCGCCGACGGTCTTCGCTTCGATCAATCAGCTCGCGGCGCCGGAACTCGGCACCGTCACTGGCGAGACGATCATCATCTATGTCATCGGCGAGGTGAACAGCCCCGGCGCCAAGGAAATTCAGTCCGGACTGACCTTTCTGCAGGGGCTTGCGGCCACCGGCGGATTCACCCCTTTCGCCGCGAAGCGCCGGATACAGCTGCGCCGGACCGATCCTGCCAGCGGACAGGAATACATCTACAAGTTCAACTTCCAGGCTGTCGGGGACGGGGCGGCGATATCCGGCAACTCCCGCCTGCGCGACGGCGACGTGATCCTTGTACCAGAGCGTCGCCTCTTCGAGTGACAAGGACAGCATCGTGACAAGATATGCTTCCGCATGCGTCGCGGCACTGGGCGGGCTTGCGGCGCTGGCGCCGGCAAGCCCTGCCCAGACGGTGGACGGCGGCGCCGGTTCCGTGACTACCGCCTTCTTCGAATCCACGCTCGAAGGCGACACCAACTACAACCTGATCGAGGACTCCCTTGGCAACGCGCTGATCTGGACCAACACCATCGGTGCGGGGCTGGAACAGCGGACCGAGACCGACACGTTCCTGATCGACGTGCAGGGTTCCTATCGCTACGGCAACCTGCCATCGCGCTCTGATCTGAACACGTTCGACGACCCGCGCCTCGACGTGCTCTTCAGCCGCGAGCTCGGAGAGGACTATGTCGTCTTCACCGCCGCGCTGCGCCGGGTGAGCCTGGACTTCTTCAATCCACTTCGGAACGTCGGCCCGGACGGCAATTTCGACAACTCCACCAACGGCGAACGGGAAAGCGCGAATGTCACTTTCGACATGCGCATCAACGACGACGGCCCCGTGATCTTTGCGCTCGACGGTCTTTACAACGTGGTGCGGTTCACCGACACCGACGACCCGGACAACAACGATCGCAACATCGCCGCGATCGGCACAGAGTTGGGATTCCGGGTCAACCCGCTGCTGACGGCCACCCTGGGGGCGCAGTACGAAGAGCGGGTTTACGAAAACGACTCGCTGGACGACCGCTATAGAACGACGGTCGATGCCGGTTTCGATGCGCTGATCAACCAGAGGATGACCGGCTATTTCCGGATCGGCTATTCGGAGGTCGATGTTCGGGGCGATGGCACGGACCGTCAGGAAAACGGCCTCGTCGGTCGGATCGGCTTCAGCGCGGAAATGCAGGACGGGGTTGTCCGGGCCGATGCGTCCTCTGAACTGAACGAGTTCGGCACACGCAACCGGATCACCGCCGGCCGCCTGATCGTGTTTCCGTCCGCGCAGCTGGATTTCAACCTCGGCGCCACCAACAGCGGCGTGACCAACACCCGTCCGATCGGCTACATCGCCTACCGCCGGCTGCTTCCGCGCGCGACGCTGGACGCCCGGCTGCAGCAGCAGGCGGCGATCAACGACGACTCCCAGAATACCTTGGTCACCTTGCTCAACCTTGGCTACGAACGGGAGATCACCCGGGTGTCCGCCTTCGATTTCGGCATCGAGGCCGGCCTCACCCGTTTCGAGAACAGCGATGAAGCCGACAACCGGCGCGGCAGCGTCCGCGCCGCCTATCGCCGGGCGCTGACCCGCGACTGGGACGTCGATCTGGGGTACCGGTATCAGTGGCGTTCGACGGAATCCGTGGACAACGCGCAGTCGAATTCGGTGTTTCTGAGCCTGAGTCGCGAATGGAGCGCCCTGAGGTAACGAAAAATTTGGTCGAATCGGGGCAACGATGCGGTAGACCTCATTCCGGGTGCATGTCGGCCTTCGGTTGTGTATGCTCTCTTCGTCGTCCGTATTTGGCAAGGTACCGGAGTTTTCCAGCATGGCCTATCAAAGCGTAGAAACCCGGTCGGCGTCCGACATACGGCAGATCAATACGGCAGGCTTCGGCCTGTTCATCCTGCTGATCCTTTCCGGGCTTCCAATCTTCTGGCGCGCGTTCGAGGATTTCACCAGGGTCTGGTCAACAGCCGAGTACAGCCACGGGCCGCTGATCCCGCTGATTTCGCTGTTCCTGTTTCTGCGCGAGTTGCGAAAGAGCCCGCCGGTGGCGCCCTCCGTGTCCGACCGCTGGGGCGGGGTGGCCGTGATCCTTTTGGCGATGGTCATCGCCTTCATGGGCAACATCGTCCGGATACCGGACATCGTCGCGTATTCGCTCATCATCTGGGTGTTCGGTGTCGTGCTGATGACCTTCGGCTGGAGCCGGGGACGTTCGCACTGGGCGCCGGTCCTCCACCTGATCTTCATGCTGCCGCTGCCGCAGGTTCTCTACTGGCAGCTCTCGATTTTTCTTCAGGGCGTGTCGTCGCAACTCGGGGTCTGGTTCGTCAGTCTGGCCGGAATCCCTGTGTTCCTGGAAGGCAACATCATCGACCTCGGCGTTTACAAGCTGCAGGTCGCCGAGGCGTGCTCGGGATTGCGCTATCTGTTCCCGATCCTGTCCTTCTCGTACCTCTTCTCGATCCTTTACCGCGGCCCGATGTGGCACAAGGCGGTGATGCTGCTCTCGGCCGCGCCGATCACCGTTTTCATGAACTCGTTCCGCATCGGCGTGATCGGGATTCTGGTCAACTACTACGGCATCGAACAGGCAGAAGGCTTTCTGCATCTGTTCGAGGGCTGGGTGATCTTCATCGCCTGCGTGCTGATCCTGTTCCTGATGGCGATCGGCCTGCAGCGGCTGACCAGCAATCCCATGCCGCTGTCCCAGGCGATCGATCTGGATACCGACGGGCTCGGCCGGGAAGCCGCGAAGGTGCTGCGCATCCAGCCGTCGCTGGCCATGGTCGCCTCGATCGCGGTCACGGCGGTCTTTTCCGCTTTCCTGATCGTGCTGCCGGCACCGCAGCACATCGTGCCGGACCGCGCGCCGTTCATGCTGTTTCCGCGCGAACTGAACGGGCTGAGCGGGTCGTTTTCCTCGCTTGAGCCGTCCGTCGCCAAGACGCTGGCCGCCGATGACTACGTCAACGTCACTTATGGCAGCATGACAACCGATCCGGTCAACGTGTTCGTGGCCTATTACAACGACCAGACCTCCGGTGGTGGCATCCATTCGCCGGAAGTGTGCCTGCCCGTCGGCGGCTGGGAGGTGTTCAGCCTCGACCAGTACCGGGTGGACATGACCGGCACCGGCTATGGCGAGTTCGACGTCAA
>JAUIHM010000154.1 GCA_030432315.1 Alphaproteobacteria bacterium | reverse complement strand
TGCGCGAATTGCAGCGCGAGAACGGGATAAATTGATGCGGAACGCGGGGCGGACAGGTTTCTGGAGCAGAATCTGGGCGGCACTGCTGTGCGTCTCCCTGGTCTTCCCCTCACTGTCTGGCCCGGCTTTCGCATCTACTGAGGACCACCACGAGCCTCTTCTCACTGAGGTTGCACTTTCCTCGGACGGCCATCACCACGATGCACCCGATATTGATTTTGCGGACCATTGCCATCCCGGGCTTGATTGCTTCTTTCAGGCTGTCGTGACTACACAATCCATCCCACAGCCGATTTTGGAGCTTGGCCAACTGACCTTTGTCGCACATAGCCGAGATCAGACCAGGACACCCCACGGCTTCGATCCGCCGCCACCGCGCATCCTGTCCTGACACCAAAACTCTCTTGAGACAGGACAACAAACAGGATCGAAGACATGAAACTGACAGCACGCATCGCCGGTGCAGCCGGGATATCGCTGATCGCAGTCGCAGCCCTCGCCCATGGCGGGGCGACGGGCATCGTCATGGAACGCATGGACGGGATGTCCGCCATGGCCAAGGTCATGAAAGCGCTCGCGCCGATGATGCAGGGCACTGCCGCCTATGACGCTGCCACTGTGCGTTCGGGCGCCGCGCAGATCGCCGATCATGCCGGGGAGGCGATGACCGCAAAATTCCCCGAAGACACGTCCGGCGGCGCATCGGAGGCCAAGCCCGAGATCTGGCAGGACTGGGAGGATTTCGCAGGCCTTGCGCGCCAGCTGGAGGTCTTTGCCGAAGGGTTGGAGGCCGCCGCCGACAACGGCGTCGGTGGCATGCCCGCACAGGGCAACATGATGGGCAACAGCACCATGATGGGCGGCCAGGGGATGATGGCGTCTGGTGGCATGATGGGTGGTCAGGCGCCGATGATGACGGCAGAGCAACTCGGTCAGATGCCCGCCGACATGGCCTTTGCCATGGTCAGCCAGAGCTGCACCGCCTGTCACAGCCGATTCCGCGCAGAGGACAAGTGACATGGTTTTTCTGCTACGTCTGGCGGCCCTCGGGGCCGTTGCGGGCGGGGCATTCGTGATCGGTCTGGTGTTCTGGCCGATCAGGGATGACCCGGGAACAATCGAACTGGCTGGCGATCCGAACCGCGGTGCCTACCTGGCGCGCGCCAGCGGATGCATTGCCTGTCATACCGACATGGCCGGCGGTGGTGCACCGCTGGCCGGCGGGGCTCCACTCGAAACGCCTTTCGGGACCTTCGTGCCGCCGAACCTGACCACGGACCCGGAGCACGGGATCGGCGGCTGGACGATTGGGGACTTCGCGGTGGCAGTTCGGCAGGGCGTCTCGCCGGAGGGTGAGCCCTATTTCCCGAGCTTCACCTACCCGTTCTACGGCAACTTCACCGATCAGGACATCGCCGACCTCTGGGCAGCGTTTCAGACCGTTCCGGCCGTGGCCGAACCGGCGCCGGATCATGACGTTGCCTTTCCGTTCAACCAGCGGTGGGGGCTGAAGCTCTGGCGGGCGGCCTTCCTCAAGGCGCCGGACACGGATCCGATTGCCGGGCGCAGTGACGCATGGAACCGCGGCAGGCAACTGGTCGAGGGCGCATCGCATTGCGCGGCCTGCCATACGCCCAGGAACCCTGTCGGTGCGCGACTGTCCGGTGCGGCCTTCGCGGGCAAGGAGGATCTCCCCGGCGGCGACACGGCGCCGTCAATCCTCCCCGGTGACCTCGTGGAACAGGGGTGGACCGTCACGAACCTCGCCTTCGCGCTTCGAACCGGCGTGATGCCCGATGGCGACGCGTTTGGTAGTAGCATGGGAGAGGTCGTGCAGGGCGGCACCGCATTCCTGAGCCCCGAAGATCTGACCGCAATGGCGACCTACGTGCTCGATCAAGATTGACAAGACTGGACGCGGGCCACCCACGGCCCGCGTTCGTATCAAGGGACCAGACAGATATGATACACCGCAGATCCTTGCTGACCGGCGCAGCCGCACTGGCGGCAACTCCCCTGTTGCCGATGCGGGCCCTGTCCGCCGGCATTGACCCGGACGTGCTGGAAGCTGCCATGGGGAAGGTTCAGATCGCTCCGGAAGGTTACCCACAGACCGAGATCTGGTCCTATGGCGGCACCGTTCCGGGCACCGAGATCCGCGCCCGGCAGGGCGACCGGTTGCGCCGAAGGCTGGTCAATTCGCTGACCGAGCCGACCACGTTGCACTGGCACGGCATCCGTATCGACAATGCAATGGATGGTGTGCCGGGCGTGACCCAGGACGCGGTGCCACCCGGTGGCGACTTCCTCTACGATTTCGATCTGCCCGATGCGGGCACCTATTGGTACCATTCGCACAACCAGTCCTATGAACAGGTCGCTCGTGGCTTGCAGGGGCCGCTGATTGTCGAGGAATCCGATGCGCCCGACGTCGACCGCGAAGAGGTGCTGGTGCTGGACGATTTCCGCCTCGACCCGGACACGGGGCAGATTGCGGGCTTTGGCAACATGCACGACTTCAGCCATGGCGGCCGGATCGGCAATATCGCCGTGACAAACGGCAGTTTCAACAAGACGCTTTCGGTCAAGCAGAACGAACGGCTGCGTCTGCGCCTGCTCAACACCGCCAATGCCAAGATATTTGCGCTGGAGTTGCAAGGGCTGGAAGGCTGGATCGTGGCGCTGGACGGAATGCCGCTGGAGACACCGCAGCCTATCACCGAAACCCTCCTGCTGGGCTCGGCACAACGCGCCGACCTGATCGTCGACGTGACAGCCGAAAACGGCGGCGAGGCACATCTGGTCCGCTACGAGGGAGACGAGACCTTTTCGCAGGTCCTGTTCAACGTAAAAGGGCAAGCGTCGGGCGCGCGCCGGGGTGCTCCGGTGCCTCTGCCGTCGAACCCGGACATGGGCGTCACCGGCCTCGAAGATGCGCTGCGGAGTCGACTTCACATGGAGGGCGGTGCGATGCGCGGCTTCCGGTCGGCCGAGATGGACGGCCGCGAGGTCGGTTTCCGCGAAGCGGCTCAGAGCAGGAACTTCTGGGCCATGAACGGTATGGTCGGGATGCCGGAAGAGCCGCTCCTTGTCGCCGAACGTGGCCAGACCGTGCGCGTGGTAATGCAAAACGACACGATGTTCCCGCACGCGATGCACCTGCACGGCCACCATTTCCGCGAGGTCCTGCCCGGCGGCGGCCTCGGCCCGCTGCGCGACACGTTGCTGATGTTCGGCGACGAGAGCCGCGAGATCGCCTTCGTTGCCCACAACCCCGGCGACTGGGTGTTTCACTGCCACATGCTGACCCACGCCGCGGCCGGCATGATGACCCGTGTGAAGGTCCTTGCATGAGTAGGAAAACGATCCTGAAGGGCGCCGGGGCGCTTGGCCTCGGTGCGTTGCTTGCCGTCACGGCCAGCTGGTTTCTGCTGGGCGGCTCTGCGCAA
>JAUIHM010000065.1 GCA_030432315.1 Alphaproteobacteria bacterium | reverse complement strand
GATCTGTCCGGCGCCGACGCGTCAGGCGCGACACAGGCCGACATCGCCCGGGTCGACGCCGCGATACGCACCGTCGAAACCCTCGAAGCCGATGCGGTTTTCTACGAAGGCGGCCGGATCGCGCTCGCGACACCGGTGCCCCCGGCCACCGACCTGACCCTTGAACTGCTGCACTTCGGCCAGTCCCAGCGCGGCGGCATGGCCGGCGGCCCGTCCAATCCGGCGCCGGTCTCGGTGGAAATGAAACGGGGCGCGACATCGGTTCCGGTTCTCGACGTCTCCACCCTCCCCGCCGGCTGTTTTGAGATCGATCTTCGGGTGCGGATCGGCGGCTGTGACATCGACCGCCGCATCGGCACGACCCTTCTGCCCGAACCGATGCACCTCACCGGCGGGACCCTTGCCGACCGCAAGGCCAAAACGCTCGACGCCATCGCCGCCTATGCCAGTTTTGAACCCTGCGTCGCCATGGTGCTGCTGGCGCGCGGCGAAAAGACCGACCGCGCGGCAGAGATCATCGCCGCCGCCCTGACCACGGTCGAGCAGCGGCACGACTGTTCCGACTTCACCATGGCGCCGCTGCTGCGGATCTGGCGCGACAGCCGCGATGCGCTGCCTCCGGCCCTGCGCGAAAGGTTGCACAGTGGCATCCTCGGCTACCGCTACTGGCTCGGCGAGCCGGGAAACGACGCCATGTGGTTCTGGTCGGAAAACCATGTGCTGTGCTTTCACCTTGCGCAGTATCTGGCCGGGTCGTTTCTCGCCGAAGAAACCTTTTCCAACAGCGGACGCACCGGCGCCGACCTGGCGGCCGAGGCACGCGACCGGCTGAACCGCTGGTTCACCTCCATCGAAACCCACGGTCTCGGCGAGTTCAACTCGGCGGCCTATTATCCGATCGACCTCTTTGCCCTGCTGACCCTCTACGATCTGTCGCCGGACCCGGACCTGCGCCAGCGGGCCGCCGGTCTGCTAGACCGGATTTTCGTCATGACCGCCCTGCACACCACCGGCGGCGTTCCCGCCGGGGCCCAGGGCCGTGCCTATGAAAAGGAACTGCTGGCCGGTCCGGCCACCGAGCTTGGCTCCATCGCCGCCGTCGCCTTTGGCGGGCCCTGGTATCCCGGTTACGACCAGGCGACAGCGCAGTTCTGCCTCTCCGACTATGTGCCGCCGGCGATTGCCGGCCGTTTCGCCGCGCCGGCCCCCGGACGGCCGATCCATGCCCGTTACACCCAGGGACTGGACAATGCAGGCAAGCTGACCCTCTGGAAAACCCCTTCAGTGCAGATGTCCACCGCCTCCGATCACCACACCGGCAAGAGAGGCAGCCAGCAGCATGTGATCGACGTGCAGTTCGCCTCCCATCCGATGGCCCGCGCCTGGATCAACCACCCGGGCGATCTGAAACCCTGGTCGGAGCGCAGACCGTCGAAACTTGCCGGAAATGTCGCCCTGCCGCGCGTCGCACAGGACGGCAACCACGCGTTCCTGATATACGATCTCGATACCATTCCCGACTGCATCCCGTTCGTGCAGCTGTTCGCCCCGGCGGCCGCGTTCGACGAACGGGTGATCGACGGTCACCACGCCTGGCTGCGCGCGGGCGACGCCTTTGCCGCGATCTGGTGTTCGTCTCCGATCGTACCGGAAGCCGAAGCCCCCTATCAAACCGCCGTCTGCCGCGCCGCCGGCCCCCGGGTCGCCTGGATCGTCAGCATCGGCGACGCACCCGATCCCGTGGAGGCCGCCGCGGTGCGTCAGTCCTTCGCCGCGATGACGCCCGCTTTCGACGCCGGCGCCCGGGTTCTGACCGCAGACGGTCTTGTTGGCGCCGACTACCGGCTGAGCTTCGAGGGCGACTTCCGGCGCGACGGAGCCCCGCTCACATTCGCACCACTCTCGTCGGTACCCCACGTCTCCCTCGACGGAAATGCGCCCGTCCGCTGGGACACCCTGCCGCCGGGCGCCTGAGATCCCGACCTTAACCTGTCCGCCCAGGTCCTGAGCCGAAGGTATCCAAAACGCATCGGCTCGGCATCCCGCCGCCGCATGGGTAGCGCGGTCTGATCCTCGGCGGGAAGTCCGTCCCGTCAGGGTCGTCTTCTCCGGCGTCACCACCGACTGAGCCTACGGTGCCATGGGCACGCAGCTCAAACGGATCGTTACGGAGAACGGCACCGCGAACACCCGGGTTTATTTCGCGGAAGTCGAGATCCGCAACTACGGGGGGTCCGAGTTGGTGCTGATCTGGCCCCACCCCTACGTCCGCCCTGTCGACGGCGTGCCGACCTGGCTGCATGTGGACCACCGGAACGCCACCCGGCTGCTGGTGGGCGAAGACGGGGATCCCGACCGCGCAAAGTCAGTCTATACCCCCTTCGGCACCCAGGCCAACACCTCGACGGCCCCGGGAGCCGTTCTCGTGACCATCGGCTTCGTCGGCGAAAGCTGCGATCCCGACGCCGCGCTCCAGCACCTCAACGCCCGCAACGTTGACCCGAAACTCGGCCTGTTCGTCTCGCCCGACTGGTTCGACCCGACCGATCCCGGCGTGGGGACCAACCGCTACGCCTATGCGGCGAACGACCCGATCAACCTGAGCGGTTCGGGCGGGAATTTCTGGGATACGGTTCTGGACGCAATCAGCATCGGAATGGGCGTCACTTACCTGGTCGACAACGTCAGGGATGGCAGCTTCAGAACTGCTGATGGAAAATTTGCTAGCCAAGGCATCGTTGCTGTCGGCGTCATGTTTGCCAATGGTTTTGGGATCGGGAGCGCGGCGGGTTGTTGCAGGACCGGAGGCGAGCTCGCGGATATCGACGGCGTGCCGTGTCTGGCGGGCGGCGATATCTTCGAGGTTGATTTTGCTCTGGCGTATCTCATCCGTTACCGGAAAGGCCGGGAAACGCTCCTCAGCTGACCGCATTCCTTCGTCCGGCTGGTGGACGGGAGTACCGACCGGCGGCATGTCGATCACCTGAATGTGCGGTGCGGCTTCCTGAACTCGGGGCGACGAAGGCGCTGGCGCAGGCGTTTCAGGAGATCCCCAAGCGCGCCAAGCGGGACCTTGCCCGGCCACCGGCAGGCCCGCTCAGGGGAGCCCCTCCAGTTTTCAGCCAGGTTCTGCGCCCGGTCCCAGGGCGGACATCCGAGGAAATCCGGGCATCCGGCAGCGCTGGAGGTAAGTGACCGGGTGCTCACCTGGCCCTCCGCGCTGCAGCGGGACACCGCCGTTAACCTTCTGCCCGATTCCCAAAACCGTTGTTACCGCTTGGGTATCGGTTGGGTATCAAAAGGGTATCCGATCGCCACATGGTTAATGCGGGAATATTCGGGGTTCAGGCGGAGGCGCCCTTCGCCAGCAGTTCCCGGGCAATGATCGTGCGCTGGATCTGATTGGTGCCTTCGTAGATCTGGGTAATCTTCGCATCACGGTACAGGCGCTCGACCTCGACCCCCTGGATATAGCCCGACCCGCCAAAGATCTGCACCGCGTCCGAGGTCCGCGCCACCGCCATGTCACCGGCGAAACATTTGGCCATCGAACAGGCCTTCGTCGCATCCAGGCCGCGGTCGATCCGGTCCGCCGCCGAGTGAACCAGCAGCCGCGCGGCCTCGATATCCTTCGCCATGTCGGCCAGAAGCCATTGAATTCCCTGAAATTCAGCGATCGGTTTCTGAAACTGATGGCGTTCCTTTGCGTATCCGACGGCCGCCTCCAGACCCGCCTGGGCAATGCCGACCGCCAGCGCCCCGATGCCGACGCGCCCCTTGTCGAGCACGCTCATCATCATGTGAAACCCGCGCCCCTCGACCCCCAGAAGCGCCTCCGGCCCGAGCCGGACACCCTCAAAATGCAGTGTCCCCAACTGGCTCGCCCGCTGGCCCATCTTGTGCTCTTTGGGCCCCCGGGTCACCCCTTCCGCGTGCAGATCGACGATCATGATCGACATGCCCCGCCGCCCCGCCTCCGGGTCGGTCCGCACCAGCACCAGCCCCAGATCCGCCACCGGCGCATTGTGAATCCAGATCTTCCCCCCCTCCAACCGCCACCCCTCCCCGTCCCGAACAGCGGCGGTCCGCAGCCCGGAAACATCGGTTCCCGCTGTTTCCTCGGTAATGCAGTAGGCGACTTTGGTTTTTGATTTCAGGATGTTGGGCAGATGCTCCGCCTGCTGCCTGGCTGTACCGTGGCGAACCAGCAGCGTTGTGACCAGCTCAATCAGGCCGCACTGGTCTGCAACCGAAGCATATCCGCGGGACAGTTCCTCCAACACAAGCGCGTATGTCAGCGTATCAAAACCGGCACCACCGAGGTCTTCAGGTACGCATATCCCGAACAGCCCCAGTTCAGCCATCTGGTGATAGATCTCTTCGGGAAATCTCTCGCTCCGGTCCAGTTCACCGGCCAGCGGCCGTATAACCTCATTGGCAAATCCGCGCACGGTTTCGCGGACCTGGTAATGTGTTTCGTTCAGATACATGTGCTTGCCGGCCCGCCTTAACCTTGCAACGGCTTCATCGGGTCACTCCTGCCGTCTTGCGTCTTCGGTAACTGTTCGGTTACAAACAGTCAACCTGGCGTTCACCCCGCCGTAATCCGGACCGAACCCATGAAACAGGAAGTTCACCCCAGAGACGCCGAAGCGACCAGGGCCCGCATCCTGGCAGCGGCAAAGCGGGAATTTGCGAGGAACGGACTCGCGGGGGCACGGGTCGATGTCATTGCGGATCGGGCCTGCGCAAACAAGCGCATGATCTACCACTATTTCGGCAGCAAGGAGGCGCTGTTTACTGCCGTTCTCGAAGCTGCCTATGTCGACATTCGTACGGCGGAACAGGCGCTGGCGCTGGATCACCTGGAGCCGAAGGAAGCGCTCGAAACTCTCGTCAGGTTTACTTGGGAATATTATCTGAAAAACCCGGAGTTCATTACGCTGGTCAACAGCGAAAACCTGCATCAGGCGCGCCACCTGAAACAGTCGTCAATCGTCAAGGTTGTCAGTCGGCGGTTCGTCGCGATGGTGGATGACATCCTGAAACGCGGCGCCGCAGTAGGAACCTTTCGGGCCGGGATTGATCCTGTTCAGCTCAACATTACGATCGCCGCGATCGGTTACTACTACCTGACCAACCGGTATACCGGTGAAATCGTTTTCGAGCGCGGCATGATGTCTGACGATGCCCTGCGCCAGCGTCTGGAATTCAATCTCGACAGCATCATGCGGATTGTTCAGGCATAGCACGGTTGCCGGCCGGACTGGCGCGCCAAAGTTCAGGCCCTGAGAGGCAGGGCGCAGATAAGGGCAAACAGGCTTCGTCCCGTCTCCAGGTTCATCGAAACGTGTTCCGCCAGTTCAGCCGACAGCAGGCGGCCGCCTTCGTCGTGGATTTGCCTGCGCGCCTGATCAATCACCTCGATGCGCGCCGCGGGAAGTGACCTGACCGCGCCGTAGTAGGCGCTGCAGACTTCCGAATAGTCCCGCATGGCACCACGGATTCGGGACAGGGCCACCTCGACGGTTTCAACCGCACCGCTTTCGGACTCCGCGAACTCAAATGCGAGATGGGCCGGCGACGCGGACAGGACCAAGCGAAACCGGCCGACCGCATTGCCGCCGCCTTCCGGGCCAAGGGTCACCCGGCCCTTCTCAAGCAGGTCAAACACCGCCAAGCGCCAGTCCTGCTCCGCATCGGGAGTGGCGGGGGCAAAGCCGTGCCCGGCCAGGCCGACATCAACGATCGGGCCGGACGTCGTCATCGGAACCGTTTGCATTGAGCCGCTGGAGACGCGCCAGAACCGACAGGCCGTGCGCTTCGAGTCCTTCGCTGCCCGCGAGCCGTGCCGCCGCCGGACCGATGGCCTTCAGCGCTGCGGGTGTCATGCGGGATACCGTGGTGCGCTTCATAAAATCGAGGACGGAGAGGCCAGAGGCATGCCGGGCCGTCCGGGATGTCGGCAGGACATGGTTCGGGCCGCCAACGTAGTCGCCGATTGCCTCCGGCGTCAGTGCGCCGACAAAAATCGCGCCGGCATGTCTGATGCCGTCCACAAGTGCATCCGGCTCCTCAACGCAAATCTCGAGATGCTCCGGTGCGATTCTGTTTGCAAGATCAATCGCGTGGTTCCAGCCGCCGACGACGATCACCGCCCCGTAGTCGCGCCAAGAGGCCGATGCGATTTCCCGCCGTTCGAGCGTTTCCAGCCGCCGGGAAACCGCATCGATTACCTTTTCGGCAAGGTCCATGCTGTCGGTGATCAGGATTGCCTGCGCGCTGGCATCGTGTTCGGCCTGGGCCAGCAGGTCGAGTGCCAGCCAGTCCGGATCATTCGAACGGTCGGCGATCACCAGAACTTCGGAGGGGCCGGCAATCATGTCGATGCCCACCCGGCCAAACACCTGCCGCTTTGCGGCGGCAACAAACGCGTTGCCCGGGCCGGTAATGTTGTCGACGGCAGCGACACTTCCCGTTCCGAACGCCATCGCCGCAATCGCCTGGGCGCCACCGATGCGGAAAATTGAATCGACGCCGGCAAGACGCGCCGCATAGAGAACGAGGGGGTTGATGCTTCCGCCCGGTGTCGGAACGCACATGGTGATCCGCCTGACTCCCGCGACCTGCGCGGGAACTGCATTCATCAATACGGACGACGGATAGGAAGCCAAACCTCCGGGAACGTAGATTCCCGTCGAGTCGACCGGCGTCCAGCGCCAGCCGAGGATGGCACCAGTCGGATCTTCCCATTGGGCATCCTCCGGCATCTGCCGTTCGTGATAGGCCCGTATGCGGTCGGCCGCCAGCTTCAGCGCGTCCCGGTCTTCCGCATCGATCGCCTCACAGGCGGCGTCAATCTCTTCGCCGGAAATCTTCATCGTCGCCTGTGTGAGATCGAACCGGTCCCACTTCCGGGTCGCGTCGATCAGCGCGTCATCACCACGAAGGCGGACATCGGCCATGATCGCAGCGACATCCCGGTCGACGTCGGCGTCAAGGTCACGCTTCACATTGAGGAGATTTTCAAAGCGCGCCTCAAAATCCGGCTGCTCCGTCGCAAGAACCGTCACCATTTACTTACCCGTTACATCGTCGCCATGTTGCGGCCTGTGGCCGGAGACTGCCAGATACGGCCTTGAGACATCTGACAGGCTCACGTCAAGGCATTCGACCTCAACTGCAATTTCACCATCGCCGGCAAACACCAGGCGCAGGATACCGGCCCCGTCATCGCCGGGCTCGAATTCCACCGCCAGAAGCGACAGCACGACATCCGCGTCCTTTGGACTGATGCCGTCCGAGCGGACCCGATGCGCATCGCCGATGACCAGCAGGGATTTGACACGCTCAAACCCCCGTTTTTGCCTGTCCGCAGAAGGCGCGTCCTCCCAGCGGAAACGGTTGATCAGCAGCGTGAACCTTCGACGCTTTGGAAGCCAGGCGGTGTCGCCCACGACCACGACGGCATCCTGAACCAGGGCCGAAATGACCGCCAAATCCTCCTGCGTCTCTGCCCTGAGTCGCAGCGGGCGTTCTGCCCCGTCCTCAAAGGTCGCATCCGTCATTGCCGCCCACCATCAATGCGGGTGATGTTTGCGCCACAGACCGACAGCTTGTGCTCGAGATGCTCGTATCCGCGGTCGAGGTGGTAGACCCGCGCGACCCGCGTTTCTCCCTCTGCCGCAAGCCCCGCGAGGATTAAACTGACCGAGGCGCGCAGATCGGTAGCCATCACCGGGGCCCCCCGAAGCCTGTCAACACCGGTCACGGTCGCCACGCCTCCGTGCACCTCGATATCCGCCCCCATCCGCGCCAGTTCCGGCGCATGCATGAACCGGTTTTCAAATATCCGTTCCTCAAGCCGGCTGACGCCGGAGGCAAGTGTCAGCAGCGCCATCATCTGTGCCTGCAGGTCGGTCGGAAATCCCGGATGCGGGGCCGTGGTGACATCAACGGGCTTCAGGGCGCCGTTGCCGCGCGACACCAGAAGTCCGTTGGCGGTTTCGCTGATTTCGACGCCCGTCGCTGCCAGCTTTTCGCAGAATGCCCGCACGAGATCGATCCTGCCGCCGACAAGTTCGACTTCGCCTCCGGCAATCGCCGGCGCAAGCATGTAGGTTCCAAGTTCGATCCGGTCCGCAACCACGGCGTGTGTCGCGCCGCCCAGCCTGGCTACGCCCTCCACGACTATGATCCCGGTCCCGTCTCCTTCGATGCGCGCGCCCATGCGCCGCAGACAGGTTGCAAGGTCAACGATCTCCGGCTCCATCGCCGCGTTTCGCAGGACGGTTGTGCCGGCCGCCAGGGTCGCGGCCATCAGGATGTTTTCCGTCGCACCAACGGAGACGACCGGGAATTCGACTTCCGCCCCTTTCAGTCCGTTTCTGGCACTTGCGTGAATGTAGCCGTCACGCAGTTCAAGAGCGGCTCCGAGCGCCTCGAGCCCATGAAGATGCATGTCGACCGGTCGCGCACCGATCGCACAGCCGCCCGGAAGCGACACCACTGCCTCCCCTTCCCTCGCCAGAAGCGGCCCCAGCACCAGAATCGAGGCACGCATTTTCCGTACGATCTCATAGTCGGCGCGGCAGCTGGTGATTTTTTCTGTCCCAACGACGAGAACGCGTCCGTCCTGAAGGCTCGCAACCTCGCAGCCAAGCGACTCGAGCAGCGCCCGCATGGTCCGGATATCCGAAAGGCGCGGTGCATTGGTGAGAGTAAGTGGTTCTTCAGTCAAAAGCGCGGCGGGCATGAGCGTGAGGCAGGCGTTTTTTGCGCCGCTGATCGGAATGCTGCCATGCAGTTCCGACCCTCCCCTGACCAGAATGCTATCCATCAGCCGTGAGACCCGTCATCCCGGGTTCGGTCAATGCCCGTTTCCCTTTGCCGCTTCTGTGCCTTGCGCCGGGCAAGGTTCCGGCGCAACTGCTGCGCAAGACGCATATCCCGAGGCTCGGGCGGAAGTACCGATTTGACGTCCGAATTCTCTGTTTCATCATTCATGTGCGCTCTGTAACGCAACAGCCACAAACCGTCCAGATTGGCCTTGCCAGTGCGGACAAATTCGCTAAAAGACGCGCATCGCTGCCGTAGCTCAGAGGTAGAGCACTCCCTTGGTAAGGGAGAGGTCGAGAGTTCAATTCTCTCCGGCAGCACCATCTAAATCACCACAACCTTTCAGCCCTCAAAGGGCGCTTTTGTCGCGTATTTCCCAACTGCGGACACCGGAAAATCGTTTGGCCTGTCTTGCTGCAGCCTGTCAGACCGAATCGCATGTGCCAGGTGGCGCGGTGACAGGTTCCAGTCCAACCGGTCAAACCAAGGTGTCCGTCAGCGGAGCACGGCGAAGATCGGCACGCACTTGCAAGATCTCCGTCAGCACTTCCGAAGCCATCCGGAACGACTTCAGGCGGGCTGAGTGGTCGTGGATTTGGCCGGTAAGGATAAGTTCATCGGGACGGTAGCGTTCGAGCAGGCTGACAAACCGGGCTTTCGCGGTTTCCCGGGAGCCGATCACAGAGATCTTCAGAGCCTCATCGACGGCGACGCGCATTTGCGGACCGATTTCGCTGTCGATGTCGGCTACGGGCCTGGGAAGTCGACCCGGCCGTCCCTGCCGGAGTCGGGCAAAAGCCAGTTGCATGGTCGTTGCGAGATACGCGCCTTCCGAATCCGTATCGGCAACAAATGCATTGGCCGCAAGCATGACGTATGGACGCTGGAGAAATTCCGAGGGCCGAAACCCTTCGCGATAGACCGCGAGGGCGCGTTCAAGCGTGGCGGGCGCAAAATGGGAGGCAAAGGCATAGGGTAAACCGAAATGGGCCGCCATCTGCGCTCCATAAAGCGACGACCCGAGAATCCAGACCGGAACACGGGTACCCTCGCCAGGATGGGCGCGAACCCCGCCCTGCCTGTCCGACGGTCCGAGGTAATTGATGAGTTCAACAGTATCGGCGGGAAATCCGTCACCCGAATCCATCGATCGCCGCAGGGCATGTGCTACCGCCTGATCTCCACCGGGTGCCCTGCCCAGTCCGAGGTCGATACGCCCGGGATAAAGCGTTGCCAATGTGCCAAACTGCTCGGCGATCGCCAGAGGCGCATGGTTCGGCAACATGATCCCACCCGCACCGACGCGGATCGAACGGGTTCCACCGGCAATGTAGCCGATCAGAACGGAGGTGGCCGCGCTGGCGATGCCCGGCATGTTGTGGTGTTCGGCGAGCCAGAAGCGGTGATACGTCCATGCTTCGGCATTCCGCGCCAGCTCCAGCGAGTTCGCCAGCGCCTGCGCAGTTTTGGAGCCTTCGGGGACGGGGGCGAGATCGAGGATGGAAAAATGCACTGGGATTGGTTCCGGGAAATTATATTACTGAAATCATGCTATTATTTCAGACGCAGACGTGTGTATTCGACTGTGAAACCCGTACCCTTCCGGTACCCGGGCGATACCCGGGGTGAAAGGGATCAGTCTTCGAAATAATCTTCATGCGACAACCTGATGGAGTCCACCGTGCTGTCGAGATGGGAAAGATGATGCTGGATTTCAACGATCAGGCAGTCTTCGTTCCCGTCCTGGAGATGCAGGAAGATCGCCGTGTGATCGCGGAGGAGTTCGTCGATCGTCGCAGGCTCCGACAGGCTGAGAACGCAGAGCCGGTCGAGCCGTGCCTTTTGATCGAGAATGATCGGGTAGGCGAAATCGCGATCGGCGGCCCGGCAGAGAAGGCGGTGGAAATCGTAGTCGAGTGCGTGAAACCGCTCCAAATCGCGGGCATCGACGGCGGCGCGCTGCCGGTCAAGGTTCTCGGCGATCTCGGGAAAAGCCGATCTCTGCGGCGCCCGGCAGGCCTGCCGGAGAACTTCACATTCAACCGCCAGACGCACAAACCGGGAACGCTTGATGCTCTCGCTCGAAAACCCGCGCACGACGGTCGCTTTCTGCGGACGGATCAGCAACAGATCGAGATTGCCAAGCCGGATGAACGCCTCGCGCACCGGCTGACGGGACACCCCAAACTGCCGGGCGATTTCGACCTCAGACATTCGGGTTCCCGGCAACAGTCTCAGGTTGACAATGTCACCATGCAGCCGGTCAAATATGTCGTCTGCGTTCGTCCTTCGATCTGCAAGGCCTGCGTTGTCAGACAATTTATCGGTCCGCCCAGTTTCATGTGCACATTTAGTATACTAGAATACCAGTGATTGGCAATGTCGGGCATCGTTCGGTTGCGAATCCTTTGGAATGCCGATCCACTGCGGATCGGAACACAAAGCAGTGTCGGCTCAATTCACGGAGAAAAGAACATGTCGGAGATGGAAACGAACGCGGACGAATGGGTCGCTGCGGGCGACGGCGTCCGCCGCAGAATTCTCGCCCACACGCCGGACATGATGTCGGTACAGGTTGAGTTTCAGCAGAATGCCATTGGCGCACCGCACAGCCACCCGCATGTTCAGTCGGTCTACGTGGTGTCCGGCCGGTTTGACTTCGAGATCGACGGCAAACCGGTGACGCTAGCTGCTGGCCAGTCGGCAATTGTTCCGCCGAATGCGGTGCATTCCTGCGTCAACATCGAGGCCGGAACGCTGATCGACACCTTTACGCCGCGTCGGGACGACTTTCTCTGAAATCGGTTTCGGGATACCCGTCACGGCTTCAGGCGCGGCGGTCCCGAAGCTCCGGACAGAATCCCGCTGAACTGTTCGGAGGGTAGCAATCAGCGGTCCCGGAGCACTCCCGAACCCGCCTGCCGGTTGGCTGCATCAAGCCGGTTGCAGCCTGATCGGGGAACGCACATGCGGAACCTGGACGGATGTCCAGACATGGATCAAGCCGGATTTTCCCCTGAATGGTTAAGCAAACCCGACGACAGCGGGAGCTTTTGGGCGGCGGCCGCCAGAACCAGAAAGCGGCCAAGGGTTATCCGCCGCAGACCAGACACTTGTGTTGCGAAAATTTTGTTCCGGCAAGCTACAGGTTTTTTCGGGTTTACGCCCGAAACCTTCAATCCGAATGTGAAAATTCCAGCATTCATCCGGCACATCCGGAATAATTTCCGCATTGCGGTGGACCCCGCCTGCATTTGAGTTTAGAAACCTTTCGAACATGCCATGTGGACGACACCTGTCGTCGACTTATTCGGGGCCTTGGCCACCAGACAGGAGACCGCGATCCAGACGCAGGTTGGGATAGCATCAGGGCCCGTGAGACGCGTCCAGGGCTGCCGATCCGCGACGGATCAGATCGCTCCTGCCAGGGTCTCGAGGGCGTCTCAAAAACTCAATGCACCTTCCAACAGAGGTAAACCATGAACTCCACACTATTGAAGGTCGCGGTTGCCGCGACCCTGACAGGTTTCGCTGCGCCCGCCTTCGCAGATGACTGCGGCGAAGTCACGATCACTGAAATGAACTGGGCTTCGAGCATCGTTGTTACCAACGTTGCCAAGTTTCTGATGGAACAGGGGTATGGCTGTACCGTCAAGGCTGTCCCCTCCTCCACAGTTCCGGCAATGACGTCGGTTTCCGAAAACGGCACTCCGGACATCGTGACGGAAATGTGGATCAACGGATCGAACATCTACGACAAGCTGTCCGATGAAGGAAAGATCGTGACGCTGACCGACGTGCTGTCTGACGGCGGCATCGAAGGCTGGTGGATCCCGGACTATCTCGCAGAGGCACATCCCGAACTCACCACGATTGAGGGTGTTCTGGCAAACCCTGAACTGGTCGGTGGCCGTTTCCACCAGTGTCCCGAGGGCTGGGGCTGTCAGCGGATCAACAAGTCGCTTGCCGAAGCCTGGGATCTTGAAGGCAACGGCATCGAAGTGTTTCAGCACGGTTCCGGCGAAACGCTCGCGACCGCCATCGCCTCGGCCTACGCGAATGAGGAGCCCTGGTTCGGGTATTACTGGGCGCCCACTTCCATCCTCGGCAAATACCCGATGGTCAGTGTTGATCTCGGACCATATGACGCGGAAATCCACTCCTGCAATGCCAACCCGGAATGTATGGAAGTGGGCAAGTCCAGCTTTCCGGTCGGCCCGGTCAAGACTGTCGTTACGACGACATTCTCCGAAGAGCAGCCGGAAATTACCGAACTCATGACGAAGATGAGCTTTACGAACGATCAGATGAACTCGGTTCTTGCCTGGCAGGAGGAGAACACTGCGTCGGGCGAGGAAACTGCGGTTTACTTTCTGACCAACTATTCGGACGTCTGGTCGGGTTGGATCAGCGACGATGCCAAGGAAAAGCTTGGTGCCCTGATCAAGTAGCCAAACACCGGAGCGCCCGACGGGCGCTCCGTTTTTTTGGTGGTCCACGATTGCCGCCAACAGCGTCAGAACCGGGACGTCATCGTGCAGTCAGACGTACCGGCAAATACAATGGAGACCATGAAAGCATGGCATTCTACGACGGATTGTTCGATGCGCTGGGATTACGCACCTGGTGTGACGCAGCCGAGAGCGATGGACCGATGTCCATGGCGCAGCTTCTCCAGCAGTCGAGCGGTCAGACGGCGGAACAGGTCGCGGCGGCCGGAACACCGCTGCTGGAAACACCGTTTCCGTCGCTGGACGCTTTGGCAGAGGCCTGTCCTGCCATTATCCGGACGCGCGACATGACGACCGGTGTGGAAGAGGCATTTCTCGCAGTGAAGGATCCGCTGAAGGTCGTGCTGGGGCCGGTTACCCAACCGTTGAGCTGGGCGCTGGACGGGACGATGGACCTGTTCGAGGCCCTGCCGTGGTTCTTGCTGATCCCGATTCTGCTGCTCATAACATGGTATGCCACCCGCTCCATCGCGCTGGTGGTGTTCGTTGGTCTCGCATTTGCGTTCATGGGTTTCATCGACCACTATCTCTATGCCGTTCAGACGCTTTCGATCATCTTCGTCTGTACCATCATCAGTGTGGTTTTGGGTGTGCCGATCGGAATTCTCATGTCGCGAAGCAACACGGTGCAACGCATCGCGATCCCGATACTCGACATGCTTCAGACCCTGCCAACGTTTGTCTATCTGATCCCGCTGATCTTTCTGTTTTCGGTTACCGAGAGCAAACTCTACGGCATCGCAATCATCCTCTACGCCATCGTGCCGGTGATCCGGCTGACCGATCTCGGGATACGGCTTGTGGACAGGGACGTGATCGAAGCCGCGGACGCCTTTGGCATGACCTCGCGTCAGAAACTCCTCGGCGTACAGATCCCCCTCGCCCTGCCCAATATCATGGCCGGCGTAAACCAGACGATCATGATGTCGCTGGCAATGGTGGTGATCGCCTCGCTGGTCTCCGCGCCGGGTCTTGGCGTACTGGTGCTGCGGGGCATCCGCAATCTTGAGCTGGGTGTGGGTCTGGTGTCGGGGTTCTGCATCGTGCTGCTTGCCATCCTGCTCGACCGCGTCACCAAGGCGGCGCTGAACCGCGTCAACGCGGCGCAGACCCATTGAGGACCGGAAAATGAGCGAAAAAGAACCCAAGGTCCGCATTCGTGACCTCTACAAGATTTTCGGTCCGGATCCGAAAACCGCCCTGCAACATGTCCGGGAAGGCATGGGCAAGGCCGAACTGCTGGAGAAGACCAACCACGTTCTCGGTCTTCGGGCGATCGACGTCGATGTTCTGCCGGGCGAAATCACCGTCATCATGGGACTGTCGGGATCCGGAAAGTCGACCCTGATCCGGCATTTCAACCGGCTGATCGAACCGACTGCAGGCCAGGTACTGGTCGATGGCGAGGATGTCATCAGCTACGACGAGGCGGCGCTCCGGCAGTTGCGACAGGCAAAAATGTCGATGGTGTTCCAGAAGTTCGCCCTGCTGCCGCACCGCACGGTGCTTCAGAACGCCGGCATGGCGCGCAGGGTGCGGGGCGAAGACGAATCCGCCGCCAATGCGGCCGGGCAGAAATGGCTCGACCGGGTGGGTCTTGGAGGATTCGAGGGCAAGTATCCCCACCAGCTTTCAGGCGGAATGCAGCAGCGGGTCGGCCTGGCCCGGGCTCTGGCCTCCGACAGCGACATCATGCTGATGGACGAGGCCTTCTCGGCGCTCGACCCGCTGATCCGCACCGACATGCAGGCCCTGCTGCTGGAACTGCAGAAGGACCTGCAGAAAACCATCGTGTTCATCACCCACGACCTCGACGAGGCGCTGAAGCTGGCGGACCATCTGGTGATCCTCAAGGATGGCAGCGTGGTGCAACAGGGCGAACCGCAGCAGATCCTGCTCAATCCCAACGATCCCTACATCGAAGATTTCGTCAGTGACATCAACCGGGCCAGGGTGCTGCGGGTGCGTTCGGTGATGCGGCCGATGAACGGCAAGACCACCGGTTTCTCCGGAGTGGCGGACGTCAATGACAATCTGGAGCGGCTGATCGAACTTTCCGGCGGCGACACCGCCCAAGCTTTCAGGGTTCAGCAGGATGGGAAGGACGTCGGCGTTCTGGAGATGCGCGACCTGGTCCGCGCGCTGGTGCCGGCACATCCGTCCGGATCGGACAGCGTTCGATGACAGGCGGGGCCGCCCGGATCTGCGCCGGACGGCTGCGAGGCTGACAGTTCAGCGCAGCGGTCAGATGGTTATGCCACCATCGACGTTGATGGCCTGGCCGGTGATGAAGGCGCCGTCGTCAGAGAGCAGAAACGCGCACATCGCCGCAATTTCCTCCGGTTTGCCAAAACGGCCGGAGGGCTGACGGTCGATGAAGAAGCGGTAGGCCGCTTCGGCGTCACCGGTCTTTTCCGCAAGTTCGGCAATCCGACCGCGCATCGAAGGCGAATCCACTGTACCGGGGCAGACGGAATTGCAGCGGATCCCGTCGTTGAGATAGTCGACGGCGACCGATTTGGTGAGGCCGATGATACCGCCCTTCGATGCACCGTAGGCCGCGCGTTTGGCGAATCCCTTGATCGAGCCGCAGATAGAGCCGATGGTCACAATACTGCCGCCTTCGGCCTTCATTTTCGGCACCGCAGCGCCCATCACATAGAATGCGCTGTCGAGCGTGATGCTCATCGATCGGCGCCAGTCGGCGTCACTGCACTCCTCGATATTGCCGTGGTGGACATATCCCACCGCCTGCACCACCCCGTCGAGGCGGTCGAAGCGGGTAAAGTATTCCGCAACCGCGGCCCCGTCCGTTGCGTCGAGAACCGTCGTGCTTTCCGCATCCAGGCCGTCCATTCCGGCGCCGTTGATGTCGCTGGCATGGACCACGGCTCCGTCCGCGATCAGCCGTTCGGCGACCGCGCGGCCAATTCCCTGGGCCGCGGCGGTAACCACAATTACCTTGTCCGCCAGTCGCCCGGTTGCGGTCGCACCATTTTCGTCAGTCATCTCATACTCCCTGAGTGTTTACCGGCACTGCGCAATCCGGCTATTGCCCCCCGCAGTTCCGCCAATCCCCGCAACCGGCCCACGAATGGATAGCCTGGATGCGCGCCCCGCCCGATATCCGGGCAAAGTTCCCGTCCGTGATCCGGGCGGAACGGAATGTTCCAGTCCTGCCGACCGGTTTCTTTCCGACGATGTTCCTCGGCCAGCACCACCCTCAGCAGTTCCACCATGTCGGTGTCCCCGTCCAGGTGATCCGCCTCCTGAAAGCTGCCGTCCGGATCCTTTGAAACATTGCGCAGATGCAGAAACTGAATCCGGTCGGCAAACCTGCCTGCCATCCCGACAATGTCGTTGCCCGGATGTGCGCCGAACGCTCCGCTGCAGAACGTCAGCCCATTGGCCGGGCTGTCCACCCGATCCAGGATCCACGCCGCGTCGTCCGCGGTCGAAACCACCCGCGGCAGACCGAAGACCGGGCGCGGCGGATCGTCGGGATGCACGCCAAGGCGAATTCCAAGATCCTCTGCCGCCGGCACCACTTCGTCGAGGAAGCGTCCGTAGGACGCCCGCAGATCGTCGCGCCCAAATCCCTGCCACTTTTTCAGCACCGCCTCGAGTCCGGGAACGTCATAGCGGTCATAGGCACCCGGCAGACCGGCCATCAGTGTCTGCAGCAGTGTCTCGCGCTCCCGTTCATCCGACGCCTGAAACCAGGCCCGGCCCTGGGCGCAAACCTCGGGCGCGTAGTCGTACTCCGCGCCATCGCGTTTGAGAATGCAGATTTCGAACCCTGCCATCTTGGCTTCGGAGAACCCGAGCGCCTTTGCCCCGCCCCGTCCTGGTACATCGAGATCGGTACGGGTCCAGTCGACGACAGGCATGAAGTTGTAGCAGATCGTGGTAATGCCACATTCCGCAAGATTGGCCATCGATTGACGGTAATTGGCAAACAGCCTGTCGAGATTGCCGGTTCCGTGTTTGATGTCCTCATGAACCGGCAGACTTTCCACAACCTCCCACGTGAGGTCGGACCCGGCCGCATCCGCCACCAGTGCCTGGCGCTCCCGGATCGTATCAACCGGCCAAACCTCGCCATAGGGGATTTCATGCAGGGCGGTCACCACCGCCGAGGCACCGGTCTGTGCGACTTCCGGCAGGGAGATTGCGTCAAATGGTCCGAACCAGCGCCACGCCTCTCTCACGTCCTTTGTCCTCCCCGGGGGTTCTATTTGGGACGGGACACCGCAAGCGGCCCCCGCAAATGGTTTTTCTGGCGGTAACATACGGGACGGCAGTACGGATGGTACAGGCGATTTTGCTTCCAGGCGCGACGTTTTTGCAGATTGCGTTTCCGGCCTCAGTTTTCCTGATGAAACATCTCATGGAGTTCGATGGTCCGTTCAGCCGTCATCGACATCTGACAGAATGCCGCATCAACGCTGCGCATGGAACCCGCCCCCCAGAGGGCATGGCGCAGTCCGCAATTCGCGTCGCGGAACACCCGCCAGGCCTGCTGGGCGGCGCGAAGCGTGTCTTCCAGCGCTGCAAATGCCGGAGAAAACTCCCGTTCCACACTGTCGCGCCCGCGCGCGGTGATGACCGCATCCGTGTATTCTGCCTCAAGAAGCAGTTCCCAGGCCAGCAACTCCGCCAACTCGCAGCCGGACATGCCGACGGTTGTCAGTCCATCATCCAAGTCCTTCATGCACAGGTCGGCGAAGCGGTCGATGCACGCGCGTTTGGCGTCGCTGTCCCGCGCAGAGGCATAACACTCCGTCAGGACAGCGGCGTAGACACCGGAATCCTGCCCAGCAGTCTGGGCGCCGCCGCCGAACGGGATCAGCAGGAGCAGACCCAAAGCCACCGACAGTTTCATGGCAGGCCTTTTGGGTCCGTTGACCCGGTCACAGGCCGACCCGCTGTCCGTCTCCCAGACCAAGGTACCTGCGCTGAATTACCTCCCACTCACCGCTTTCCAGCAGTCCCAGAAGATGGACGTTCAGGTCATTCAGAACCGGCGATCCGCGCGGGGCCACGATGCCATAGTCCCAGAGTTCCAGGACCAGATCGGTTACATGAATGTCTCTGCGGCCGCGCGCGTTCCAGGCAAGTAGCGGAAGATCATGGACAAACGCCTTGATTTCGCCCCGTGTCAGCGCGTCAAACCCGGCATCAACATCGTCATAAAGTACCGGGTTCGCACCCAGATCGCGCACGACGCGCAGGGATTCCGAGTCGCGGACTATGCCGACATTCGCTTCGACCAGATCGCTCAGGCCGGAAACGTTCCACGCCTCGCCCTGCGCCGACAGGTTGGCGGTCAGCTGCGCGGTGAACACCCCGGTCAGGATCAGCGCCACGAACATCCAGCCCATGGCAATAATCCGGCCGACGGGGGTAACGGGCGCCTTGTCGCCATAGCCTACCGTGGTCATCGTCACCGCCGCCCACCAGAAACCGCTGCCCAGCCCACGCACCGGGTCACGGGCGAAATCGCGCGTATTGCGGATGCGTTCGACGCGCCAGATCAGCGCGCCGGCGACGAAGGCAAGGCTGGACATGACACAGATGGTCAGAAGAAACTCATTGGACGTTACCGCGTGCCAGGTGGCCCAGAGCCCGCTCCAGGGTTGTTCCGCGACGGCCACTCCGAGTCCCGTCCGGTAATAGGGATGCGAGAAACTGACCCTCTCGGAGCGGGCTGCGGTTATGGTCATGGCAGCGATGGACATGTCGAGCGTTCCGTTCTCGACCTCGTCGATCATGCCGGACAG
>JAUIHM010000064.1 GCA_030432315.1 Alphaproteobacteria bacterium | reverse complement strand
TGCCTCCATCGGCCAGCTGTTCGCGGCGGGTTTCGTGCCTGGGCTTCTGATGGCGCTGTCGCTGATGGCGATGGTGGCCTGGTATGCCCATCGGCGCGGTTATCCGCGCGATCAGGCCTTTCGGTTGCGCGTCCTTGGCGCGACGTTCTACCGGGCGTTTCTGTCACTGCTGACGCCGATCATCATTGTCGGCGGCATTCTCTCGGGGGTGTTCACGCCGACCGAGGCGGCGATTGCCGCCTGCGCCTGGGCACTGGTGCTGGGGCTTTTCATCTACCGGACGCTGACTCTGCGGCGGTTTCTGCGGGTGTCATTCGATACGATCGAGACCACGGCGGTGGTGCTGCTTGTGGTGGCGGCGGCGTCGATCTTCGCCTGGATCCTGACTTCGAACCGGGTGCCGGAGCATTTCGCCTCGCTGATCCTGTCGGTGTCGGAGAATAAATGGATCGTGCTGATCCTGATCAACCTGATCCTGCTGGTGGTCGGGTTCTTCATGGAAACGGTGGCGGCGATCACCATTCTGGTGCCGGTGCTGTTGCCGATTGCGCTGAAGATCGACGTCGACCCGGTGCATTTCGGCGTTATCATGGTGCTCAACCTGATGATCGGGCTGCTGACGCCGCCGGTCGGCATGGTGCTCTATGTACTGTCGCGGGTGGCAAAGCTCCCGTTCGAGCGCTGTGTGGTCGCCACGGCGCCGTTCCTGATCCCGCTGGTGTTCGTGCTCCTGTTGGTAACCTTTGTGCCGGCGATCACCATGTGGCTGCCGACACTGCTGTACCGCTAGGGGTCAGCCTTCGCTGCGGGAGACAACGCCTTCGGCCCAGCGGTCGCGGGCGGCACCGAAGCAGTCGTGGAGGGAATCCACGGCGATGATGTTGCCAAGGGCGAGGCGCCCGAGCAGGGAGAGCCCCGTCTGAACGCGGCCGTCGCTGCCGGTCACCTGGCCGTCCTCACGAGTATTGGCACCGAAGCCGTCGGCATAGGGGTGCAGGCGGCCCTCGGTACGAAGGCTGGAGATCAGCGGGTCGGTTATCCGGCCGAGATCGGGCGGAGGCAGGACGGCATCGACGATTGCGGAGACCTTTGCGGAAGTGTCGTCCTCGACGAGGTGCCAGCCGCTGTCGATCAGCAGGATGTCCGGATCGTCGACCGCGCGCAGATCAACGAGACCGTCGTCAATCAGGATCAGAAGCTCCTCCGCGGCGCCGACCGGCGGGCCGTAGGAATACCGTTTCAGGCCTTCGTCAAAGCCAATGACCGCTCTTGCGGTCGCGGGCGCAAAGGGGCCGGGGTTGAAGCCGCGGCGCAGTTCGTCCTGCAATTTCCGCCAGACCTGGCCGATGACATAGCCTGGGGAGGGCGGGACCCGGCCGAGGGCCATTTCGATGGTTTCGCGCAGGAATTCTGTCGTGGTCAGTTCGTTCTGGGCCCCTGGGGTGTCGCGTTCGGTCACGAGCCATGCCTGCACGGTTTTGCGGTCGGCATCGCCGCCGGTTTCGCCGAGGATACGGAGCGCGGGTTCGGCAAGGGCGGCGCACAGACTGCTCAGGGCAGCGTCCGGAGCCTGTGCCGGCGCGTCGGACAGCGCCGCCGCGAAACGCGCGGTTTCCTCCGGAGACGGGTCGAACCGGGCATCGAGGTCGGCGGTTGCGGGTTTGGGCGCCGGCGGCTGACCATTGAGGGAAAACGGGAAGATGCGCGAAGGTTCCCGACCGGAACGGTGATAGCGGCCATTGTCAAACCGGCCCCCCATTCCACAGGTCAGCAGCCGCAGCACGTCGTGGGTGGAAAGACCAAGGCCGCGAATGCCGACCGGGCGACCGGTCCAGCCTTCCGCGGCCTCGAGAACCTGGTCGTCGGGATAGGCGGGCAGGAGGTCGGCACCGCTCCTGACGGCGTGGGCCTGCCAGCGGGCGAGCTGGTCGTCGGGGGCGGTTTGGGGTTGGCCCTGCGTCAGCAGAACTTCATCGTAGGGGCCGGACCGGCCGGAATCGCTGTGCAGCCACCATTTGGCTTCGGCCCTTTCCAGCCGCCAGGCCGCCAGTTCGTGGCGGGTGATGACCACATTCCCGGGGCTGCGTTCGATCAGGTCGGAATAGCGTGCATGCAGCCAGCGGCCGATTTCAGCCCGCGGGGGAAAGTGATCGCCGTCCACCGGGGCGGGCAGCCAGTCAGCGAAGGTGCCCCTGCTGAGCACGGCCCAGGGGGACGGTTCGACCGAGAGCGCGCGCACGGGGATGTTGAGCAGGCAGAGCGGGGACTGGTCGGGGCTGTAATTTGGGCCGGCGCCGGGCCAGGCGGTGGGGTCGAAAAGATCGACGGCCCAAGTCGCGCCCCCGTCAGTCGCGCGGGCGACCAGGGCTTCGAGTGCGGCGAGGCCGCGGGGGCCTGTCCCGACGATTGCGATGCTGCGCGTCGTGCCACTTATTTTCATTCGATCCGCCCGTTTTACATACTGTTGATCCGTGGCAGGATTTGCGCTGGTTCCGGCAGAACCTGCAAGGGCTCAGATCGTTTCCGTCTGAACGGGGACCGGTCGAGGGAGGCCGTGTCGGCCGGATCAGGGGACTTTTTTCCGGCAAATGCTTCCGGCGCAAAGAACCGGTGGGGATTTGCCGCTGCCGCCACTGCTCTGGCGGTGGGCGGGCATGTAACGCATTGCGACGCGGCCGGTTTCGTGGTAAATCGCGCGGATTCGCATCCATAAAAAACAGGAGGGCTGCGTGATTACGTTTTTTCGTCACCATCGTCAGCGTGGCCCCGTCTTTGCCCTGCAGGAATGATTGCAGGGCCGACACCGGAACCAGTGTTACCGATCTGAGTCCAGTCTGCCCCTGATGGCAGTGCGACACCAGGCATCAGTCCTGCCGCACGTACAGCATCCCGCACCGATACGCCCCCGGACGGAGAATCCGGTTATCGCGTACCGGTCACCGGGCGGACGAGAGACGGAAGATGACCCTTATCAATGTAAAATCCCTTGGCGTAACCCTTGGTGCGCCGCTTTTTGCCAACCTTGACCTGACGGTCGCAGCGGGTGATCGGATCGGCCTGGTCGCGGCCAACGGGCGTGGCAAGTCGACGCTGCTGCGCTGCCTGGCCGGCACCGCGGAAGCAACCACCGGTGACATCACCTGGTCACGCGGTTTGCGGGTCGGGCATGTGGAGCAGGATGTGCCGGAGGCGTTTGCCGAAGTGCCGTTCCGTGACCTGGTGCTGCAGGCGCTGCCGGAGGAGGAACGGGAGTACGAGGCGTGGCGGGTGGATGTGACGCTCGACATGCTCGATGTTCCCGAAGCCCTGAGGGACATGCCGGTGGCGCGTCTGAGCGGTGGCTGGCAGCGGCTGGCGATGCTGGCGCGGGTCTGGGTCACCGAGCCGGACGTATTGCTGATGGACGAGCCGACAAACCATCTCGATCTGGCACGGATCGGCGGTCTGCAGAACTGGCTGGGTGGGCTGACACGGGATTTTCCTGTGGTGGTGGCGAGCCATGACCGGGCATTTCTCGATGCGGTGACCAACAGGACGCTGTTCCTGCGCGCCGAGCGGAGCGAGGTGTTTTCCCTGCCCTACAGCCGCGCAAGGGCGGCGCTGGACGAGGCGGATGCGGCGGAGGGGCGCCGCTACGAAAATGAGGTGAAACAGGCGCAGCAGTTGCGGCGGCAGGCAGCGAAGCTGAAGAATATCGGCATCAATTCCGGCAGTGACCTGCTGGTGGTGAAGACCCGCCAGTTGACCGAACGGGCGGAACGGATCGAGGCGGCGGCGCGACCGGCGCATTTCGAACGGTCCGCCGGCGCGATCCGGCTCGGCAACAGCGGCACCCATGCGAAGGCGCTGGTGACGATCGGCGAGGGGGAGATCTCCGCGCCGGACGGACTGCGGCTGTTTACCACCCGGACGCTCTGGATCAGCCCTGGGGACAGGGTGGTGGTGCTTGGACGCAACGGGGTTGGAAAAACCCGGCTTGTCAGCCTGGTTCATGCGGCAATCCAGGGGGATGGAGCCGAGGGCGGCATCCGGGCGGCGGCGTCGGTGGCGCTTGGCTACAGCGATCAGAGCCTGTCGCAGCTGAATGGGGATGCGACGCCGCTGGAAACGGTCTGTAACCGGTTTGACGTCGGCGATCAGGCGGCGCGCAAACTGCTCGCCGGAGCGGGTGTGTCAATCGACATGCAGTCCAGACGGATCGGCGCGCTGTCGGGCGGGCAGAGGGCGCGGCTGGCGATGCTGAATCTGCGGCTTTCGAAACCGAACTTCTATCTGCTCGACGAGCCGACAAACCACCTGGATATCGAGGGACAGGAGACGCTGGAGGAGGAGTTGAAGACGCATGAGGCGGGCTGTCTGCTGGTATCGCACGACCGAAGCTTCATCCGGTCGGTCGGCAACCGGTTCTGGCTGATCGAGGACCGCAGGCTGCGCGAGGTCGACGACCCGGAGGAATTTCTGCGGGCCGCCCTGGCGGCGGAGGACTGAGGGCGCACAAAAAAATCCGCGCGGCGTGAAAGCTGCGCGGATTGTCTTTCGGATGAGTCCGTTGGGTGCGGCCGGTTTGGCCGCTGCGTGACGGATCGGTCAGGACGTCTAGAGTCCGCCTTCGCGCTGTGCTTTTTTACGCGCGAGTTTGCGCGCACGACGGATGGCTTCTGCCTTTTCACGGGCCTTCTTGACGGACGGCTTCTCGAAATGCTGCCGAAGCTTCATTTCGCGGAACACGCCTTCACGCTGCAGCTTCTTCTTGAGAGCCCGCAGTGCCTGATCGACGTTGTTGTCACGAACCATTACCTGCACGGATGTTCACCACCTTTCCGTTGTAAGAGTGTTTCGATATCTCGTAAGAAGGCGCTATATAGCCATATGGGCGGCCGTTGTCCAGTCAACCGACTGATCCAGGGGGAAACTGTGACACTTTCGATGAAATCAATGACGCTTGGCAGTGAAAATGTGGTCGAGGCTCGCCAGGTTCTGCTGCGCGCGGCCCTTCCGCATGTGGTTTTCGACGGATGGTCGGACCGGACGCTGGCGGCAGCGGTCGAAGATTCGGGCGTGGATCCGAAGCTGGTGTGCCTCGCCTATCCCCGTGGCGGTGTCGATCTGGCGCTGGCGTTTCATTTTGACGGCGATGCGCGTTTGGCAGCCGAACTGGCAGAGACGGATCTGTCGGAGCAGAGGTTCCGTGACCGGGTGGCCCATGCGGTGATGCGCCGGCTGGAACTGATTGCCGACCGGCGCGAGGAAGTGCGCCGGGCAGCAGCGCTGTTTGCCCTGCCGCATCATGCCGCGGACGGGATGCGGGCGGTCTGGAATACGGCGGATACGATCTGGACGGCCCTGGGTGACACCAGCACCGACTACAACTGGTACACCAAGCGAACGACCCTGTCGGCGGTGTGGTCCGCCACGGTTCTGTTCTGGCTGGGGGATGAAACGCCGGACCTGGCCGCGACGCGGGAATTCATCGATCGGCGGATCGACAATGTGATGCAGTTCGAGAAAGCGAAGGCGTCGCTGCGCAAGAATCCGCTGGCCGAAGTGCTGCTGCGCGGACCGCGTCATCTGCTTGACCGCGTCAGAGCGCCTGACGATAGTGTTCGCTCGACGCTTCCGGGCTATGTCCGGCCAAAAGCGTAGCAGGGGATTCCACGCAGGGGGAAAGGAGCGCGGCATGGCAATCGGGACGCAGTGCCTGACCTGGTTTGAGGGCCGTTGGCATGAGGGCAATACACGGATCCTTGGTGCCGCCGACCATGGCGCCTGGCTCGGGACGATGGTGTTCGACGGGGCGCGGGCCTTTGACGGGGTGATCCCGGACCTCGATCTGCACTGTGAACGGGTGGTGCGCTCGGCGGAAGTGATGGGCCTGAAGGCGCCGATGGTGGCCGGGGAGATTGCCGATCTGATCCGGGCCGGCGTGCAGAGGCTGTCGTCGGAGCGGGCGCTTTACCTGCGGCCGATGATCTGGTCGCGGGAGGGATCCGTCTCGCTGATCGATCCGCTGCCGGAATCGACGCAGTTGGCTGTCTGTATCGAGGATCTGCCGCTGCGCGAGCCCGGACCCTATGCACTGACCATGTCGCCCTATCGGCGTCCTTCGGCCGATTCGGCGCTGAACGAGGCCAAGGCGTCGTGCCATTATGCGAACAATGCCCGCGTGGTGCGGGAAGCGCGGGGGCGCGGGTTCAACAACGGTCTGTCGCTGGACCAACAGGGCAATGTTGCGGAAACCGCCTCGACCAACGTGTTTGTGGTGCGCGACGGGGTAGTGATGACTCCGGTGGCGAATGGCACGTTTCTCAACGGGATTACCCGGCAGAGGATCATCGCCCTGTTGCGGGATGATGGCGTGAGAGTGGAAGAGCGGAGTCTGGCGACGGAGGACGTGGCCGCGGCAGATGAGATGTTTCTGACCGGTAATGCGGCGAAGGTAACCCCGGTGACGCGGTTCGAGGGCAGGGATCTGGCCGGAACGGAGTTCGGAATGCGGGCGCGGGCGCTCTATTGGGATTACGCCCGTCAGGTCAGGAAAGCCGCATGACCATTCCGGGTGAGATGCAGGTCATCGAAATAACCGAGCCGGGTGGGCCGCAGGTTTTGCGACCGGCCGTGCGACCGGTTCCCGAGCCGGCGGCGGATGAGATTCTGATCCGCATCCATGCTGCGGGGGTCAACCGGCCCGATGCGTTGCAGCGGGCGGGCAGGTATGCGCCGCCGCCGGGTGCGTCCGATCTGCCGGGCCTTGAGGCCGCAGGTGAAGTGGCCGCGGTGGGCGCGGCGGTGTCGCGCTGGCAGGTCGGTGACAGTGTCTGTGCGCTGTTGCCCGGCGGCGGGTATGCGGAATATGCGGTGACGCATCAGGATCACGCGCTGCCGGTGCCGAAGGGCATGGGAATGCGCGAGGCTGCGGCGCTTTGCGAGACGTTTTTCACGGTCTGGACCAACGTTTTCGTGCGCGGCGGGCTGAAAGCTGGTGAGACGGTTCTGATTCATGGCGGATCATCCGGGATCGGCACGACGGCGATCCAGCTCGCGCGCCTGCGCGGGGCGCGGGTGTTGGTAACGGCGGGGTCGGACGAAAAATGCCAGGCCTGCCGCGATCTTGGCGCGGCGCGGGCGATCAACTACCGCAGTGAAGACTTTGTTGCGGCCGTAACGGAGGAAACCGACGGTCAGGGTGTGGATGTCATCCTCGACATGGTGGGCGGTGACTATATCCCGCGCAATCTCAAGGCGCTGGCCCTCGAAGGGCGGCTGGTGATGATCGCGTTTCTGGGGGGTGCCGTCGCTGAAGTCAATTTCGCCCAGATCATGGCGAAGCGGCTGACGGTGACGGGATCTACACTGCGGCCGCAATCGGTGCAGGCCAAGGCGGAAATTGCCGGGGATCTGCTGCGTGAGGTCTGGCCGTTGCTGAATGCGGGTCGCCTCGCGCCGGTGATGGACGAGGTTTTCCCACTGGTGAAGGCCGCGCAGGCCCATGCGCGCATGGAGTCCTCCGTGCACGTCGGCAAGATTGTTCTCGACGTGGCCGGGAGTGGTGTCACCACGTCCCGGTGATTTCCGTCCTGCCCAGAACCTCGGATATCCGGCGTCGGGTCGCCGCAGTGGTGTCGGGCGGCAGGTCGTCCGGGGAATGGAACCCGGCGTCTATAATTTCCGGGTAGCCGGACTTGATGCCGGGATCGCGGGCAACATTTCGGGCGACGAACAGTACCACGTGATCGCGACGGCCGGCCTTTTCACCACGGTATATGCCGAACAGGGTGAGCGGCCCGGAAACCACGAGGCCGCCCTCTTCGCCGGCCTCGCGACGGGCGGCTTCGGCCACGGTTTCGTGCAGTTCGACCCCGCCGCCGGGAAGGTAGAAACCGGGAACGTAGGAGTGTTTGACGAGGAACACCCGACCCCGGTCGTCAAACGCGGCGAGGCGCACACCGAGCGACAGTCGCGGGCGAAAGAGATCGGACCCGGTGGCGAGAACGTTGCCGGCGAAGAGCTGCAGCCGACGCAGCAGACCATGACGTGGCGCCAGATCAGAAGGGCGGGAAGTGTTCACGGGGGACTTTCCGGCGGCTAGAGACGTTTCAGGGGATCGGCGGCAGATCGAGTTCGCCACGGTATCGACAGGCGCCGCGCAGCACGTCGGCTCCGCAGTCGCGCGGGGAGAGGCTCCTGTCGAGGCAGATGCGAACCTCGCGGATCAGGTCGCGGCTGCAGGTGACGGCGATGGATTCGGTGTCGAGATCGTCATTTGCGTCGATGAACGCACGTTCAAGCGCGTCGGTGGACATCCGGTCGTCGAGACGGGTGGGCATCTTCACCGAGTTATAGGCCGCGCGCGAGAGGCGGAAGTAATCGCGGGCGGAGAGACCGGTGCAGCGCCCGTGTTTTTTCCACTCGTAAAACGCAAGCCCGCCCGATCCCATGATGTCGGCCATGGCTTCGGTATCGCGCCGTGACGGGTTGCGGGCATTGGTTTCGCAGTATTCCGGCCAGCCGTCCTCGTACTGCGGCCAGAGGCCATGCAGGGTGAAGCCGAGGTCTCGGGACGGGTCGCACTGATCACTGTCGTCCCCTTCGGCCTCGCAGAAACTCGGCGTCCAGGTCAGGGCCATTACAAAATAGTCGAAGTCCTGCGCCTTCGCTGCGGCGGGCGCGGCGAGCAGAACAGCCATACCAAAAAAGCACTTTATCATTCGCTGCATTCTGCCTATATACACGGCCCAACTCCCCGCGAAAACCGAACATCGCGCCCTGGCGCACCCGAGTTTTCAGCTCCGGGACAAATGTTGTTGTTTTGAAGGATCAGACCCATGGCACTCCCGTTGATGCAAAAGGCCACAGCCGTCTGGCTTGTGGACAATACCACGCTCAGTTTCAAGCAGATTGCCGACTTCTGTGGAATGCACGAGCTGGAAGTGAACGGGATTGCCGACGGAGAAGTTGCCCAGGGGATCAAGGGTTTCGACCCGATTGCCAATTCGCAGCTGACTGCCGAAGAGATCAAGCGCTGCGAGGACAATCCGCGCGGAACGCTGCAGCTGATGCACAACCCGGCGGCGGACGGTGAAACCAAGCGCAAGGGTCCGCGGTACACACCGCTCAGCAAGCGTCAGGACCGTCCGGCGGCGATTGCCTGGCTGGTCAAGTTTCATCCCGAATTGTCCGACGGACAGATTTCCAAGCTTGTGGGCACCACCAAGCCGACCATCCAGTCGATCCGGGAGCGCAGCCACTGGAACATTGCCAACATCACGCCGGTGGATCCGGTGGCTTTGGGCATGTGCAAGCAGGGAGAACTGGATGCGGCGGTGGCCAAGGCGGTGAAAAAGCAGCCGGGCGATGCGGCTGTGATGACCGATGACGAGCGGCGCAGGCTGGTGTCGACCGAGCAGTCGCTGGCGATGGATGCGGAGACCCGCATTCCGTCGAACATGGCCGGGCTCGAAAACTTCACCCTTGGCAGCGGCTCGGAAGACGGGGAAACGACGCCGGGCGCCGCGATTGCCGATGCGGAAAGCCTGTTCCGTTCATCGCCGGCGGAGGCTTCGCACTCCGACGTGGACGACGAAAAAGACGGCTAGTCGCTGAGGAAAAAACTGCCGCTGGCAATTCAGTCGTCCGGTTGGTCGATGGTTTCTGTCAGCGGATCGAGAAGCATCCGTCCGCCGTCGACCGCCAGAATCTGACCGGTGGTGAAACGCGAGGCGGGTGACGAGAGGAAGAGGGCCGTCTGTGCGGTTTCGCGGTAGCCGTTGGGTTGGCCGAGGGGTGTGACCTGGCGCATCGCGTCGTGGAGATCTTCGATTTCCGGCATCGCGGAATCGAGCGACCGGCCGACGATCCCGCCGATCGACACCGCGTTTACCCGGATCCGGTGCGGCGCAAGTGCGGTTGCGAGGCTGCGGGTGATCTGATCGATTGCGGCGGAACTTACTGAAAACGCAAGAAATTCCGGCATGCTCCGCTGGGCGAAGATCGAGCTTACGTTGAGGATGGAGCGGTCGGAGGGTTCGGATTCGTCGGTGGCGCATTCGATCATCAACCGGGCGGCGATCTGGCTCATGCGCAGGGTGGCGACCACGTTCTGCTGCAGGGTTTCGTCGAACTGATCCTTCGCCGGATCGAGTGGATCGCCGGAGACCAGCAGCGATGCGCCGTTGACCAGGACATGCAGATCGTCGAAGGCGTCGAGGGTGAAGGACATCAGATTGCGCATGGTCAGCTTTTCGCGCATGTCGCCGTTAAAGCCGAGCGCCTGCCCCTCAAGTCCTTCGGAATTAAGGGTTTCCACCTCCTGCTCCAGTTTGTCTTCCTGAAGGTCGGCCATGACGACGGAGGCACCTGCGCGGACGAACTGACGCGCGGTGGCAAGGCCGAAGCCGTTGGCGGCGCCGGTCACCACAACGGATTTTCCGGACAGTCCGTAGGCCATTGTTACCCTCCGGTCAGTTACAAACGGGCGAACCTTAACCCAAGGGAAAGGACCCTGCGAGGGAAAACCGCGCCGATCAGGGTTAACGTTTTGGCCGAAACGGCGCGGCGACGCGATACCCTTCCGGTACCCTTTCGATACCCGGATGATACCGACGTTTCAGATTAACCTTTGACAGTCAAAGCCACCACCCGGACAGTTGCGACAGCCCTTCGGGGTGACGAATCTGCCGGATATCGCGACATTCCGGGCGCGTTTACCTGATCTTATTGGCGGGACCTTACTCCGGTACGACGGTTTTTTCCTGCCGGTCCGCCGCAGAGTTGCACGGTGCCTGCCGGCGACATGTCAGGATGTCTGCGCCATGGCCACCATTACTTCGATCGATCTTTCGGATCTCGACGGCAGCATCGGGTTTCGGATCAGGGGCGTTGCCGCGGACGATGGCAGCGGATGGTCGGTCTCCTCGGCCGGGGATGTGAACGGAGACGGATTTGACGATGTGATCGTCGGTGCACCGGGTTTCGATCCGGACGGGCGCAGCGGGGCCGGTGCGGCCTTCGTGCTGTTTGGATCCGATGCCGGGTTCGCGGCGGATGTCGACCTGGGGGCTCTCGACGGCAGCGACGGGTTTCGGATTGACGGCATCGTCGCTGGCGACGCCGGCGGCTGGTCGGTGTCCTCCGCCGGAGATGTCAACGGTGACGGTATTGACGATGTGATCGTCGGCGCGGTCGATGCCGGTCCCGGAGGCCGTCTGCTCGCGGGGCAGATTTACGTTGTGTTCGGATCGGACCTTGGATTCGCCGCCACGATCGATCCGGGCGCGCTCGACGGCAGCGACGGGTTTCGGATCAACGGCGTTGCCGAAGGCGATCTCAGCGGCATGTCCGTGTCCCGGGCCGGAGACGTGAATGGCGACGGGATCGACGATCTGATTGTCGGCGCCCCCGGCGCTGATCCGGACGGACGTCTCTCTGCCGGTGAAAGCTATGTGGTGTTTGGCACCGATGCGGGCTTCGCCGCCGATTTCGAACTGAGTGCGCTCGACGGTTCCAACGGGTTCCGGATCAGCGGTATCGACGCGGACGATCTGAGCGGCGTTTCGGTGTCATCGGCCGGGGACGTGAACGGCGACGGCATCGACGATCTGATTGTCGGCGCTTCGGGTGCCAGTCCGATTGGCCGGGCCGCTGCCGGCGAGAGCTACGTAGTGTTGGGCACCGATGCGGGCTTCGCCGCCGAAGTCGACCTTGGTGCGCTCGACGGCTCGAACGGCTTCCGGTTGAACGGCATCTCCGAAGATGACGCCAGCGGGTATTCCGTTTCGGCGGCGGGCGACGTGAACGGTGACGGGATCGACGATCTGATCGTTGGTGCCATAAGCGGGGATCCGGGCGGGCGCTCCGCTGCCGGTGAGAGTTATGTGGTGTTCGGCTCGGACGCCGGGTTCGCAGCCGTGCGCGACTTCAGCGGCATGGACGGCAGCGACGGCTTTCGGATCAATGGGCTCGAAGCGGAAGATTTCAGCGGCTGGTCGGTGTCCAGCGCAGGGGATGTGAACGGCGACGGCATCGACGACCTGATCGTCGGTGCTTATTTTGCTTCGCCGGACGGGCGCAGCCGCGCCGGTGCAAGCTATGTGGTGTTTGGAGCCGATACCGGGTTTGCGCCCTATCTCGAACTGAGCACAATCGACGGCAACAACGGGTTTGTCATCTACGGCGAAAGCGCCGACGACGAGAGCGGCTACTCCGTCTCCGCCGCCGGAGACCTCAACGGTGATGGGTACGATGATCTGATCGTCGGCGCCCCATATGCGGATCCGGACGGGCGGGACGGAGCGGGAACAAGCTACGTCATCTTTGGTTTCGCGCTCAATGCGGCACCGGTGGCGGTGGCCGACGCGGTGTCGATTGCCGGGACCCGAAGGGTGACGATCGACGTGCTGGGCAACGATTCGGATATCGATGGAGACGGGCTGAGTGTCAGCGGCTTCACCCAGGGGGCAAAGGGCAGCGTGGTGCTGGAGGGCGACGGGACACTGACCTATTCGTTTGTCGGCGATGCCACCGGCGTGGATACATTCACCTATACGCTGTCCGACGGGTTCGGGGGCACGGCGGCGGAGACCGTGACGGTGAGCGGTCTCGGCGACGGCATTGTCTACACGGCCGCTGACGGCAGCGAGACGCTTGGCGGATCCGAATTCGCCGACATTCTGACCGGCGGTGCGGGGCGGGACGTGTTCACAGGCCGGGATGCGGTGGACCGGCTTTATGGCGGCGCCGGCAACGACCGGCTCTACGGGGGCGCCGGCGATGACATTCTCGAGGGCGGCGAGGGGAGCGATCTGCTGCGCGGCGGTGACGGAACGGATACCGCCAGCTATTTCGGAGCCGGCGCGGGGGTCACTGTTTCGCTCGCCGCGGCGGATTGGCAGAATACCGGCGGCGCGGGACGCGACATGCTGTCCGAATTCGAGAATCTGACCGGATCCGGGTTCGACGACATGCTGACCGGCGACGACGGGGCCAACCTGCTTTCCGGGATGGCCGGAGCGGATGTTCTCGATGGTGGCGACGGCTGCGACACCCTGTCCGGAGGCCGCGACGATGATCAACTTTACGGCGGAAAGGGCGTGGACCGGCTGTGGGGCAGCCTCGGTGCGGACGCGCTCGATGGCGGCGGCGGCGCAGACATGCTGTCGGGCGGCGCGGGCGATGACGTGCTGACCGGAGGAGCCGGGGCGGACACGTTCCAGTTCCTCGGCACGGATGGCGACGGGGCGGACTGGATCACCGACTTCGCCGGCGGGGTCGATCTGATCTTCATTGGCGGCGGCGTGGCGTTCGACGATCTGCAACTGACCTGGGTTGCGGGCGGCGTCGAGGTGACGTGGGCCGCCGGCGGCTCGGTGCTGGTCGAGGGGATGGAACTTTCGGCACTGGACGCCGCCGACTTCCTGCTGATCTAGGGGGGCTGGCGGCATCCAGACATCGGGTTGGGGCAGGGTCAGAGGCGTTCGATCGCAAGCGCGATGCCCTGGCCGCCGCCGATGCACATGGTGATGATCGCCCGTTTGCCGCCGCTGCGTTCCAGTTCGTAAAGCGCCTTGACCGTGAGGATCGCTCCGGTGGCACCGACCGGATGACCGAGGGCGATGGCGCCGCCGTTGGGGTTGACCCGGGCCGGGTCGAGGCCGAGGGCGCGGTTGACGGCGATGGCCTGGGCGGCGAAGGCCTCGTTGCTTTCAAAGAGGTCGAACTCCCCGGCGCTGAGTCCTGTGCGCTCCAGCAGTTTTTCGACCGCCGGAATCGGCCCGAGCCCCATGACTTCGGGGCGGACCCCGGCGACGGCGTAACCGAGGATGCGCGCGCGCGGTTTGAGCCCGGCGGCTTCGGCGGCCTCGGCGCTGGCGAGCACCACGGAGGCAGCGCCGTCGTTGATGCCGCTGGCATTGCCGGCAGTGACGCTGCCGTCCTTCAGAAAGGCCGGGCGCAGGGCGGCGAGTTTTTCCGGCGAGGTGGCCTTGGGGTGTTCATCGGTGGCGAAGGCGACGGTCTCGCGTCTGACGCGGATTTCCACCGGCACGATCTGGCTGGCGAAACGGCCGTCGGCGATGGCGGCGGCGGCGCGGGTCTGGCTCTCAAAGGCAAAGGCGTCCTGGTCCGCCCGGGTGATGCCGTGTTCGGCGGCGACGTTTTCCGCCGTGACGCCCATGTGGCCGGTGCCGAACGGGCAGGTCAGCGCGCCGAGCATCATGTCGAGCAGCGCGGTGTCGCCCATTTTCTGACCGAAGCGGGCCGCCGGTGCGATGTAGGGGCTCCGCGACATGCTTTCGGCGCCGCCGGCGAGGGCGAATTCGGCATCGCCGAGGGCCAGGGCCTGGATCGCCGAGACGATGGCCTGGGCGCCGGAGCCGCAGAGGCGGTTGACGTTCAGGGCCGGGGTGGTTTCGGGAATGCCGGCACCGATGGCCGCGGCGCGGGAGAGATACATGTCGCGTGGTTCGGTGTTGATGACATGACCGAACACCACCTGGCCGATCTGGCCGGGTTCGACGCCGGAGCGTTCGAGGGCGGCTTTGGCGGTTTGGGTGGCGAGGTCGATGGGCGGGATGCCCGCGAGGCTGCCGCCGAATGTGCCGATTGCCGTGCGTGCGCCGTCGAGCAGTACGATGTCGCGTGCCATTGGAATGTCCTCCGGTTGATGTATGTTCCCTTCCTGCACCCGACCCGACGCATTGTGCAAGGGCGGCGAATTACCGCCGAGTGCCGGCAACATTCATGGTTTGTTTACAGTTTTGCTAAAAGTCAAAGGTAAATGGTGGCTTACCCGACCAGGTATTCCCGATATACTTTTGTGGGATTGACGTACGCAGATGCAGTCCTTACCGGGATGCCGGTTGCAAAGATGATGGTGAAACGTGCGGATATTGATTGTCGAGCAGAATGGAGAGCTTGCCGGCATCTGGGCGGGCTTTCTGGCGCGGCAGGGGCTGATCTGCACGGTTGTGGACGATCAGGAGCAGGCGTTCGAGGCGCTGCGGGATTTCGAGTTCGACGCCGTGGTGCTCGACATTGAACTGCCGGGCGGGCAGGCGATCGCGGTGGCGGACTATGCCACCGTTCGGGACCCGGAGCTGCCGATCATTGCGGTCAATTCACGCAGCTTCTTTTCCGATTCTGCGATTTTCGAAATGATGCCCAATGCGCGCGGCGTCCTGAAGACGCCGCTCAGGCCGGAGGACATGGCGGCGCTGGTGGAGCATTACGGCGGTCGCCATGATCGGGCGAAAGTCGCGGGCGGGGGCTCACGCGGCTGAAAGCCGGTCGCGGCCGTGCGGTGCCCACCAGTCGGGGTTTGGCCCGATCGGTATGATACGGTAAGGATTTATCGTCTCGTGGCTGGTGTGGTAGTGGCGGGTGATGTGGTCGAAATTGACCGTTCCGGCCACGCCGGGCACCTGGTAGAGCGCCCTGGACAGGCCCCAGAGGTTCGGGAAATCGACCAGCCGGTTGCGGTTGCACTTGAAATGGCCGTGATAGACCGCGTCGAACCGAAACATGGTGGTGACCAGCCGCCAGTCGGCCTCGGTGATCCGGTCGCCGGCCAGCCAGCGGCGGGTCGCGAGGCGCGCTTCCAGCCAGTCCATGGTGTCGAAAACTTCCCGCACCGCCTCGTCGTAGGCCTTCTGGGTGGTGGCAAAGCCCGCCCGGTAGACGCCGTTGTTGACCCCGGAGTAGACCCGGTCGTTCAGGGCGTCGATTTCGGAGCGCAGTTCGGCCGGGTAGAAATCGGTGGTGATGCCGGTGATGTCGTTGAAGGCGCTGTTGAACATCCGGATGATGTCGGCGGATTCGTTGGAAACGATGGTGCCGGTCCGTTTGTCCCACAGCAGCGGTACCGTCACCCGGGTGGTGGCCTGGGGGTCTGCCTGGGTGTAGACCTGATGCAGAAAATTGTGGCCGTTGAGCGTGTCGCCGGTTGCGCCGGGATAGTCGGCATCAAAGCTCCAGCCGTTTTCACCCATGAACGGATGCACCACATCGACGCTGATGTGGGTTTCCAGACCTTTCAGGGTGCGGAATATCAGCGTGCGGTGCGCCCAGGGGCAGGCCAGCGAAACATAGAGGTGGTAGCGGCCGGTTTCGGCCCGGAAACCGCCGGTTCCGGTCGGTCCGGCGCTGCCGTCTGCGGTGATCCAGTTTCGAAATACCGAAGGGCTGCGTTCGAACTTGCCGGCGCTGGACTCGGTGTCGTACCAGCCGGTGTGCCAGGTGCCGTCCTGAAGATGTCCCATGATGTCATGCCTTCCCGTTTGGTCCCCCAAGGTATCTGTTGTTGAATGACGTATAAAGGGCGGCGGCCTGTCATGCCTGTTGCCTGAATGGAAACAAATTCTCGTTCTGCGGTTTCGTGCCACAAGGTTCATCACGACATTTTTTTGTCATACGGAATCCTGGGAAATTACGCTAACATCAAAAGCTGTTGCGTGATGTGCCGAGTCGTTTTGCTTGGCTGGTTTGGGGAGACTGGTTATGGGACTGAATCACAATTCCGGCTGGAATACGGGGTCGGTGATCCCGGAGCATCCGGTCAGGGCCGGGATGGTGCTCAGGACCGCGGATTCCGAATTCAGAATCCTTGATCTTACCCATGATTCCTGTCTGATCGAGGCGCATCCTGGCGCTGTTCTGCGCGGCTATGTCGACATCTACGACGGACGGCGGCATCTGGAAACCTGTCTGATCGTGCTGGCGGAACCGGAGGGGAACTGCGTGCGCTGTTCGTTCAAGCGCCGGACCCTTGCTCGCGACACTGCGCCGGTGGATTTCGAGCAGCTGGTCACGGGCGCGGACCTTCCGGGCGACCTGTCGCAGGACTGATCAGCGGCCGTTTTCTGCGCAGCACCGGTCATTCCACCGTCGTTGGGGGCGGGTCGCATGCCGGTCCGGGCATGGTCTGTCTGCGCCCGCGATGCCGGGCGGCGTGGGCAATGAGATAGATCCCCAGGGAGACCGCTTTGCCGTGTCGGCATGTTTTCCGGTCATTTTCCGGCTTCTGGATTATTGGCGGTGAAATCCGTTTTGCGGTGCGGTACACCGGACCGGTCAGGCCATTGTACCGGTTCTGCGCAAAATTGAAGGGAGTTCCGAATGATCCAGTCTCCGTACCTGCTGTTTCTTGGTGACGCGCCCGATCCACTGGCGGCGAAGGTGGCTCAGGGTATTCGCGACTGGCGGCCCGATCTGGCAGTGGGCCAGTACCGGATGGAGGGCTGCAACGCGGACATGGATCTGCTGGACATGACCCTCGATGAGGCGATCGAGGCCGGGGCAAAAACCCTGGTGGTCGGGGTCGCCAACCGGGGCGGGATGATTTCACCCTCATGGCTGCATGTGCTCGAATCGGCCATGCACAAGGGGCTGGATATTGCCTCCGGGCTGCACAATCTGCTGCGCGACGAACCGACGCTGATGGCGGCGTCGATGGCGACCGGCCAGGCGCTGCATGACGTGCGGGTGCCGGATGTGAAGTACCCGATCGCCAATGGCAGGCGGCGGACCGGCAAACGCTGTCTCGCAGTGGGCACCGACTGTTCGGTGGGCAAGATGTATACCGGCCTGGCGATGGAGCGCGAGATGCTGGAGCGGGAGATGAAGGCGACGTTCCGGCCGACCGGGCAGACGGGGATTCTGATCACCGGCGGCGGCATACCGCTCGATGCGGTGGTGGCCGATTTCATGGCCGGGGCGGTGGAATGGCTGACGCCGGACAACGACCCGGACCACTGGGACCTGATCGAGGGACAGGGCAGCCTGTTTCATGCCTCCTATTCCGGGGTGACGCTGGCGCTGATCCATGGCGGGCAACCGGATGCGCTTGTGCTCTGCCATGAACCGACGCGCAAACACATGCGCGGCTTGCCGGATTATGCGCTGCCGTCGCTGGAAGATCTGCGGGACCTGGCGCTGACCATGGCGCGGATCGTCAATCCGGATGTTTATGTTGCGGGAATTTCGGTCAATACGCACGGGCTGGATGAGGATGCGGCCGAAGAGTATCTGGCCGAAGTCGAGGCGCGGATGGGGCTGCCGACGGTCGATCCGTTTCGGGACGGGGCCGGGCGTCTGGTGGATGCGCTGAAATGAGGCTGACCGTCCATCGCGACGTGTTTCCGTTGGCCCAGGCCTTCACCATCAGCCGGGGGGCGCGCACCGAGGCAAGGGTGGTGGCGGTGACGGTGGAGCAGGGCGGGTTTCGCGGGCGGGGCGAATGCCTGCCCTATGCCCGGTATGGCGAGACCATCGACTCGGTCGCGGCGCAGATCGACCGCCTTGAGGGGGATTTCGACCGCGAAGCGCTGCAGGGGATGCTGCCGCCCGGTGCGGCAAGGGCGGCGGTCGACTGCGCGCTCTGGGATCTGGAGGCCAAGCGGTCGGGGCAGCGGGTCTGGCAGCTGGCGGGGCTGGAACCGCCTGTGCCGCAGATCACCGCCTATACCCTGTCGCTCGACACACCGGAGGTGATGCGGTCGGAAGCGGCAAAACACGCGCATCGGCCGATGCTGAAGATCAAGCTCGGCGGTGAGGGTGATATGGGGCGGCTGGAGGCGGTGCGGCAGGGTGCGCCGGCGACACGGATCATCATCGATGCCAATGAGGGATGGTCGACCGACCTCTACCGCGAGCTTGCCCCGGTTCTGCTGCGGTTGGGGGTGGAGATGGTGGAGCAGCCTCTGCCGGCCGGGTCGGATGCGGCACTGGCGGATCTCGACCGGGTGCTTCCGGTCTGCGCCGATGAAAGCTGTCACGATGTTTCGTCGCTCGACGGGCTGCGCGGCAAATACGACATGATCAACATCAAGCTCGACAAGACCGGCGGGCTGACCGGGGCTCTGGCGCTCCGGGATGCGGCGCGGCACGCGGGTTTCGGCATCATGGTCGGCTGCATGGTGACATCGAGCCTGGCGATTGCCCCGGCGGTGCTGGTGGCGCAGGGGGCGGCGATTACCGATCTGGACGGGGCGCAGCTGCTGGCGAGGGACCGGGAGTTCGGACTGAAATACGATTCGGAGGGTGTACATCCGTCGGACCCGGAGCTTTGGGGCTGAGTAACCAATTTGTGTGAAGCAGGGTCCGGTTGATGACGTTTTTGGAAGTGGATGAATGAGTATTGAGGATCGGGTTAAGGTGCTCGCGGAACTGGTGCTGTCTGACGACTGGTCGGTTCTGAAAAAGACGCAG
>JAUIHM010000153.1 GCA_030432315.1 Alphaproteobacteria bacterium | reverse complement strand
AGAGCCGATTTCTCGTCGATTTTCGTATCAAAAGGCCGGAATCCGGATGAGGTTTGCATATGCGCTCCATGTGGTCGGAAAACGTCGCCGGATGCGGCGATGTTGCGTTGCGGTGACTTGTCCTTTTTACTGTAATATGGTTGATCTGCGACCAGCTACAACATGAGACAATGGTGGGGCCATGTTTTGACCTCCCGGAACTGCAGGATAGGACGAGACATGCGGAACGGATTTTTCGGACGGATTGCCGGTTTGGGAGCGTTGTTTGGGGCCGGTCAGGCTCTCGCCCAGGGCGAACCTTCCGGTCTTCCGGTGATCGGTGCCCCGCACGCCGGCGGCGTCGGGTTTCAGCCGGCCGTGACCGAACTGGCCTCCGACCTGCACTGGCTCGACCACTGGCTGCATTCGCTGATGGCGGTCATCGTGCTGTTCGTGACGGTGCTGCTGGCGATCGTGGTGGTGAAGTACAACCGCAAGTCCAATCCGACACCCGCGACCTTTACCCACAATACCAAGATCGAGATTGCATGGACGCTGGTTCCGGTGCTGATCCTGATCGTCATCGGGTCCTTCTCGCTGCCGATCCTGTTCAAGCAGCTGGAAATTCCCAAGGCCGAGGTGACGATCAAGGCAACCGGCAATCAGTGGTACTGGAACTACGAGTATCCCGATTACGAAATGTCGTTCGACAGCCTGATGCTGCAGAAGGACGAACTTGCCGATTATGGCTATGACGACGAATATTGGCTGCTCGCCACTGATACCGCAGTGGTCGTGCCGGTCGATACCATCGTCAAGGTTCAGATCACCGCCGCCGACGTGATCCATTCCTGGACCGTGCCCGCGTTCGGCGTCAAGCAGGATGGCGTTCCCGGGCGTCTCGCCGAGGTCTGGTTCAACGTTGACCGGGAAGGCATCTATTTTGGCCAGTGTTCCGAGCTTTGCGGCAAGGATCACAGCTACATGCCGATCACCGTGAAGGCGGTCAGCAAGGAAGCCTACGAGGAGTGGCTGGACTGGGCGATCGAGGAACACGGCGGTACGCGCGGCGGCGACGCGGAGGAATCCGTTGTTGAGGGTGAGGCCGCTCCGGGTGCCGCATCGGCGGCTGAAGTGGTGGATGATGCCGCGGCAACCGAGGCCGGTGCCGCCGCGGTTGAAGGGGTGACGGAGGAAGAAGCATCCGGCGAGGCAATTACCGAAGAGGAAGCCGAGGCGGTTGCGCCCGCAGAAGAGGCTGCGGCCGAGGCCGCTGAAGGCGCCGAAGCCGTGGCGGACGATGCGGCGGAAGCTGCGCCCGCCGAAAACGCGGAAGAAGCCGCAACTGACGCCGAGGCCGGTGCCGAGGCGGCGGCTGAAGGTGCCGCGAACGAGGCCGAGGCGGCGGCGGAAGAAGCGCCGGCCGATACCGATACGCCTGCGGAAACGGAAGAGCCGGCAGAGACGGCAAACTGAGGCATCCATGACCGAGACAGTCTGGACCAGCAGCGGTACAACCGCACACGAGCCGAAGTTCGGGGACTATGTCGAGCTTCTGAAGCCGCGTGTGATGCGGCTGGTGATCTTCACCGCCCTGGTCGGACTGCTGGCGGCACCGGTCGGCACCCATCCGGTGATCGCACTGGCGTCGATCCTCTGTGTCGCGGTGGGGGCGGGAGCCTCCGGGGCGCTGAACATGTGGTCCGACTGGGACATTGATGCGGTGATGGACCGCACGTCCCGGCGGCCGATTCCGTCCGGGCGCGTCGAGCGCGGCGAGGCGCTGGCGATCGGTGTCACCCTGGCGGTGTTTTCGGTGGTGATGCTGGCGCTGTTTTCCAACATGGTCGCGGCGGGGCTGCTGGCCTTTACAATATTCTTTTACGCCGTGATCTATTCGCTCTGGCTCAAGCGGGCGACGCCGCAGAACATCGTGATCGGTGGTGCGGCCGGGGCGTTTCCGCCGATGATCGGCTGGGCCATCGCCACCGGCGGTGTGTCGGTCGAGAGCGTGCTGATGTTCGCGCTGATCTTTTTGTGGACACCTCCGCATTTCTGGGCGCTGGCGCTGTTTCGCAACTCCGACTACATCCGGGCGGGCGTGCCGATGCTGCCGGTGACGGCGGGTACGCGGGTGACGCGCAACCAGATACTGATCTATACCCTGCTGCTGGTTCCGGTGGCGGTTGCTCCGGCCTTCAGTGGAATTGGCGGGCCGGTCTACCTGGCCGGGGCGCTGGTGCTGAATGCGATGTTCCTCGCCGGTGGGCTGCGGGTCTGGCGGAGGAACGACGGCGACGCGGCGGCGGACGGATACCGGGTCGAGAAGCGGTTTTTCGGCTTTTCGATCCTCTACCTGTTTCTGCACTTCGTGCTGATCCTCGCCGAGGCGCTCTGCCGGCTGGCGGATCTTTCGCCCGCGGGCTGGCCGAGGCCGTTCTGATGATGCGGGAGGACATCTGATGCGACCGGATTCACACGAGATATATGGACGCAGGCGCAGCCGGAACGTCGGCCTCGGGCTTGTCCTCGCGGCCGTGGTCGTGCTGACCTTTGCGGTGACGGTCGTCAAGATGACCTCGGGCCACAACATGGAAGCCTTCGATCACCAGCAGCGCACCAGTCTGCTGCCGAAAACGGACGGCTGAGCGATGACCGCTGCAAACCGGAACCGATCGATCGCCAGGGGCCTTGCGGCGGTTGTCGTCGTCATGGTGGGGCTGAGCTATGCAGCGGTACCGTTCTACAACTGGTTTTGCAGGGTAACCGGCTATGGCGGCACCACCGGGGTTGCCGAGAGCGGGAGCAGTGTGGTGGTGGACCGGATGGTGACCGTCCGTTTCGACGGCAGCCTGGAAGCGGGGATGCCCTGGGAGTTTCACCCGGTGGAACGGACCATGGACCTGAAGATCGGTGAAACCGGGCTGGCGTTTTTCGAGGCCTACAATCCGACCGAAGAACGGCTTGCCGGTCAGGCGAGCTACAACGTCACCCCCTACGCCGCCGGTGCCTATTTCATCAAGATTGCCTGTTTCTGTTTTGACATGCAAGTGCTTGAACCGGGAGAGCGCGTGCAGATGCCGGTGACCTACTATGTCGATCCGGAAATTCTCGACGATCCGGAAGCGCGTGACCTGAACGAAATTACCCTGTCCTACACCATGCACCTCGCCGACATTCCGGACGCGGATGCGGCGGATGCCGGACCCCGGGAGAACGACACCATTCGACTGGCCGAAAAACGGTGAGCGGAATGAACAGCAGAAGGAGTCTTTAATGGCCGGCCGGAAAAATCACGACTATCACATCCTGACCCCCAGTGTCTGGCCGTTCATCGGGGCGGTGGGGGCCTTCGTCATGCTGCTGGGCGCGGTGCTGTGGTTTCACGGCTACGGTCCGTGGCTCTGCCTGATCGGTTTCGCGACCGTGCTCTACGTCATGTATTCCTGGTGGTCCGACGTGATCACCGAGAGTGCTGTGGGCGATCACACGCCGGTGGTG
>JAUIHM010000152.1 GCA_030432315.1 Alphaproteobacteria bacterium | reverse complement strand
GGCCTCGAACTTTCCGCTCGCGTTTTCCACCGCCGGAGGCGACACCGCTGCCGCGCTGGCCGCAGGCTGTCCGGTCGTGGTCAAGGGGCACTCGGCGCACCCGGGCACATCGGACATCGTTGCCCAGGCCGTCGACGCCGCCATCAGGGCGTGCGGCATCGCTCCTGGCGTGTTCTCGCAGATTCAGGGCGGCAAACGCGATGTGGGCACGTCGCTGGTGCAGCATCCGCTGATCAAGGCGGTGGGGTTCACCGGATCGCTCGGTGGCGGACGGGCGCTGTTCGATCTCTGCGCCGCCCGGCCGGAACCCATCCCTTTCTTCGGCGAACTGGGATCCGTGAACCCGATGTTCGTTCTGCCGGATGCAGTCGCTGCCCGCGGCGAAGCGATCGGCGCTGGATGGGCCGGGTCGCTGACAATGGGTGCGGGACAGTTCTGCACCAATCCCGGCATAGCCGTGGTGGTCAAGGGTGCGGAGGCCGATGCCTTCGTGGGCGCAGCAAAGGACGGGCTCGCAGCGGTCGGCGCGCAGACCATGCTGACCGACGGCATGGCCGATGCCTACCGTTCGGGCCGCGACCGTATCCAGGGATCTGCCGGCGTTCAGGAAGTGCTGAGCTCCACATGCAATCTGCGCAATGCGACCCCGTATCTGTTTGCAACCACCGGCAAGGAATGGCTGGCGAACGAGGAACTGGGCGAGGAGGTCTTTGGACCGCTCGGTCTTGTCGTCACCGTGGAGTCCACTGACGAGATGGTGGACATCGCAAAGTCGCTCCATGGCCAGCTGACCTGCACACTGCATCTTGATGCAGGCGATTCAGACCTCGCACGCAGGCTGATGCCGATTCTCGAGCGGAAGGCCGGACGCATCCTCGCAAACGGTTTTCCAACCGGCGTCGAAGTCAGCGATACTATGGTGCATGGCGGCCCCTACCCGGCTTCGACCAACTTCGGAGCAACCTCGGTCGGAACGCTGTCGATCCGCCGCTTCCTGCGCCCGGTCTGCTATCAGGGCATCCCGACGGACGTGCTTCCCGAAGACATCGCCTGATTGCGGGGCAGCAGGCGGGAGACCGCCTGCTGCCTGCCTCAACCCTGTTTGAGGCAGGCGGCCATCAGCCTGTAGACGATCTGCGCCGCGGTAAAATCCCAGGCCGGATTGCCGTCAGGCGCCAGTTCAACCACGTCAAAGCCGATGCAGCGCCGTCCTTTGAGCGCGTGCTCCACCAGATGCAGCGCCTGGTAATATCCAAGGCCACCGGGGACCGGGGTGCCGGTTGCCGGCATCAGCGACGGATCGAGGCCGTCGACGTCAAACGTGACATAGACATCCTCGGGAAAATTATCGGGCAGATCCACTGCATGGACATTGCCGGTGCAGAGGTCCTCTGCATCCCGCCAGAACACGCCGCCCCGTTCGCGCGATGCCGCCTCATCGCGGCTCAGGGCACGGACGCCGAACTGGGCCAGCGGGATGCCCTGGTCAGTGAGCAGGTTCATTACCGAGGCATGGGAGTGTCTTTCGCCCTGGTAGGCAATGCGCAGATCGGCATGCGCGTCGATCTGGACAATGCCGACCGGCCCGATCCCGGCGCGGACGACACCGGTCACGGCTCCGAACGTCAGCGAGTGTTCGCCGCCCAGCGTCACGGGTATCCTTCCCGCGCGTACCGCCGCTTCGGTGCGCGCGGCGATGCGGTCCATTACGTCGGTCAGCGGGCCCTCGCAATCGACTGCGGTTTCCGTGAAAATCCCGCTGGCACAGGGTTCAAGGCCGATGCAAAGGCGTTCCAGTTCACCGGAAGCGGCCAGGATCGCCTCCGGCCCGCCCCGGGTTCCCGACCCGTAGGAGACAGTCCGTTCGAGCGGCACCGGAATGACCCGGAACAGGGCATCGGCTCCCCGTTCCGCCGCGCTCAGTTCAGTATCAAGAAATATGCTCATGGGTGCCTCTCAGGACAGGCGGTTCCTGAAGTCGGAATAGTCAAATCTGCGGATCATGCGCAGATCGTCCGTTTCCGAATTCCACAGCGCAATCGCCGGAAGCGGCACGCCGTTGAAGGTGTTGGTCTTGACCATCGAATAATGCGCCTGGTCGAGAAAGGCGAACCGTTGGCCGACTCGCAGCGGTCGATCCCAAGTGTAGTCTCCGATCACATCCCCCGCGAGACAGGACGGTCCACCAAGACGGTAGGTATGGCCTGCCCCGGCTTCTCCCAGCAGAGCGGGCCGATAGGGTGCCTCGATGACATCGGGCATGTGACAGGTGGCTGAAATATCGGTGATGCCGAGGTTCATGCCGTTGCGCGGCAGATCGAGGATCTCCCCGACGAGAATGCCCGCATCGAGCGCCACCGCCTCTCCCGGCTCCAGGTAGATCTCTAGACCGGTCCGGCGGCGCAGATCGGCAATGAACCGGATCAGCGCCTCGCGGTCGTAATCGGCCCGGGTGATGTGATGACCGCCACCGAAATTGAGCCATTGCAGCCTGTCGAAATACGGCTTCAGCCTGTCCTCCACCGCAGCCCAGGTGCGGGCGAGCGGCTCAAACCCCTGTTCGCACAGGGTATGCATGTGCAGTCCGTCGACGCCCTCGAGGGCCGCAGCGTCGAGTTGTGAGATCGGCACTCCGAGGCGCGAACAGGGCGCACACGGATCATACTTCGGGATTTCACCTTCGGAATGCTCCGGGTTGATGCGAAGCCCGACCTGAACCGGACGGGGCGCGCCCTGCACCAGGGCGAGAAAGCGGTTCTTCTGGGCGACGGAGTTGAAAATCAGGTGGTCCGAGAGCGCAATGATCGCCTCGATTTCGTCAGCCCTGTAGCCGGCGCAGAAGGTCGCTACTTCCCCCTGGTATTCTTCCCGGCCGAGGCGGGCTTCGAACAGGCCGGACGCACAGACGCCCGAAAGGTAACGCGAGACGAGCGGTGCCACCGCGAACATCGAAAACGCCTTGAGTGCCGCAAGCACATGGGCGCCGGAGCGCGTGCCGACGTCGGCAAGTATTTTCAGATTCCGCTCGATTGCGGCCTCATCGACGACGAAGCAGGGGGACGGGACCCGCCCGAGGTCGAACCGGGAGAAAGCGCCGGCATCCCCGGCCTGCGTCTGCATCATCACGGACATGGGACCCCTCCTGCGGGCGCGGTATATGACACTGTTGTCAGACCTGCGCCCGGGACTGTAGCGAAATCGTTAAGCTCAGAAGGCAACCGGACCGTCGAGTTCATGGACCTGCCAGGGCAGGCCCTGGGTGTTCAGCATGTCCATGAAGGCGTCGGGGTCAAGCTGCTCCATGTTCCAGACACCCGGTTCCCGCCAGATCCCCTTCAGCACCATGGCCGCCCCGATCATGGCCGGAACGCCGGTGGTATAGGACACGGCCTGACTGCCGACCTCCGCATAACACTCTTCATGGTCGCAGATGTTATAGATGTAGTATGTCTTCTCCACCCCGTCCTTCAGCCCGGTGGCGATATCA
>JAUIHM010000151.1 GCA_030432315.1 Alphaproteobacteria bacterium | reverse complement strand
CGGCAAGGCTTTGTTAAGCCGGCTGTGGGACGGTGCCGTGAACCGGGGAAGGAATCGGCGCGTGATCGGTATATTCGGCATTATCATGATCTTCGGGATGGTCTTTGGCGGCTACATCGCCGCCGGCGGCAAGATGGCGATCATCCTTCACTCGCTTCCGTTCGAACTGATGATGATCGGCGGTGCCGCCGTGGGCGCGTTCCTGCTCAGCAATGATCTGGCCGCCGTGAAACATACCGGCCGCGACATCGCCAAGGTGTTTCGCGGGCCGAAATGGAAACCCGAGGACTATCGCGACCTGCTGTGCCTGCTCTTCGCTCTGATCCGCATCGCCCGGTCCAACCCCGTCGATGCGGAAAGCCATATCGAGGATCCGAAAAACTCCGCGCTCTTCGGGAAGTATCCCAAAATCCTGGGCGACCGCGAGGCGGTCGACCTGATCTGCGACACCATGCGGTCCGCATCGATGAACTATGACGACCCGCATCAGGTCGAGGAAGTGCTCGAAAAGCGGATGGAAACCAACCTGCATCATGCACTGCATTCCTCGCACGCCCTGCAGACGGTGGCCGACGGTCTGCCTGCGCTGGGCATCGTCGCGGCCGTGTTGGGGGTGATCAAGACGATGGGATCGATCGATCAGCCGCCAGAGATCCTGGGCAAGATGATCGGCGGCGCCCTGGTCGGAACATTTCTGGGGGTGTTTCTGGCCTACGGGCTGGTCGGTCCCTTCGCCGCACGTGTGCGCACTGTCATCGAGGAAGACGGGCATTTCTATCAGCTGATCCGCGAGGTGTTGGTTGCCAACCTGCACAATCACGCGGCCGCCATCTGCATCGAGGTCGGACGCCAGAATACGCCGGCCCATATTCGCCCCGGTTTCACCGATCTCGAGGACGCCCTGAAATCCGTCAAGCAGGACGCCGCATGATCCGCACGCTTGCCGCCATGGCGCTCGTGGTCGGCAGTGCCGCCACAGCCGAAACCATTACGGTCCGGTCCGGCGAACACGGCGATTTCACACGCCTGGTGTTCAGGTTGCCCGCCGGGGCCGATTGGTCGCTGGATCCGATCCATCGCGGGATACGCCTGGATCTGGACGGCGGCGATCATCGTTTCGACACCGATCAGGTGTTCCGCCGGATCGGTCGTGACCGGGTGGCCGGATTTCGCGACCGGGAAACCGGCGCGGGGCTCGATATCACGTTGGGGTGCGATTGCCCTGCACAGGCATCGATGGAGGGTGGACGGCACCTCGTTATCGATCTCTATGATCCAAAGCCCAACCGGCCTCAGACGCTGAAGGTCGGCGGGCGCGAACTTGCCTTTCCGCCCGAGAACACGCTACCGCTACAAACACCCACGATCAGCTTGCATCGGTTCGGGACCGGCAAACCGGCACTTGTCGATGCGGCACCTGTTCCTTCCGCACTCCCTGCCCCGGCTTTACAAGCGCCGGTCTCGTCGAACATCTCCGAGCTTCGGCTCAGACAACAAATCGAACGCGCGGCCGCTCAGGGCCTGCTGACCCCGACCCCGCCCTCGGTGAAGCTGACTGCTGAAGCGTCGCCCTCAACCGATACAGCCGCACCGGCAATTCCCGAAACCGGCCCCACGTCCGAGCCAGACGGACAACTGCGACCCCGGCCGTTTCCCCAAATACTGGCCGTCACCGCGATCGACCGCGACCGGCCCGGATATGTACCCGCCGATCCGACACCACAAACCTGCATTCCCGACGAAGACGTCGACCTGTCGGGCTGGGCCAGCGACGAACCTTTCGGCCAGCAGATATCCCACCTTCGCGCCCGTCTTTATGGTGAGTTCGACAGGCTGGATGAACAGGCGGCGCTCGACCTCGCCCGCGCGTATCTGCATTTCGGCTTCGGCGCCGAAGCCCGCCGCGCGCTCGATCTTGCGTCACCCGGACGCGAAACCGCATCCGTACTGACTGCGCTGTCTCATCTGCTGGATGGAACCGATCCGGGGACCGTCGAAAACGCCTTCGCCGCCCAGCAGGAATGCGGCGGGGATGTGGCATTGTGGGCGGTACTCGGCAATCCCGACATGGCCGCCGACGCCGATCCGGATGCAGTCCGGCGCGGGTTTGCCCGGCTACCCGCTCATCTGCGGCGTCATCTGGGGCCCGTGCTGGGCCTCCGATTGCTTGACGCCGGGCAGGCCGAACTCGCCGCCGCGGTCCTGCGCACCTCCGAACGGGTAACCGACGCCAGCGATCCGAACCAACGTCTGGCCGAGGCCCGGATCGATGCCGATTCCGGGCAGGACGGAACCGGAGAGACCAAGTTGGCAAAGGTCGCAACGGAAGGGTCCGAGGTCGCACCAGATGCCCTGATAGAACTGATTGACCGCCGCATGGCCGAGTTCGGCACCATTGCCCCAGATCTACCCGATCTGGTTTCGGCTTATGCGCTTGAGTATCGGCATACGCCGCTCGGCCCCGATCTGCGCCGCGTCCGCACGCTTGCCATGGCACTTGCCGGTCGGTTTGCCGACGCGTTCGATACCTTGCCCCAGGTCAAAGAGGAGACCACTACGCAGCAGACGAGGTCGTCGGTACTGCTCCTTCTGACCCGGCGTGCGGATGATCTGACATTCCTGCAATACGCGCTGCCATCTTCCCCTCAGCAGGATCGGGGCGTTTCCGCAGCTACGGCGACGGAAACCGCGCAACGACTGCTCGAGCTGGGCTTTGCTGCCGAAGCCTGGGATCTGCTCGCCTCGTCCAATGAACGCGGGACGCCTGAGCAAAGGCTGCTTCGGGCAAGAACAGCGCTGGAACTCGGCAAACCGCATCGCAGTCTCGTGGAACTGCTCGGCGTGGAGTCGCCGGACGCCGACCGGCTGCGCGCCCGGGCCATGCGGATGACCGCCAGCCATGTGGAGGCCGCGCGCTTCTCAGCGGCCTCGGACGACCTGCCGGAACGGCTGCGCAGTCTCTGGCTCGCGGGGCAACCGGTTGACGCCCCGTCGCCCGATCCCGGACCAACGAACGCCGCAGAGAGTCCGGAGACCCGCTATACCGGGATCGTTTCGCTAACGACCGCAATCGAAAACCAGCCCTCCACCCCCTCGGTCGAACCATCGCTCACCCACGCGCGCGAACTTCTGACCAACAGCGAAACTCTCAGAGGTAACATCAGCGCCCTTCGTGCTGCCGCCGCAAACATCCAAGACAACGGAGAGTCATGATCCCGGCGGACTTTCACAGGTTAAATGGCGTGTCACGGCTAACGCTTTGTCAACCCACAGCCCCTAGCCTTGGCCAAAACGACGACGATGGTTGAGAGAGGTCAGAATGACCTGCCATAAGAATCCGGAATGGCGATCCCTCCGTTGGGGTCGTGCCCGTGGAACCTTTGCCTGGGTCGCGGCAATCACGTTGATGGCATCTTCACCGAACAACGCCCATGCCGCAAACGCCGGCCGCGACGCGGGTCTGTGCGACCGTGCCGCCATCGCCGCCGCGCGCAGTGAAAACGTGCCCGCCGAAGTCCTGATGGCCATCACGCGAACCGAAAC
>JAUIHM010000150.1 GCA_030432315.1 Alphaproteobacteria bacterium | reverse complement strand
ATCTCGGACCGGCGCACGGCAACGACGCGGCCGTCGCGGGTGTTCACGGTCTCGCGCGGGGCCGACACGACCCAGCATTGCGTCGGGTCATCCTCGACGAACACGCTCCAATCCGTTTCCGCGTTGACGCGGTTTTCGGATTCTTCAGTGTCCTGGGCAAACGATGGCGTTGAAAACGCCAGTGCGATCACCAATCCAGCAACCCAGTTCTTCATCTTGATCCAGCCTCCAGCCGTCTCTGCCTCTGGTTTGGGGTTCGGCCTGTTCTTCAGGTCTTGCACTCGACCCCCGCCCAATTCTAACTGCGAGCGGAGATTAACCTGAAAATCCTTTAGGGGAAAAGCCCCGGTAGCGGAAAATTGCCGGACCCTCTGTTCAGGAGGAGGAAAACAGCATGGCAGAGGCGGAAACACTGGTCGAGGTCTGGCGCGGGCCGTTCTGTGAAAGCATCCATCGCGGCCATGCCGTGGTCTGGCACGCCGATGGCGGCATCGTGGCCAGCTGGGGTGATCCCGACGCGGTGATCCTGCCCCGGTCGTCGTGCAAGATGATCCAGGCGTTGCCCCTGATCGAAAGCGGTGCCGCCGAGGCGTTCGGATTGTCAGAGGCGCAACTGGCCCTGTCCTGCGCGTCCCATAGCGGGGCGGCGGTGCATACGGACATGGTGCGCGCGTGGTTGGGCGGGCTGGGGATCGACCCTGAAGCGGCCTTGCGGTGCGGGCCCCAGATGCCAAGCGACCCCGATGCACGTAGCGCGATGATCAGGACCGACACCTCGCCCTGCCAGATCCACAACAACTGTTCCGGCAAGCATTCCGGCTTTCTGACCCTGACAAAGCACCTTGGTGCAGGGCCGGACTACGTGGACCCCGACCACCCGGTACAGGTGGCGGTGAAATCCGCGTTCGAGGAGGTGACCGAGGAAACCAGCCCCGGCTTCGGCATCGATGGCTGCTCCGCGCCAAACTTTGCGTGCACCGTCACCGGGCTGGCCCGCGCCATGGGGCGCTTCGCGGCGGCCACCGGGAACGGCGACTCTCGGGACCGCGCCATGCACCGTCTGACCCGCGCCATGGCGTCCCACCCGGTTCTGGTGGCAGGCGAGGGCAAGTCCTGCACCGCGCTGATGAGCGCAATGTCAGGCCGCGCATCGGTCAAGACCGGGGCCGAGGCGGTGTTCATCGCGATCGTGCCGGAACGGCGCATGGGCGTTGCCCTGAAGATCGAGGACGGCACCACCCGTGGATCGGAGGCCGCGATCACCCGCATCCTGACCGGCCTTGGTGTGCTGGACGCGCACCACCCGGCAGCGCTGACCTACACCCATGGCCCGATCCGCAACCGGCGGGATATCGTGACCGGGGAATACCGGTTGTCAGGGTCGCTTGCGGACTGGAAACTGTAGTCGAAAACCCTGAGTCACATTCGGCGAGACCATTTTCTCGGCCCTTTCATCTTGGCATAAATACCTCCGCCGGAGGCGTCGCAACCCCGCCACCGGAAACAACAAAAGAGCCAACAACCCGACTTCACCAGCTTTCCGTGGCAACGCGGCCGTTCGAGGCCTCCGGCGCAAGCCGGGGGTTGAGAAGGGCCGCTCCCGGGTCGACGCGCGAAGCGCGGCGAAACCCCACAGCGCTCAACCCTCCGACAATGGCTGCACCCCGTCTGGCGTCAACGCCGCCAGCGTGCCGATGATCTCGACCTTCTTCAGCGGCTTGGTCAGGTAGTGATCCACCCCCGTGGCCACGATCTCCGCCTCGTGGTCTTCCATGGCGTGGGCGGTCATGGCGACGATGGGCAGCCTTGGCAATCCCTTTGCGCTTTCCTCCGCGCGGATGTGGCGGGTCAATTCCAGCCCGTCCATCTCGGGCATGGAGATATCGGTGAACAGAAGATCTGGCCGCTCCGCCTGGTAAGCCTCCCATGCCTCGCGCCCGTTATTCGCAAGCACCAGGTCCAGATCCAGACCCTTGATCATCTTGCGAAAGATCATCTGGTTGGTCTTGTTGTCCTCGGCGGCCAGCAGGCGCAGCTTGCGCGGGCGGTCCGGGGCCGGATCATCCTGCGGCACCTGCTCCACCGCCTCCAGCAGCGCTTGCCGGAAGTCGCGTAACGGCGCTTCCAGCGTGAGTTCCGGGATCGGGGCGGCAAGGTCGGCCCGACGGTTCGACAGGCACCGCAGAACGGGCCAGCCGGGGCGTTCCGATGGCACCTCCCCGGCCTCTTCCGTCAGGACCATCAGGTCGGGCTCGTCCGCGGTTTCAGCCACCTGCTCCACCGCCTGCACATCCGCCTTGAGTTTGAGGAACTGGCGTTCCACCAGCCGTCTGGCGCCTGTGTCTGGCCCGACCAGCAGCACGCGCGACAGGTGAGGCGGCAATGGCTGCACCGGGCAGGGCACCTCGCCCTCGGCCACCGGCAGGGTCAGGCGGAAGGCAAAGGTCGCGCCCTGACCAAGCTCTGAATCCACCCAGATATCGCCGCCCATCATCTGCACCAGCTTGTGCGTGATCGCCAGACCCAGCCCGGTGCCCTCGTAATTGCGATTTGCCTGATCTTCGACCTGGTTGAATTCCCCGAACACATGCGCCTGCTTGTCGGGCGCGATGCCGATGCCGGTATCCTCGACCGCGACCACAAGCGTGACCTGCCCGTTTTCCACCGGTTCCCCAAGCACCCGAACCAGCACATGGCCCGTTTCCGTGAACTTGACCGCATTGCCGATGAGGTTGGTCAGCACCTGCCGCACGCGGCCCCTGTCGCCCACAAGCGTTTGAGGCAGGAAGATATCGTAATCCAGCAGCAATTGCAGATCGCGGCCCTGGATGGAGGGGCGCAGCAGGCGGAAGATTTCGCGGATCAGATCCTCCAGGTCGAAAGTCTCGGCATGCAGCACCAGCTTGTCGGCCTCGATTTTCGAGAAGTCGAGCACGTCGTTGATGATTTCCAGCAGCGCCTCTCCTGAATTGCGGATCGTGTCGGCGCATTGGCGCTGATCCTCGTCCAGATCGGTTTCGCGCAACAGCTCGGCCATGGCGACGACACCGTTCATGGGCGTTCGGATCTCGTGGCTCATATTGGCGAGGAAAGCCGATTTGGCGCGATTCGCGGCCTCGGCCTGATCGCGCGCCTCCAGCAATTCCCGTTCGCGGCGGATGGTCTGGGTGATGTTCAGCATCAGGCTGACCATGTCGCCATCCGGTGCCCGCTTGTCGACCAGCTTGACGAACCCGCCATTCCACAGCTTGACCGTGCGCTGAGGGATCGGGTCCTGTTCCCACCGGGCGGTCATGTCATCGACCCAATCGTCGGGATGCATCCCTTCCAGATCGACAAGCCCTTCATCCACCGCAATCCGCAGGATCGAGTCATAGCTGGCACCCGGCCCGACCTCGACCATGCTTTCGAAGATGTTCAGAAAGGCACTGTTGGCCGCGACAAGCCTGCCCGCGCGATCATAAATGGCAAAGCCATCCTCGATGATGTCGAGCGAATCCCACAGCCGCCGTTCCGCGCGTTCGGCCTTTTCGGTCGCCACTTCCAGATCGGCGCGGGCACGGCTGGTTTCGCCGGC
>JAUIHM010000063.1 GCA_030432315.1 Alphaproteobacteria bacterium | reverse complement strand
CCACGGCCCATGCCCGCAAGAGGCTCGCATACGACGAGTTGCTGGCCCACCAGGTCACACTTTCCGTCGCCCGAAGCCGTCACCGCCGCAAACCCGGACTTGAGACGGTCGGCACCGGCACTCTCACCGCGAAGGTCCTCGCCGCGCTGCCGTTCAGGCCCACCGGCGCGCAAACCCGTGCCACGGCCGAAATCTCCGCCGACATGGCCGCGCCGCTGCGGATGAACCGACTGCTGCAGGGCGATGTCGGCTCGGGCAAGACCCTCGTCGCCCTGCTCGCGATGCTGACGGCGGTAGAAGCCGGCGGCCAGGCGGCGCTGATGGCGCCCACCGAGATCCTGGCCCGACAGCACCTCGAAAGCCTTGCGCCGCTTGCGGAGGCGGCGGGGATCCGGCTCGAACTTCTGACCGGCCGCGACCGGGGCGGCGAACGCCGTGCCAAGCTGGATGCCCTTGCTTCGGGGGAAACTCAAATGCTGGTCGGCACCCACGCACTGTTTCAGGCCGATGTGGTTTTTCATGATCTGCGCCTTGCGATTGTCGACGAACAGCACCGCTTTGGCGTCCGTCAACGCATGGATCTCGGCCAAAAAGGCTGCGCGCCGGACATCCTCGTCATGACAGCGACACCGATTCCGCGCAGTCTGTCGCTGGCGCAATACGGCGACATGGACCTTTCGGTACTTGACGAAAAACCCGCCGGACGCAAACCGGTGGACACGGTGCTGATCTCTTCCGGCCGAACCCAGGAAGTGATCGAACATCTGCGCGCCGCCATCGCCGCCGGACGCCAGGCCTACTGGGTCTGCCCGCTGGTCGGCGAATCCGAAACCACCGAACTCGCTGCCGCCGAGGAACGCTACCACTCGCTGCGCGCAGCACTTGGTGACGATGCAGTGGCGCTGGTACACGGACAGCTTCTGCCGGCACAAAAGGACGCCGCGATGGCCGGGTTTGTCTCCGGCAGGACCAGGTTGCTGGTCGCCACAACAGTGATCGAGGTCGGCGTCAACGTCCCCAACGCCTCAATCATGGTCATCGAGGCCGCCCAGGCTTTCGGTCTCGCCCAGCTTCACCAGCTGCGCGGGCGCGTTGGTCGCGGTTCGGAAAAGTCGTCGTGCCTGCTGCTATATGACGGTCCACTCGGCGAAACCGCCCGGTCGCGGCTGGAAATCATGCGCGAAACCGAAGACGGCTTCCGGATTGCCGAAGAAGACCTGCGGATTCGCGGCGCCGGAGATCTGCTCGGCATCCAGCAGTCCGGTCTGCCCCGGTTCCGAATCGCCGATCTGGAAACCCAGGCCGCCCTGATGAAAACCGCCCAGGACGATTCGCGGCTTCTGCTGGACCAGGACCCCGACCTCCGGTCTCCGCGCGGGGAGTCGGTCAGGCTCCTGCTTCACATGATGGAAAAGGAGAAAGCGATTCAAATGCTTTCCGTGGGTTAGCGCCATTTCTTAATGTTCCCTTTCTGTTCTCAATTTCCTTGACTGGAGGTAAGGAAAATGGGAACATATTAAGAACAAACAGGGGAGATAAGGAGTTCACGATGATCCACGAAGCCCGTCGCATTCTCGCTGACAACCCTCAGGTCCTTGTGCGCGAACTCGCCGGCCTGTCGCTCGTCTGCGCCACGATCCTCGCCGTTTTTTCGCTGCCACTGCTGGCTTGATATCCAATCGGGTCAGCCCACGTTTGTCCTGATCAGGCCTTTTGTCTGACATTTTTCTGCCAACGGTGCCCTCTTTTCGGTGACTGCCTCACTGAACCGTCCTGCCTCAAACCGGGCACCACACCTTGATCGCCGCACTCCATTTCCGGAGCTGCGGCGTTTTTTTCACATCTCTCCTGAATGTTCGCGCGGCCTATGCCGCCGCCAAAGCCTCGTCAAATGCCTCGAGTGTCGCATCCCAGGCCAGCATGATCGAGGCGTGGCGGTTCTTGTACTCCCGTGCCGGTTGCAGCGCCTCTGCCTCTTCGAACGGCGCCCCCGGCGCCGGTCCGCCGGATTTGAGCATCGCAAGAAGCGCATCGCGTCCCGCCGCCACTTCCGCACGGTCCAGACCGATCGCCTGGCGCCCCAAAACCGCCGCAGATGCCTGCCCCAGCGCACAGGCCTTCACATCCTGACCGAATTCGGCAATCCGACCGTCCGTCACCACCAGGTCGACCGTCACCGTCGAGCCGCAAAGCGGTGAGCGCTTCTTCGATGAAACCTGCGGCGCTTCCAGGCGCCGGGCGTGGGGAATGTCCGCGGCCAGTGCGAGAATGCGCTGCGAATAGAGCCTGATCAAATCGTCGTCGCCGCTCATGCCCGTCCCGCTCTTTCCAATATTACCCGAATTCCCTAAATAGGCCCTGAACGCAGTGCTGAAAAGGCCCCTGGTGATGATGCAGTTTGACCCCTCCACCCTCCTCTGGGACGACCGTGGCCTGATCCCCGCCATCGCCCAGGCTGAGGATGGCGAGGTTCTGATGCTGGCCTGGATGAATGCCGAAAGCCTCGACGAGACCCTGAGAACCGGCCAGGTCACCTACTGGTCCCGCTCCCGCGCCGAACTTTGGCGGAAGGGCGCCACGTCGGGTCACACCCAGCGGCTGATCGACCTGCGGATAGACTGTGACCGCGACTGCCTCCTGCTGATCGTCAGTCAGGAGGGACCGGCCTGTCACACCAACCGCCGCAGCTGCTTCTACACCGCGCTGCGCGACGGTTCCGAAACCGAACTTTCAGAGCCGATGCTCTAGGCCGACCAGGCGGCGAATATCGGCGGGCGTCGCTCCCCCGGCCCGCAACTCGGCAAGCGACCTTGCATCGTCACGCTTGGCCAGCCGCCTGCCCTGGTCATCGCGGATCAGGCGGTGGTGCAACCAGATTGGCGTAGAGAAATTCAGCAGCGATTGCAACAACCTGTGCACCGGTGTTGCGTCGAGAAGGTCCTCACCGCGCACCACATGGGTCACGCCCTGGGCTGCGTCGTCGACCACGACCGAGAGATGGTATGCAGCGGCGCCGATATCGCGCCGCGCCAAAACGAAATCGCCGGCTCCGGCGCGCAGGGCGTCAGGGTCGAGCCGGTGCAGGCCGCGCGCCTTTGGCCCCTTCTCGCGCCAGTCGAGAGGCGTGTCGGCGACCAGGGCCAGCGCCTTTTCGAGGTCGAGACGCACCGCGTCGCCGGGACCGCGATCCGCCATCGGGCGTCCGCGACAGGTCCCGGGATAGACAGGCAGCGCCGGATCGCCTTCCTGCGCCGCGGACTGGGCAGCGCGGATGTCCGCCCGGGTGCAGCCGCAGGGATAGGTCACGCCAAGCCCCGCCAGCCGGTTGAGCGCCGCTTCATACCGCGCGGAATGTTCCGACTGCACCAGCACCGGCTCGGGCCAGGTCAGACCAAGCCAGGCCAGATCCTCCTGAATTCCCTGATAAAATTCCGGGCGCACCCGTGTCGCATCCAGATCCTCGATCCGCAGCAGACAGGCGCCACCGGCCTGCCGCGCCATGTCCCAGGCGGTCAGGGCGGAGAAGGCGTGACCGAGATGCAGCCGTCCCGTCGGCGACGGGGCGAAGCGGGTGACGAAGCCGGTCAGCGGTCCCGGCGCTCCATACGCCGGACGCGACTTTCCTCGCCGGACTGGTGGATCAGGAACCAGGCGAGCAGGATGAACATCGGATGGGTGAGGCCGCCGGAGAAGATAATCGCCGGGATCCAGATCACGAAGGTGATGATGGCGACGAAGGGTCGCCCGGCGATGAGGATCGACAGCGGCGGCAGGAGGAGGGCGAGAATGTAATTCATGGGTCAGAAATAGGGCCGCCGGGGCCGTCGCGCAAGCGGGGCGGATTTTCGGTTTGGTATCAGTAACTTCGCGGGGTTGGAACCCGGCTGGAACGGGGCTGGAAACAGGCTTGCCGGTTTGAGGGGTATTTTAACGGTCTTTGGTTAGAATGCCCCCATTCCGAGACATGACAGGAGAGGTGCCCCCGTGGACGAGCGGATGCGGACGAATGCCCAGGAACTGGCGCATGTGAAACTGATGATCGAATTGGAGAAGCAGCAGCAGGATTTGCGCGATGCGCGCCTGCGCCAGTCGCTGATCCCGGAGGACTGGGCGGACCTGGAAGCAACCGCCCCGGTGCGGCCACGCAAGAAGAAGGTGACCGTGGCGCTCGACGAGGACGTGGCCCGCTGGTTCAAACGCCTCGGCGCGGGGTATCACGGGCGGATCAATTCGGTGCTCAGGAGCTACATGCTGGCGCTGATCTCGAAGGAGGTGCTGAGCGAGGGAGACCGGAACCGGTATGGGGAGGAGATCTGGGGGAAGGCGGGGGTGCGGGGGAAGGAGGGGTGAGATGCCGGATGGGGGCGGTCTCCACGCGAGCTTCTGTTTGACTCAAGAGTGCTTCACTCACTATTTGCAAAAAACTGCTCGCCGCATCAAAATGCAATCAAGTGTCTTGATGCAAAAATTGGTTGCTTCCCGAACGTATGACAACGACCGTCGAAATGACACCGTAGGGCAGCATCTTTGCTAATTGGAAGAACATGATTTTTACGCGCCAAACACTGGGTTTTTGTTGGATATGTTCCGCAAAAGGGCGGCTGACCGGTGAGCATAAAATCAAGAAATCTGACCTCAAACGCTACCCAGTTTTGAAACCAAGGTTCGTAAGGGTGGACACAGGCGAAGATATGCCAGTTCAGGGCCTAAATTCTGCGCACCTAAAATTTGAAAATTCGATCTGCGCACGTTGCAACAATCAAACTACGCAGCAGGCCGACCGTAGCTATGATGACTTTAGGGGAGAGGAATTCAAAGAGATTCGCTCCACTCTTGAAGGGGTTTCCGGCTCCCGCGCTTCGGCAACAGAGCTTGATCTGGATTTCGCTAATCGTATTGAGTTGGCGAGATATTTTGGGAAGCATCTTGGGTGTGCTCTGGGTTACCAAAGGTTTCCCATCCCTCGGCGACTTTCGAAATTGGTTCTTGGACGCTCCAAAGAAGCTTGTGTTTCTCTTTCGATGAGGCTAGCGCCGTTTTGCTGGCGAGCAGAATCTGGGCAAATAGGCCCGCTCAACGCGCTAGGAGGGGCCTTTCTGCATCTTCGCCCCGGCCCGCTACACCTGCCGTTTGCATACCAATCCAGCTATATGACGGATGGCGTTCAGTTCACCGTTAAGATGCGCCTTTCGATGCCCGAAGCCTGGGAACATCGATTAGTTTACCAAAGAAAGCACGGGCATTTGGTCAGAGGTTTCGAGAACGAGGAAGCAAAGTACCCAGGTCTACCCTATGATGAATAGGGACTTCACATCCCAATCCCCGAACAACTCCAACGCCAGAAGCAGGCCTTAGTCGCATCCTTTCTGCCGAAGTCTCCAAGGGCACGGGTGGCGACTGCCTGAGTGGACGCGAATGCTCCTGCCGAGGAGCAGGCAGGCGCAGACCGTGTTGGCGCATAGTCGGGTTTGGGATATCGGGGGTATGCTTTTTGTGGGGCAGTCGGCCACCGAAGAGGGCGGGGTCCGGCAACGAGGCGAAATCGACATTGGCGCGGTCAGTATAGGCCCCAGCACGGAACGAGGGGCAGAGCCCCGCCGTGCCAGCGCCGGACCGGCCCGTCGCACCGGAGGTGCGTCAGGCAACAATTGGCTCGCCTGCGGCGAGACGGGCCGGCGCTTTGGTGGGTTTGGGCCTGCCTCTGAGGGAAGGGGTATGGGGCACCATGAAAGTGCGCCGCTTGGGCGTGGGGGGCGCCGTCCCCCGGTCCGGCGCTGGCACGGCTCCGGATCAATAGGCGAGGCCGTATATTTTTACTGACCTCTCCTGATGCACGGGCGGCGGCTGCCTGGGGAGGCGCAGAATGCGCCTGCCGGGGGGCAGGCAGGCGCAGACCGTGCTGGCGCACGGTCGGGGGGTGGCGGAACGGGGGTGCTCCTGAAATGCCTGGTGGTCAGGCTTCGACGGGGGTGGGTGTGAGCCAGGCCATCAGGTCGGCTTTGGCGCGGTCGGTGTAGCCTTTGTAGCGTTCTTTCCTCCCCTTGCGACCGCCGCGGGCGGATTCGAGCGGCGGGAAGAGGCCGAAGTTGACGTTCATGGGCTGGAAGGTTTTCGCGTCCGCGCCGCCGGTGATGTGGCGGATCAGCGCGCCCATGGCGGTGGTTTGCGGCGGCGGCGGCAGGGTGCGGCCGAGGCGTTCGGCGGCTGCCATGCGACCGGCGAGCAGACCCATGGCGGTGCTCTCCACATAGCCCTCGACGCCGGTGATCTGGCCCGCAAAGCGCAGGCGGGGCATTTTGCGCAGGCGCATGCTCTCATCCAGCAGGCGGGGTGAGTTGATGAAAGTGTTGCGGTGGATGCCGCCGAGGCGGGCAAATGACGCATCCTCCAGGCCGGGGATCATTTTGAAGACCTGTCCTTGGGCGCCGTATTTCATTTTGGTCTGGAAGCCAACGATGTTGTAGAGCGTGCCGAGCGCGTTGTCGCGGCGCAGCTGCACCACGGCGTAAGGTTTTTTCTCCGGCTGGTGCGGGTTGGTGAGGCCGACCGGTTTGAGGGGGCCAAAGCGCAGGGTTTCGCGGCCGCGTTCGGCCATGACCTCGATGGGCAGGCAGCCCTCGAAATAGGGGGTGTTCTGCTCCCAGTCCTTGAATTCGGTTTTGTCGGCGGCGAGCAGCGCGTCGATGAAGGCCTCGTAGATGTCGCGGTCCATCGGGCAGTTGAGGTAGGCGGTGCGCTCCTCCTCGGTATCGCCCTTGTCGTAGCGCGACTGGAACCAGGCCTTGTCGAGGTTGATGCTGTCGAAATGGACGATCGGGGCGATGGCGTCGAAGAAGGCGAGCGCGCTTTCGTCGGTCAGGGTGCGCACGGCTTCGGCGAGGGCCGGTGAGGTGAGCGGGCCGGTGGCGATGATGACGCTCGACCAGTCTTCGGGCGGGATGCCGGTGATCTCGCCGCGGTCAATGGTGATGAGGGGGTGGGCGGCGATGCGGGCGGTGATCTCGGCGCTGAAGGGGTCGCGGTCGACGGCCAGCGCGCCGCCGGCAGGGACGGCGTATTTGTCCGCCGTGGCCATGATCAGCCCGTTCATTGCCCGCATTTCCCAGTGCAGCAGGCCGACGGCGTTGTTCTCATGGTCGTCGGAGCGGAAGGAATTCGAGCAGACGAGTTCCGCCAACCCGTCGGTCTGATGGGCGAAAGTGCCGACTTCGGGCCGCATTTCGTGCAGGATCACCGGAACGCCGAGCTCCGCCGCCTGCCAGGCGGCTTCCGAGCCGGCCATGCCGCCGCCGATGATGTGAATGGGTGCGATGCTGTTCATCGCCCGCATCTAGACCAGCAGCGGGCAAATGAAAAGGGGCCGGCCAATGCAGCCGGCCCCGGGGGATCAGGCGAGAGCCGTGCGGCTGCCCTGACGGGCGTCGAGCGCGTAGGCGCCGGCGCCGGCACCGGCAAGGATCAGGAAGCCGCCGGCGAGGCCGATGTTCTTGTAGAACATGGTCATCTGCATCATCTGGGCCATGCCTTCGGCGCCCTGAGCCGGCAGGTAGTGGTAGAGCACGCCGGCCACCAGACAGAAGGCGGCGAAGAGCAGCGCGGTGATCCGGGTCTGCCAGCCGACGAGGATGGCGAGGCCGCCGAGCACTTCAAGGGCGATGGCCGGCAGGGCGAAAACGCCGGGCAGGCCGCCTGACGCGGTGTAGGCCATGGTGCCGGAAATGTCGCCGAGTTTCGAGACGCCCGCCATGATGAAGATGAGCGCAAGCAGGACGCGACCGGCGAGGATCGCAGTGGAGGATAACGTGTTCATGGGAACCTCTAGATTTGATAAACCGGCGCGACCGTGCGCCTCTGCCTGTCAAATACCACAATTACCGGGGAAACAAAGCCCTCCTGGATGGAGGGTTTGTTTCTGATTTGTCACCAAACAGGCAGCGACGGCTCAGCCTTCGCCCGCTTCGGGCTCCTCTTCACCGCTCTCGGCGATCAGAGCGACGGAAACGACGCGCTCACCCTTGCCGGTGTCGAACACCCGTACCCCGCCGGCCGAACGGGACCGGAAGGAAATGCCGGAAACCGGACAGCGGATCGACTGGCCGCCGTCGGTGGCGAGCATGATCTGGTCGTCGGCTTCGACCGGGAACAGCGCCACCAGGGGTCCGCCGCGCATTGCCCGGTCCATCGCCGTTACACCCTGACCGCCGCGACCGCGGACCGGATAGTCGTGCGACGATGAGAGTTTGCCCGCGCCCTTCTCGGTGATGGTCAGCAGCAGGTCTTCGGCCGCAGACATCTCGACATAGCGCTCCTGGCTGAAATCCGTGACCTCGGCCGCTTCCTCGTCAGCATCCGACTCGGCTTCATCCTCATCGGCGACTCCGGCGACGGCGCGGCGCATTTTCAGATAGGCCGCACGTTCCGCCGGGCTTGCCTCAAAATGGCGGATGATCGCCATCGAGACCACCTCGTCGCCCTCGGCCAGGCGGATGCCGCGCACGCCGGTGGAACCGCGGCCCTTGAACACCCGGATATCGGTGGTCGGGAAGCGGATCGCCTTGCCGAAGCGGGTGGTCAGCATCACGTCGTCATCCTCGGAGCAGATGCGCGCATTGATCAGCCGGGTGCCTTCGGGCAGCTTCATGGCGATCTTGCCGTTCGAGCGCACGGAGGCGAAATCGTCGAGCGCATTGCGCCGCACGTCGCCGTCGGAGGTCGCGAACATGATCTGCAGATTGGCCCATTCGTCCTCGGCCACGTCCACCGGCATGATCGCGGCGATCGACACGCCCTGGGCGATGGGCAGAATGTTGATGATCGCCTTGCCCCGGCCGTTGCGGCCCGCCTGGGGCAGGCGCCAGGTCTTGAGCTTGTAGGCCATGCCGTCGGTGGCGAAGAACAGCAGCTGGGTGTGGGTATTGGCGACGAACAGCGTGGTGACGAAATCCTCGTCCTTGGTGTTCATCCCGGCGGTGCCCTTGCCGCCGCGCCGCTGGGCCCGGTATTCCGCCAGCGGCGTGCGCTTGATGTAGCCGCCGTTGGTGATCGTCACCACCATGTCCTCGCGCTCGATCAGATCCTCGTCGTCGAGATCCGTATCCCACTCGATGATCTCCGAGCGGCGCGGCACGGCGAACAGTTCCTTCACCTCCCTCAACTCGTTGGAGATGATTTCCATGATCCGTTCGCGCGAGCGCAGGATGTCGAGACAGTCCGTGATGGTGACCGCAAGCTGTTCCAACTCGTCCGTGACTTCCTTGACGCCGATCTGGGTCAGGCGCTGCAGCCGCAGGTCGAGAATGGCGCGGGCCTGGGTTTCCGACAGGAAATAGGTGCCGTCGTCCTGAACCCGGTGGCTCGGATCGTCGATCAGCGCGATGTAGGGGGCGATTTCCTGCGCCGGCCAGGCGCGGGTCATCAGGCGGTCACGCGCTTCCTGCGGATCGGCGGAGGAACGGATGGTGGCAACCACCTCGTCCACGTTCGAAACGGCGACGGCCAGACCGCAGAGGATGTGCGCCCGTTCCCGCGCCTTGCGCAACTCAAACGCGGTACGCCGGGCAACGACCTCTTCGCGGAAGGTGACGAACGAGGTCAGGAATTTGCGCAGGTCAAGCTGCTCGGGCCGTCCGCCGTTCAGCGCCAGCATGTTGCAGCCGAAACTGGTCTGCAGCGGCGTGTAGCGGAACAGCTGGTTCAGAACCACGTCCGGCGTCGCGTCGCGGCGCAGTTCAACCACCACCCGCACGCCGACCCGGTCGCTTTCGTCCTGGACATGGGCGATGCCCTCGATACGCTTGTCCCGGGCCAGTTCGGCAATGCGTTCGATCATCGTCGCCTTGTTGACCTGGTAGGGGATCTCGTCGACGACGATGGCGTAGCGGTCCTTGCGGATTTCCTCGATCCGGGTTTTCGCCCGAATGATCACAGAGCCCCGACCCTCGTGATAGGCCTTGCGCGCGCCCGACCGTCCGAGAATGACCCCGCCGGTCGGAAAGTCCGGCGCCGGGATGTACTGCATCAGATCGGCGACATCGAGATCCGGCTCGGCGATCAGCGCCAGGGTCGCGTCGATCACTTCGCCAAGATTGTGTGGCGGAATGTTGGTGGCCATGCCGACGGCGATGCCGCCGGCCCCGTTGACCAGCATGTTCGGGAACCGCGCCGGAAGGACCGTCGGCTCAAGGTCCTTGCCGTCGTAGTTGGGCTGAAAATCAACCGTGTCCTTTTCGATATCCGCCAGCAGAAACGCCGCCGGACGGTCCATGCGCACCTCGGTGTAGCGCATGGCAGCGGCGGAATCGCCGTCCATCGACCCGAAGTTGCCCTGACCGTCGAGCAGCGGCAGCGACATGGAAAATTCCTGGGCCATGCGCACCAGCGCGTCATAGATCGCGCCGTCGCCATGCGGGTGGTATTTACCCATCACGTCGCCGACGGGGCGCGCCGACTTGCGGTAGGGCCGGTTGTGGACATTGCCGGTCTCGTGCATCGCGTAAAGAATGCGCCGGTGCACCGGCTTCAGCCCATCACGCAGATCGGGAATGGCGCGGCTGACAATCACGCTCATGGCATAGTCGAGATAGGAGGTCCGCATCTCCTCCTCGATTGCGATCACCGGTCCGCCGTATGCCGGTCCGGCCGGTCCGCCTGCGCCATCTTCGGGAATGTCGTCTTCAGGAATGTCAGTCAAATTTCAGCCCTGTTCGGGAAATTCTGCAACTGGCGGCACCATAAGGGGTTTCGCAGGGCTCTGCAATCGGCAGCGCCCCGAACTGGCCCGCTATCGCGGCTTTACCTCGGCTTCAGCCGCCGTATTCCGGCCTCGGTATGGGCAGAAATTTCCCGCGCGGCCCCTGCCGCATCCGCCGTTGCCGGCACCCCGGCGGGTTCCGCGGCGACGTCGCGCGATTTTTCCCAGATCATGAAGCGGTTCGAGCCCGGCCTTGCACCAAGTTTCGCCCTGTCCGCGGTCGTCAGCGAGTCCCAGGCGAAGGTTCCCCCCTCCAGCCCGTTGAGAAATTCCGGCAGATCACGGCCGAACTTCTTGAGGTGGTTGTACTGGCCGAACTTCGCCTTCCGCTCCGCGTCCGTCGCGAAATGCTCGCCCCCTTCTTCGGTCAGGGCGTTCATGTCCGGTCCAGGGGTGGAAAAGATCAGTTTTCCGCCTGGTTTGAGAATGCGGCAGAATGCCGGAATGTGATCGCGGTAGGTGCCGGGAATATGTTCCATGACGTGGTTGTGGATGACGAAATCAAAGTAGCCCTCAGGAAACATCATCAGATCGCCCGGCAGGAACAGCTTCAGGCACTGGGCCCAGCGGTAGGCTTCCGGCACCGCGTCAGCGCAGAAATACCCGGCGCCAACGCCCCTGCGGATCTTGGCGTGCAGCTTCTGCTCCGGGGCGAAATGCAGCACCCGCAGGCCGTAGGGCGGCGACCGGCGGCTTGCGAACATGCCGCTGCGCCCGTAGACCTCGAAGGCGATCCGGTGGCGGATCAGCGACTTGCAGCTGACGCAGCGCTCGCCCGGCCTGTCCTTGAACGGCTTGAACTCCGTCCCGCCGCACAGGTTGCACACCGGCGCCGTTTCTTCAAACTCTGCTTCGGCAGCATCCACGCTTTCGGTGTCCAATACCCTGCTCCTCACAAGGGCTTCCTGCCCTCCCTTGGCTAATCGTTAACGGACAGGGTCTGCAACCCAAATCGGGACCGCCACCCCGCTTTTCCCGCGTGACCTCACATGCCGGGCGTCCTACAACCCGTTCGTGCCGGCGAAGGCGCCGGCAGCGGAAATCTGGAGGAAGACCATGACCGAGGCAAAACGCATCCTGTTCACCGGCGGCAGCGGCAAGGCCGGAAAGCACGTCGTTCCCTGGCTGATCGACCGGGGTTACCGCGTGCTCAACGTCGACCTCAAACCGCTCGACCATCCCGGCGTCGACAACCTGGTCGCCGACATCACCGATGCCGGTCAGATGTTCAACGCCATGTCCGCCTATGCCGGTTTCGACGAGATGGAGCCGGGCACCGGCGTGCCGACATTCGACGCGGTGGTGCATTTCGCCGCCATTCCACGGATCCTGCTGACCTCCGATGTCGAGACCTTCCGCATCAACACCATGGGCACCTACAACGTGGTCGATGCGGCGCTGAAATTCGGCATCCGCAAGGTAATCGTCGCCTCGTCGGAGACCACCTACGGCATCTGTTTCTCGGACGGTCAGACCGATCCGCACAGCCTGCCGCTGGAGGAGGATTACGACGTCGATCCGATGGACAGCTATGCCATGTCCAAAGTCTGCAACGAGGTCACCGCCCGCAGTTTCCAGCGCCGCACCGGGGCCGACATCTATGCGCTGCGGATCGGCAACGTGATTGAGCCGCATGAGTACGAGCGGTTCCCGGGTTTCTTCGAGACGCCGGAGACCCGCCGCCGCAATGCCTGGAGCTATATCGACGCGCGGGATCTCGGGCAGATCGTCGATCTCTGCATCCAGAAGGACGGGCTCGGCTACCAGGTGTTCAACGCCGGAAACGACGACTGCTCGTCGAACCTGCCGACGCGGGAACTGATCGACCGGTTCTTTCCTGGCGTGCCGGTGACACGGGACCTTGGCGAATATGAGGCGCTGTTCTCCAACCGGAAAATCCGTGAGGTGCTCGGTTTCAGCGAGAACCACAACTGGCGCAAATACGTCAAGTGACCCCGTGCCGCTGCGGGCCGCCTCAGCGCGATGCCCGCAGCAGCACCGCCCCGAAGAGGGTCACCGCCGTCGAAAACACCTTCGCCAGATCCAGCCGTTCGCGCAGAAAGAACACACCGATCAGCAGGGCAAAGACGATGCTGGTCTCGCGCAGCGCCGTGACCAGCGCAATCGGCGCCTGGGTGAACCCCCAGATCACCAGCGCATAGGCGGCGAACGAGGCACTGCCGCCGACCAGAAACAGCCGCAGCCCCTCGCGCGGGACGCGCCGCAGCACGCCGGGGCGGGTGACCGAGAGCCAGACCGCAAAGCCGAGCGTGTTGCCGACGGTCTCCCAGGCATAATACCCGAGCACCGATCCGGTGACCCGCGCGCCGATCCCGTCGACCAGCGAATAGCCGGCGATGAAACATCCGGTGCCAAGTGCCAGAAGCGCCGCCGGGCCGTTTCGCTGACCGTCCCCCTGCCGCACCAGGCTGAGGCTCATGATTCCGGTGGCGATGATCGCGATCGCTGTCAGTTCCATCCGGTCGAGATGCACCCCCAGCGCGCCCACCGAGACGCCGGCAACGATCAGCGGCGCGACACCCCGGGCGATCGGATAGACCTGGGTCAGATCGCCGATCCGGTAGGCGGAGAGCAGGAAAATCTGATAGCCGACATGGAGCACCGCGCCGGCAAGCATCCACGGCAGGCTCTCGGCGGTCGGCAGCGGCACGAACGGCAGGATGACGAGGGCAATCGGCACGTGGCCCATCATCACCGCCGCCATGCTCAGATGCGTGTCGGCACCGCTCTTGACCAGCGCATTCCAGACCGCGTGCAGAACCGCCGCGCAGATGACGGCGGCAAAGACAGCCCAACTCACAGCATACCCCCAATGTTCTGGATCAAAGCCGAAACAGACCCATTCTGCGGAACAGCCAGACCTGGAACGCGGCGATCACCGCCAGCAGCCCGAGGGTCGCGGGAAACGCCCAGCCGCTGTGCTCCCCGGGGATGCCGCCCACATTCATCCCCAGAACGCCGGCCACCAGGCCCAGCGGAAGGAAGATGCCGGAAATTACCGACAGGATCAGCATCTGCCGGTTCATCGTCTCGGACCGGCGGTCCATGATCTGGTCGTGGACGATCTGTGCCCGGTCGCGGATCGCGTCAAGCTCCTCCGACAGGCGCGTCACCGCCTCCGCCGCTTCGCGCAGCCGGTGCCGGTCGCGGGTTCCCAGCCAGTCCGCCTCCTCGATTTCCAGCGTCACCAGTGCATCGCGCTGCGGAAACATGTAGCGCCGCAGCATGATCGAACTGCGCCGGATCTGCGCCAGCTGTCCGCGCTCCAGGTCGAGATCGTCGTCCAGCACGTCTTCTTCCAGATCGTCGATCTGTTCATTCAGCAGGCCAACCACCGGCGCGACCACATCCGAGAGCCGGATCGCCAGCCGCCCGACCAGATCCCCCGGCGAAACCGGCGCGTGATGCCGCTGCGCCGCCTCCTCGATTTCATGGATGAGCACCATGGGCCGGGCGGAGACGCTCACCACCCGCTTCGAACTGATCCAGAGCCGCAGGGCAACCATGTCGCCCACCTCCGCGTCAGGCCCCATGTCGATCCCCCGAAGGATCAGCAGCGCCCCTTCGCCGTGCATCGTGCAGCGGGGCCGGGTTTCCGGTGCCAGAAGCACCGAACAGACAAATCCGTCAATTCCGTGCCGAAGCAGCCAGTCCTCCGCCCCTTCGGCGGTCAGATCGACATGGACCCAGCAGAAGGCGCCGCCTGCGGGAAGATCCAAGAGGTCAGCCGCACCGAGGCGCCTGGCCCGTCCTTCACCGTCAAAGGCAAACGCCGCGACAACCGGCGGCGTCGCGCCCGCCGTGTCGGGCTCTGGCATGGCTGTGGCTTCGACGGTCATGGTGTCGGGAACCTGGTCTTCCGCTTTGGGTCTGGCCGGTCGATACGCGGCATTTGCCGGGATCATGACCGCAACACCTGGCGGATGCCAGCAGGAACAGCCGCCGTACCCGCCAAAAACCCCGGTCCGCTCCCCCCCCCGCCCCCTGCCCGGGTTCGCGGAAAGACCATTGGGCCGGTGCCGCAGAAGTTCCGCGCAACAGGTCCTGCGGTTCCCGTCCGCAAACGGTCGCGCCCGTCCGCGCCGGCCGGTCAAAATCGCGCAGCCGACGGCACTCGGGCGAAAGTCAGCCACGGGCGAACGCCGCTTCCGGCAGATCCGCCGCCGTCAGCCGGGCGAAAACACCACACCGCCGAATTTGTTAACGGGCTACCACCATCAGTTGACGAAACCTTAGCATCTGGTGTTGCGAAACTGTCTCTACCCAACCTGTTGTCTGCTGCCTATAGTGCGGGCTCCATGCCTGCCGACCACACGGAGCCACCCCATGCGCTGCCCCTTCTGCGGTAACATCGACACCCAGGTCAAAGACAGCCGCCCGGCCGAAGACCACGTTTCGATCCGCCGCCGGCGTTTCTGTCCCGCCTGCGGCGGGCGGTTTACCACCTACGAGCGGGTGCAGCTGCGCGATCTCGTGGTGGTCAAGAAGAACAACAAGCGCGAACCGTTCGACCGCGACAAGCTGGAGCGCTCGATCCGCATCGCCATGCAGAAACGCCCGTTCGAGGCCGAACGGCTCGACCAGATGATTTCCGGCATCGTCCGGCGGCTCGAGTCGATGGGTGAAACCGATGTGCCCTCGGACACCATCGGCGCCATCGTCATGGAAACCCTCGCCCGGATCGACACCGTCGCCTATGTGCGCTTTGCCTCGGTCTACAAGAATTTCCAGGCGGCGGACGATTTCGAGGATTTCGTTTCCGAACTGCGCCCGGACATCAGTCCAAAGGACGACTGACCCATGAACACACCCGAGGTGGACGCGGGCTGGATGCGCGTCGCGCTCAGCCTTGCTCGGCGCGGGCTGGGCCGGGTCTGGCCCAATCCGGCGGTCGGCTGCGTGCTGGTGAAAAACGGCATTGTCGTCGGCCGGGGCTGGACCTCGGACGGCGGCCGGCCGCATGCGGAAACCAATGCCCTCGCGGCGGCGGGCCCGAATGCGCGCGGCGCCACCGCCTATGTCACGCTCGAGCCCTGCGCCCATACCGGCCGCACCTCGCCCTGTGCCGAGGCGCTGGTGGAGGCCGGGATCACCCGCGCCGTGGTCGCCATCGAGGATCCCGACCCGCGGGTCAGCGGCCAGGGCATCGAGATTCTCCGCTCCGCCGGGGTTCAGGTCGAGGTCGGCTGCCTCGCCGCCCCGGCGATGGTGCTCAACCGCGGTTTCCTGAGCCGCACCGCCACCGGCCGGCCCATGGTCACGCTGAAACTCGCCGCCTCGATCGACGGGCGCATCGCCACCGGCTCCGGCGAAAGCCGCTGGATCACCGGACCCGCCGCCCGCGCCGAAGTTCATCTGATGCGCGCCCAGTCGGATGCGGTGCTGGTCGGCGCCGGAACCGTCCGCGCCGACGACCCGAAACTCGACGTGCGCGGACTCGGAATCAAAGGCGCCAACCCGGTCCGCGTTGTCGTCACCGGCAGCCTCGCCGTCGCCCGCGACAGCCATCTCGCCCGCACCGCCCGCGAAACACCGCTCTGGCTGTGTCACCATTCCGAGGTCGAGGTCAGCCGCAAGGAAGCCTGGAACGCCGTTGGCGCCTCGCTGATCGAGGTGCCGTTTCAGGCCGACGGCCAGCTCAACCTCTCGGCCATGATGCAGCAGCTCGGCGAACGCGGCATCACCCGGGTGCTCTGCGAGGGCGGGGGCCGCCTTGCCGCAGCCCTGCTCGAATCCGGTCTGGTGGATGAGGTCGTGACCTACACCGCCGGCCTGACGCTCGGCGACGAAGGCACCGCCGCGATCGGTCACATGGGCATCGAGGCGCTGCAGCTGGCGCCGAGATTCCGTCTGATCGACACCGTCCGCGTCGGACCGGACGTGCGGAACCGCTGGCGCAAACTCTGACCATGCCGGAGGATGTCCCGCGGCGACCGGTTCATTCTCCGGCATTCCGTCCCGACATCGACACCCTGCGGGCGGTTGCCGTGCTCTCGGTGTTCTTCTTTCACCTCGGCGTTCCGGGCTTCGGTGGTGGCTACGTCGGCGTCGACGTGTTTTTCGTCATTTCCGGTTTCCTGATCACCACGGTCATCACCCGGGAGGGACGGGCGTTTTCGCTGGCGGATTTCTACCGCCGCCGCGCCAAGCGCATCCTGCCCGCGCTGTTCCTTGTGGTTGCGGTTACCCTGCTGGCGTGCTGGCTGGTGATGATCCCGCCCGACTTCCGCAATGTCAGCCGGAGCGCCGCCGCGGTGGCGCTGTTCGTGTCCAACCTCCTGTTCTGGACCGAAGCCGGCTATTTCGAACCGGCGGCGCATCTGATGCCGCTGCTGCACACCTGGTCGCTCGGGGTCGAGGAGCAGTTCTACATCCTGCTGCCGGTGCTGCTGCTGGCGCTCTACCGTCTGCGTCTGGGGAAAACCGGCATCCTCGCGGTGATCCTTGTCCTGACCGCCGCCTCCCTCAGCCTCTCGGTCCTGCGGCCGTCGTTTGAAACCGGCGACGCGTTTTTTCTGCCCCAGTTCCGCGCCTGGGAACTTCTCTTCGGGGTGCTGCTGGCGCTCGCCGCGCCGAAGCCGCCGCGCGGTCCGGCCGCCCGCACGGCGCTCGCCCTGACCGGCCTTGCGCTGATCCTCGTCCCGGTGCTGGCCTACAGTGACCGGACGCCGTTTCCCGGTCTGACCGCCCTGCCGCCCTGCATCGGCACGGCGCTGGTGATCTTTGCCCGGACCGGTCCCGACTCGCGCACCGGCCGCGCCCTCAGCCTGCCGCTGCCGCTGTTCTTCGGCCGCATCTCCTATGCGCTTTACCTCTGGCACTGGCCGATCCTGGCGCTGCTGTTCTACCGGACCCTGACACCACCCGACGCGCCGCGCATGTTCGCGGTCTTCGCGCTGACCACCGGTCTCGCCTGGGCCACCACCCGGTTCCTCGAAACCCCGGTCCGCCGCTCGCGGCCAGGGTTCCGCCAGGTTCTCACCGCCACCGCGGCCGCATCGCTCGCCGTGGCGGCGGTCGGCACCGCCGGGTATCTGGGAGAATTCGACCGCGCCTTGCCGCCGGGACCCGACGCTGCCGAACTGGCCACAGCGGCGAAGACCGCCTCGCTGTCCGGAAGCTGCTTTCTCGGCAAGGACCAGTCGGCCGATGACTGGCGGCCGGAGGCCTGCACCCTGCCCGCCGGATCGTCCGACCGGCCGCTGATCCTGCTCTGGGGCGATTCCCACGCCGCGCATCTGGTGCCCGGGCTGCGGAGGCTGCTGGCCGAGAGCGGTACGGCCCTGGTGGTTGCCGCCTGGGCGGGCTGCCCGCCGCTCGTGGGCTACAGCGAGGCGGACAATCCCGGCTGTGCCGCCTTCAACACCCGTATTCTTGCCGAGGCGCAGCGGCTCCGGCCTGCAACGGTGATCCTTTCGGCCCGCTGGAATGCGTTCCGCGAGGGCGACGGGTTGGGCGCATCCGTCGGCGCCACCCTCGCCGCGCTGCGCGACACCGGCGCCGAAGTGCTGATCGTCGGCAGTTCCCCGTCGTTTTCCGCGCCGGTACCTGCCATCATCCGCCAGTTGACCCGGCTGGGACGCACCGATCTCTCCTATCCCGCCCGCCCGGACACGGCAAATGAACGGATCCTGCAACAGGCCACAGGGGGCGGCGGGGTCGCGTTCTTTTCCCCCTGGAAGGTTCTCTGTGACGGTGAAACCTGCCGCCTGACCGATGCCGAAGCACCGCTCTACTGGGACGAAAGTCACTTTACGCTGGCCGGGAGCCGGGTCCTTGCCGAGGCGCTTGCGCCTTACCTGCCGTCAGGCAACGCCGGCGCCGGCACGGGACAGTCCCGCTGAACCCCGGCCTCAAACATCACGAAACGTGATGGAAGCAATCAAATACATTCGTTTGAATGATCCAATGTGCGGCGCTATCTGAGTGCAGCAACCAAATGCATTCAGGACACAAGACCATGCAAACCCATGACACACTGCCCCGCTTCGCCGGTCACCGGCCGGGTTTCAGCCTTCAGCACGGCCTCTGGATCGTGCCGCTCGCCCTGCTGCTGCTGGCCGCGGCCTTCAGCCCGTCCGACAGCCGCAACGGCGCGGCAATCATCAACCCGGACGCGCCGCTGGTCACCGACTGGCGTGGCAACAGCGGCCACATTCCCGCCGCACCGGTCCAGCCGGCGAACTGAACCCGATCCGACCGGCGCCTGCCTGCCCCTCCGGGCCGGCGCCGGTCAACCGGTTGCGGCTCAGTTGCTCAGCGCCGCGACCGACCCGCCAAGGCTCACGGCCTGGGTGGCCACGCTCAACACCCGGCTCCAGGCGGCAAACGGCGCTTCGGTGACATAGACGGTATCCTCGTCGCGAATGGTAAACTCCCGTGCGGCGAACACGCCGCCCGGTTTGGTCAGATCCAGAATGTAGACCACCCGCTGCGGCCCCTGCAGATCGCTTCGGCCCAGCACCTGGCTGAGGATCTCCGGCCGTTCGGCGCGGAAGACGAAAATGCCGGTCGGATCGGCGGACTGACCGTCCAGGCCGCCCGACGAGGCAATCGCTTCGATCGCGGTCATGTTCTTCTTGGTGAACGGCACCCGCGACTGTGTCGTGCTTGCACCGAGCGTGGTAAAGGCGCGACGGTCCTGTTCGACGATGATCCGGTCGCCGCCACGCAACGCCACGTCGTAACCCGGGTTGTCATAGAGATCCTGCAGCCAAACCCGGCCGGTGCGCCCGTTGCGTTCGATCTTCACCTGGGCCACATCAGGGGTGATTGCGATGCCGCCGGCCTTCGCCAGCATCGCCGACAGCCGGTTGGTCGGCGGATCAATCGCGTAGACCCCAGGCGTGCGCACATCCCCCAGCACGCTGACCGAGGCCCCGTCGCCGGCGATCCGCCGCACCTCGACCTGCGGGTCGGGCGTCTGGCTGCTCAGGCTTTCGGTGATCTCCTCACGGATTTCCTCCGGCGACGCGCCCGCCGCCCGGATGCGGCCGACATAGGGCATGTAAACCTGGCCGCTGCCATCGACCTGCATCTGCTCGACCGCGGTAACCTTCTGACCGACACCGGCCAGCAGCCCGGTATCCACGGCCTCCCAGACGGTGATGGAAATGGTATCGCCGGCATTGATGAGATCCGGTGAAACCGTGCCGGCGCCGGTGAATTCCGACCCGAAGCCGAACTGCTGCGAATACCGGGTTGCCGCAGCAACGGCAGGCG
>JAUIHM010000062.1 GCA_030432315.1 Alphaproteobacteria bacterium | reverse complement strand
TCCGTGGCGTATAGCCCCAGGCCGGACAGGCGGCAGTGGTCTCGTATCCGGCGACGTCAATATTGTCCTTCACCGCAAACGGTATGCCCCAGAGGGGTTTCGTCGGATCGAATGTTCCAAGCCCGCGCGCCTCGGCCCGGGCCTCTTCCTCGGTCGGCATGGCGAGAAAGATGCCCGGATCATTCACGGCGGCGATGCGGGCGAAAACTTCGGCGACAACCTCTTCCGGCGTGACCCCGCGTGCATAGGCCGCGTGCAGGTCGGGGATGGTCATTCTGATTTCGGACATCGGTCAGGCTCCTCCGCCGCGCTTGCTGCGCCGCTGACCATCACTCCGCTGTTGCAGCGACCAGTTCAATTGCTAAGAATTCACTAAACCGATGCAAAAAACGCACCACTGGAGCAACCAATGCGCCATCTTCAGACGTTTCGCTACATCGAAGGTGTCGCGCGTGCCGGGTCGATCCGCAAAGCGGCCGATGACATGAGCATCACCGCCTCGGCCCTGAACCGGCGCATTCAGCGGTTCGAGGAGGAATTCGGCTCCGAGATATTCGAGCGTCTGCCGCGCGGCGTCCGTCTCAATCCGGCCGGCGAGCTCCTGGTGCAGCATTTCCGCGCCCAGTTCTCGGACATGCGCCGGATCCAGAGTCACGTCGCGGACCTCTCCGGCGAGCGGCGCGGCCATGTCACCGTCGCCTGTTCCCAGGCGCTGATCCCCTATTTTCTGCCGGCCCGCATCGCCGAATACCGCCACGACCACCCCGGGGTGACCTTCTCGGTGCTGGTCCGGGACCGCGAAGCGGCGGAACGCGATCTTGCCTCGTTCAGCAGCGACCTCGCGCTGGTGTTCGAACCGGTGCATCTGGTGGATTTCCAGGTGCTCATGTCGACACCCCAGGTGATCCACGCGCTGCTCCGCGCCGATCATCCGCTGGCCACGAAGCCTGAACTGCGGTTGCGCGACTGCCTCGATTGGCCGCATGTTCTGCCGACATCGCAATACGGGGTCAGGGCCCTGCTGGAGCCGGCGGCGGCGCGCGGTTCCCGGCCGCTGCGGCCCATCGTCGAATCCGACAGTTTCGATTTCATGCGCCACTACGTGCGCCACGAAAACGCCATCGCCTTCCAGATCCCGATCGGCCTCCAGGTTTTGCCCGACGACGGTCTGGTCTTCCGGCCGCTGTCGACCCGCGACGTGCCGCCCGGCAGCCTGCTGCTCGGACAGATGCGCGGCCGCACCCTGCCGGTCGCTTCAGCCCGCTTCGCCCTCGGCCTGGCCCGCGCCCTTGAAAACATGCGCGGCGCGCTCCCAACCGCAGGGTGAGCGCTGCATTTTTTGCATCGCTTTGCCAAAATAATAGCAGACGTATTCACCACTCAAACGTCCTAACCTCCGACTCGTCACAAGCACGAGCGGCCCGGGGGCCGCGCTCGGACCGTTGTTGGAGGTATGCCATGACCACACTCAAGCGTCTCAACCGCCGTCATTTTCTCGGAACCTCTGCCACGGCGCTGGGGGCCGCCGCCCTGGCCGGCCTCGCGCGCCCGGCCATCGCCGCCGAAGACCTGACCGTCGGTTTCATCTATGTCGGACCAAAGGACGATTTCGGCTACAACCAGTCCCACGCCGAGGGCGCTGCCGCGGTCAAGGAAATGGCCGGGGTGACGGTGCTCGAAGAGGAAAACGTCCCCGAAAGCATGGATGTCCAGAACACCATGGAATCCATGATCAATTTCGACGGCGCGACCCTGCTGTTCCCGACTTCCTTCGGCTACTGGAACCCGCACATCCTCGAACTTGCCCCCAAATACACCGATGTCCGCTTCGAGCACTGCGGCGGCATGTGGGCCGAGGGCGATCCCGCGAATGCCGGGTCCTATTTCGGCTATATCGGCATGGGCCAGTACCTGAACGGTATCGCCGCCGGCCACGCGACCAAAAGCAAAAAGATCGGCTTCGTCGCCGCCAAACCGATCCCGCAGGTGCTGAACAACATCAATTCCTTCCTGCTCGGCGCCCGCGCGGTCGATCCGGAAATCATCTGCCAGGTGATCTTCACCGGCGAATGGTCGCTGGCGGTCAAGGAAGCCGAAGCCACCAACGCGCTGGCCGACCAGGGCTGCGACGTCATCACCTGCCATGTGGACGGTCCCAAGGTGGTCTGCGAGACCGCCGTCGCCCGCGGCGCCTATGTCTGCGGCTACCATGCCGATCAAAGCCCGCTGGCCGGCGACCTCTACCTCACCGGTGCCGAATGGAACTGGGCCAGCGTCTATACCGACATGGTCGCCAAGACCCTCGCCGGCGAGCCGATCCCCAACTTCGTCCGCGGCGGTCTCGCCGACGGGTTCATCAAGATGAGCCCGCTCGGTCCCGCCGTCTCCGATGCCGGCCGCGCCCAGTTCGAGGCAGCCAGGGCGGAGATCATGGCCGGTGGTTTCGCCGTTCTCAAGGGCCCGCTGATGGACAACCGGGGCAACGTCATCGCCGCCGACGGTGAAGCCTTCGCCGAAACCGACGTGAAGCTGGAGAGCATGGACTACCTCGTCGACGGCGTACTCGGCTCCACCAGCTGAGATGAGCACCATCGGTCGGATTCCGGATCAGGACCGCCTCACCGCAGCACAGATCCTGTCGGGTCTGATGCCCCGGGCCGAGGCGGTGCTGATCCCGCTCGCCGCCCTGCTGGCCGGTTTCGCGGCGTTCAGCCTGTTCCTGCTCGCGCTGGGCAAGTCGCCGGCCGAGTTCTATGCGCTGGTCTGGAAGGCCGGGTTCTCCTCGGCCTTCTCGTGGCAGAACACCCTGTCGCGGGTGTCGCCGCTGGTGCTGGCCGCACTCTGCGTCGCCCTTCCCGCCCGACTCGGCCTGGTGGTGATCGGCGGCGAGGGCGCAATCGTCCTCGGCGGTCTCGCCGCCGCGGTCACGGGAACGGCGGTGGCGAACCTGCCCTCCGGTCTCGGCATGGTGCTGATGGCACTGGCCGGCATGGCGCTGGGCGGCCTCTGGATCGGCGCCATCGGCGCGCTGCGCATCAAACGCGGCGTCAACGAGACCATCGCCTCGCTGCTGATGGCCTATATCGCCATCGCCCTGATGAATCACTTCGTCGAAGGACCGTTCCGCGATCCCGCCAGCCTCAACAAACCCTCGACGGCACCGCTGGCCGAAGGCCTGCGGGTCGGCGACATGCCGTTCGTTGCCGCTCACTGGGGCGTTTTCGCCGGCGTGGTCGCCTGCGTGCTCTGCTGGATACTGATCGAACGCACGACGCTGGGCTTCGCCGCCCGCATCGCCGGCGACAATGTCCGCGCCGCCCAGGTCCAGGGCCTGCCGGTCGCCCGCCTCGTGATCGGCTTCACCGCCCTTGGCGGGGCCTTCGCCGGGCTGGCGGGCTATTTCGAGGTCGCAGCGGTGCACGGTTCCGCCAATGCCTCGCTGATCGCCGGCTATGGCTATACCGGCATCCTGGTGGCCTTTCTCGCCCGCCACAATCCGCTGGCGATCCTGCCGGTGGCGGTGCTGCTGGCCGGCTTCGAGGCCTCGAGCGGCCTGATCCAGCGCCGCATGGACCTGCCCGATGCCACCATCCTCGTCTTTGAGGGCATGGTCTTCATCATCATTCTGCTGAGCGAGACGCTCTACGGGCGGCTGCGCATCTTCACGCCAGGCTTTTGGGAGCAAAGTTGATGGAACCGGTTGACATTGGTCTTTGGGGCGTCCCCCTCGCAATTCTCGGCGGAGCGATCCGTGTCTCCACCCCGTTCATCTTCGTCTCCCTCGGCGAATGCCTGACCGAACGCTCCGGCCGCATCAATCTCGGGCTGGAAGGCACCCTGGTGTTCGGCGCCATGAGCGGCTACGCCGCCGCCTACGAGACCGGCTCGCCGTTTGCGGGGGTGCTGGTCGCGGCGGTTTTTGGCGCAATGTTCGGTCTGCTGCATGGCTGGCTCTGCAGCTTCCGCGGCGTCAACGACATTGCCGTCGGCATCGCCATGATGCTGTTCGGCATGGGTCTCGCCTTCTTCTTCGGCAAGCCCTACATCCAGCCGGTCGCCCCCGACCTGCCGGCGCTCAGCCTCGGCTGGTGGTCCGACATCCCCCAGGTCCAGGCGGCGCTTCAGGTCAACGTGCTGTTCATTGCCGGCGGCCTGCTCGCCCTCTTCATGGCGTGGATGTTCCGCTCCACCCGCGTCGGCCTGACCGTGCGGGTGGTGGGCGACAGCACCGACGCCGCCCGCGCCATGGGCCTTGACCCGGACCGGGTGCGGCTCCTGTCCACCGGGGTCGGCGGGGCATTGGCCGGGGTCGGCGGCGCCTATCTCTCGCTCTACTATCCCGGAAGCTGGACCGAGGGCGTCTCCTCCGGCCAGGGCCTGATGGCCATTGCGCTGGTGATTTTCGCCCGCTGGAACCCGGTCAACTGCTTCTGGGCGGCACTGCTCTTTGGCGGGGCCGGGGCGCTCGGCCCGGCCCTGCAGTCGGTCGGCGTCTCTGAAGGCTACTACCTGTTCTTTGCTGCACCCTATGTCCTGACCCTGGCGCTGCTGGTGATGACCAGTTCCCCCGACCGGGCGATGCAGGGCGCACCCTCCGAACTCAGCCTGACCAAATAGGGGATCGCGCAATGAACGGTCTCGGCGGACTGAACAAATCGGACAACGGCGTGGTGATCGGCCTGGTGCAGCTTCAACTGCCGGTGGTCGTCAGCAAAACCGACCTGGCGGCCCAGACCGCCCGGGTGGTCGATCTGGTCGGCAAGGCGCGGCGCAATCTCGGCACCATGGATCTGGTGGTGTTCCCCGAATACATGCTGCACGGCCTGTCGATGGACACCAACCCGGAGATCATGTGCACCATGGACGGGCCGGAAGTCGCCGCCCTGAAACAGGCCTGCATCGACAATGCGATCTGGGGCTGTTTCTCGATCATGGAACTGAATCCCGGCGGCAATCCCTACAATACCGGACTGATCATCGACGACCAGGGCACGGTACAGCTTTATTACCGCAAGATGCACCCCTGGGTGCCGGTCGAGCCGTGGGAGCCTGGCGATACCGGCATTCCGGTCTGTACCGGCCCCAAGGGCGCCAAACTCGGCCTGATCATCTGCCACGACGGCATGTTCCCGGAAATGGCCCGGGAGGCCGCCTACAAAGGTGCCGAAATCATGATCCGCACCGCAGGTTATACCGCGCCGATCCGCGCCGCCTGGCGGTTCACCAACCAGGCCAACAGTTTCTGCAACCTGATGGTCACCGCCAATGTCTGCATGTGCGGCTCCGACGGCACTTTCGACAGCATGGGTGAAGGCATGATTGTCAATTTCGACGGCACGGTGATCGCCCACGGGCAGACCGGCCGCACCGACGAGATCATCACCGCCGAGGTCCGCCCTGATCTGGTGCGCGAAGCCCGCGCCACCTGGGGAGTGGAAAACAATCCCTACCAGTTCGGCCATCGCGGCTATGTCGCGGTGGCGGGCGGAGCCCAGGACTGCCCCTACACCTACATGACCGACCTCGCGGCGGGCCGCTACCGCCTGCCCTGGGAGGATCAGGTCCGCGTTACCGACGGCACCGGTTTCGGTTTTCCGGTGCCGACCCGAAAATTTGCACCGAAGGAAGACCTCCAGTGACGACGATCACCAGCACCCCCTACGCCTGGCCGTACAACGGTGACCTGCGCCCCGAAAACACTGCGCTGATCGTGATCGACATGCAGACCGATTTCTGCGGCAGCGGCGGTTATGTCGATCATATGGGCTATGACCTCTCGCTCACCCAGGCCCCGATTGGCCCGATCAGGGCGCTGATGACCGATATGCGCGCCAAGGGCTACCACATCATCCACACCCGCGAAGGCCACCGGCCCGACCTCGCCGACCTGCCGCCCAACAAACGCTGGCGCAGCCAACAGATCGGCGCCGGCATCGGCGATCCCGGCCCCTGCGGCAGGATCCTGATCCGCGGCGAGGCCGGCTGGGACATCATTCCCGAACTCTATCCGCTGGAGGGCGAAGTGATTATCGACAAACCCGGCAAGGGCAGTTTCTGCGCCACCGACCTCGAACTGATCCTGCGCACGCGGGCCATCGAAAACCTGATCCTGACCGGCATCACCACCGATGTCTGTGTCTCGACCACGATGCGCGAGGCCAATGACCGCGGCTTCGAATGCGTGATCGTCGAAGATTGCTGCGGCGCCACCGATCCCGGCAACCACGCCGCCGCCATAAAAATGGTCACCATGCAGGGCGGGGTTTTCGGCGCGGTCACCGACAGCGCCAGCCTGATCGCGGGGCTGCCGGCATGACCAGGATCGACAAAACCGCCGCCGGCGCCATCGGCGTCGAGGCGATCAACATGACCATGCGCTTCGGCGATTTCACCGCCCTCGACAATGTCTCGATCAATATCGGCGCCGGCACCTTCCATGCGCTGCTCGGCGAAAACGGCGCCGGCAAGTCTACCCTCGTCAAATGCATCATGGGTTTCTACCACGCCACTTCCGGCCAGCTTCTGGTGGCCGGCCGGGAGGAACACATGACCGATCCCAAGGTCGCCCAGAGCCTGCGCCTCGGCATGGTTTACCAGCACTTTACCCTCGTGCCCTCGCTCACCGCCGCCGAAAACCTCGTCATCAGCCGCGCCGATGCCCCCGCCGTCATCGACTGGCGCAGCGAGCGCCGCCGGCTCGACGCCTTCATGGCGACGATGCCGTTTTCCGTCCCACTCGACCAGCCGGTCAGCCGCCTCGCCGCCGGCGAGAAACAGAAACTGGAAATCCTCAAACAGCTCTATCTCGGCAACCGCTTCCTGATCCTCGACGAACCGACCTCGGTCCTGACCCCGGCGGAAGCCGACGAGGTCCTCACCCATGTGCGCGGCCTGACCCAGGCCGGCGAGATCACCGTGCTTATGATCACCCACAAATTCCGCGAGGTCACCGCCTTCGCCGACGAAGTCTCGATCCTGCGCCGCGGCAAATATGTCGGCGGCGGCCGGGTCGATGAAATGAGCATCGACGAAATGAGCCGGGCAATGATGGGCGAGGCGCCGCAGATCAGCGAACGCACCCGCCACGAAACCGACCGGCAGCCGATCCTCACCCTGCGCGGCATCCGCGCCCAGGACCGCTCCGGCCTGAAGAGCATCGAAATCGACGACGTTACCCTCCATTCCGGGGAAATCCTCGGCATCGCCGGCATTTCCGGCAATGGTCAGATGGAACTGATGGAGATCCTCACCGGCCAGCGCCGCACCTTCGGCGGCAGCATCACCGTCAACGGCCGGCCCTATGCTGCCACCCGCGCCGAGGCCCGGGCCCATGAAATCCGCTACCTGCCGGAAGAACCGCTGCGCAATGCCTGCGCCCCGCGGATGAGCGTCGCCGAAAACCTCGCCTTCCGCATGTTCGACGAAGGTCGCGGCGGCGGCACCGCCTTCTGGAAGGACGGCCGCGCCATCGCCCGCAATGCCGTCAGCCTGATCGACGGCTTCCGGGTCAAGACCACCTCGCCCGCCGCCCGCATCGCCTCGCTCTCCGGCGGCAACGTGCAGCGCGCAGTACTGGGCCGCGAACTCACCGGCGGCGTCCGGGTGCTGATCGTCTCCAACCCCTGTTTCGGCCTCGATTTCAACGCGGTCTCGACCATCCGCGACCGGCTGATCGACGCCCGCAACAGCGGTACCGCGATCCTGCTGATCAGCGAGGATCTCGACGAGATCATGGAGCTTTCCGACCGGATTCTCGTCATGTCCGAGGGCCGCGTCACCTATGAGACACCGATTGCCACCGCCAATGTCGCCGAAATCGGCCAGCACATGGCGGGGCACGGATGATGGGCACGGTCACCGCATCCCCGTTCGACTTTCCGTTCGCGCGCGACAGCATCGCCCTGATCGTCATCGACATGCAGCGCGACTTCATCGAGCCCGGCGGCTTCGGCGCCAGTCTCGGCAACGACGTCAGCCTGCTCCAGGCGATCGTCCCCACCGTGGCGCGGCTGATCGCGGGCTTCCGTGCGGCAGGCCTGCCGGTGATCCACACCCGCGAATGCCACCTTCCCGACCTTTCCGACTGCCCGCCCGCCAAGCGCCTGCGCGGCAGCCCCAGCCTGCGGATCGGCGATCAGGGTCCGATGGGCCGGGTGCTGATCGCTGGCGAACCCGGTGCCGACATCATCCCCGAACTCGCACCCCTGCCGGGCGAACCGGTGATCGACAAACCCGGCAAGGGCGCGTTCCATGCCACCGGCCTGATGGATTTTCTGGAAATGCACGGAATACGCCAGCTGGTCTTTGCCGGCGTCACCACTGAAGTCTGCGTCCAGACCACCATGCGCGAAGCCAACGACCGCGGCTACGACTGCCTGCTGGCAACCGACGCCACCGAAAGCTACTTCCCCGCCTTCAAGCAGTCCGCCATCGACATGATCACCGCCCAGGGCGCCATCGTCGGCTGGGCCACCACCACCGGCGCGGTGCTGGAGGCGCTCGATGTCTGATCCCAAAGCCGTGACGGACCTGCTGCCGGCGGGCTGGCAGACCATGCCGTTCGAGCCGTTTCACGACGGGGTTGAAATCTGCCGTCTGTGGCAGGGCGGTCCGGATGTGGCGCTGCTGCGCTACGCCAAAGGCGCCTCGGTCCCGCGCCACCGCCACGCGGGACTGGAAACCATCCTCGTCCTGTCGGGCAGCCAGAGCGACGAACGCGGCCGCTATGCCGCCGGCGCCCTTGTCCTCAATCCGGCGGGTTCGATTCACAGCGTCTGGTCCGATACCGGCTGCACGGTGCTGATCCAGTGGGAAAAACCGGTAGAATTCGTCGACTGAACTCCCGGCCTCCGACCCGGACTGCCCCGCAACCGCCTCAGGGACGCGCCGCGGCCCAGGTCAGCAATGCATCCAGCGCCGGGCAGAGCGACTGCCCCCAGTCCGTCAGGCAGTATTCCACCTTCGGCGGCACCTGGGGATAGACTTCGCGGTGGACGATGCCGTCGGTTTCCATCTGCCGCAACTGCTGGATCAGCATCTTCTGCGACACTTCGGGGATGGCCCGCTCGAGATCCGAAAAGCGCATGACGCGACCGCCGAACAGGTGAAACAGGATCACGAGCTTCCACCTGCCTTCCAGCATCTTCAGCGCGGTTTCCACCCCCTCGGCAGCCGCTGAGCGCGTATAGCCATGGGGTTCCTGCCCTGCCTTACTTTCAGGTAAGTACCCAACTTTTTCGTGCGTTCTTGTCATTATTTCAGCCTATCCGCATATCCACGGGACAACAATCTCTAAGGGATGATCCAATGATACACCCTCTTCCTGCCCCGGTCGCCGGCTACTTCGCGGCCAACGATCCGGAAGGCATCGCCGACTGTTTCACCGAAGACGGCATCGCCCGCGACGAACGCCAAACCCATCGCGGCCGGGCCGAAATCCTGCGCTGGCGCGAAGACGTGGCAAAAGTCAGCTTCCGGCAGGAGATCCTGCGGGCCGCACCGGACGGCGCGAATTTCCGCGTCACCTGCCGGGTCAGCGGCGCCTTCAAGGGCAGTCCGGTCGAACTCGACCACGTTTTCAGTCTGACAGGCGACAGGATTGCCCGACTGGAGATCTCCTGATGGGCTTCGATCTCGGGCTCACCGGCCGGCGGGCGCTGGTGACCGGTGGCACGCGGGGCACCGGTGCCGCCGTGGCAGCCCTGCTGGCGGAGCAGGGGGCACGGGTGATGGCCACCGCCCGCAAAGCTTCCGCGTTGGCCGCGCCCGGCGTCGCATTCGTGGCGGCGGATGTCACCACCGCAGAGGGAGCTGCTCTGGTCGCAGATGAGGTCGCCGCCCGGTTTGGCGGACTGGACATTCTGGTGAATGTCGTCGGCGGATCGGCCTCTCCGCCTGGTGGCTTTGCCGCGCTGACCGATACGCACTGGGAACGGGAACTCGGTCAGAACCTGATGGCGGCGGTACGGCTCGACCGGCATTTTCTGCCGGGAATGGTCGCGCGAAAATCGGGCGTGATCGTCCACGTCACCTCGATCCAGCGTCAGATGCCGCTGCCTGGGTCCACCACCGCATATGCTGCGGCCAAGGCAGCCCTGTCTACGTATTCCAAAAGCCTGTCGAGGGAAGTCGGGCCCGAGGGCGTCCGGGTGGTGCGTGTGTCTCCCGGCTGGATCGAGACCGACGCCGCTCTCGCCCTGGCCGACCGGCTCGGCGACGAAGCCGGAACCGGACGCGACGGCGGCAGGGAGATCATCATGCGCTCGCTGGGCGGCATTCCCCTCGGCAGACCGGCCAAACCCGCCGAGGTGGCCGACCTGATCGGTTTTCTCTGTTCTCCCCGCGCCGGCGCGATCACCGGCAGCGAGCATGTGATCGACGGCGGGACTGTTCCGGTCGCCTGACAGCGGTCAAAGACCTGTCGGCACATCACGACTCTTGTCATGTTCCCGTCACTGGGCGAAGGTATCGAGCTGGAATGCGCCAGGGAGGGGGGCAGGACAGACCGTCCGTCGGCGGACTCCGTCACCATCTCCCCACCTGCCATTATCGGAGACCGGCCCCGCCGAACCGCGCGGGCCGAACGAACGGGCTGCGGGACAATCCCGCCGCACAAAAGGAGGAACTGGAATGAAACGTCGCGCCTTCATGCTGTCCACCGGCATCGCCGCAGCCGGTCTCGCACTGCTGCCGCAGATCGCGTCCGCCGAAGAGGGGCGGATAGACTGGTACACCGGCTCCGACCAGAACGTCATGGATTTCTGGACCAACATCATCCAACCGCAGTTCGAGGCCGCCAATCCGGGCATCACCCTGAATCTCGTCGATGCGGGGGACAATGCCGGCATCATCGCCATTGCCGAGCGTGCAACCGCCGCCCTCGCCAGCGGTGCCGATCCGCAGTCCGACTATTTTGAGAACCACGACCCGCGCCTGCCTGCCGGAGCGATCGAAAACGGGCTTTACGTCAACATCAAGGAAGCCGGTCTGTCGAACTACGACAAGATCAACCCGCTCGCCATCGACACCGACTATTCCGTGCCCTATCGCGGCAGCCAGGTGCTGCTCGCCTATGACACCACCAAACTCGATCCCGCCGACGCGCCGAAAACCTTCGCCGACCTGGTCGCATGGATCAAGGCCAACCCCGGCGAGTTCATCTACAACCGCCCCGACAAGGGCGGCTCCGGCGGCAATTTCGTCCGCCGCGCCATTTATGAGGTCAACGGCAACGACCCGGCGGCCTTCACGGTCGACAATTTCACCGACGAATCCTCAGAGACCATGCTCGAACCGGCCTGGGCCCTGCTCCAGGATCTCGCCCCGTCGCTGTTCGACGGCGGTTCCTACACCTCGGGCAACACCCAGTCGATCCAGCTGCTCAGCCAGTCGGCGGTGACCATGATCCCCGCCTGGTCCGACCAGGCCCTGCAGGCCATCTCCACCGGCGTCCTGCCCGAAACCACCGGCCTCGTGCAGCTCTCCGACCTCGGCCTGCCCGGCGGCTTCTCCCGCAGCGTCATTCTCGCCAACGGCACCAACAGGGACGCGGCGCTCAAACTCGCAGACTTCATCCTCACCGAGGACATCCAGTCGGCAGTGCTGACTGAACTCGGCGGTTTCCCCGGCGTCTCCTGGGACTATGTCTCGCCGGAACTGCGCGAGAAATTCGCCGACGTGATCCCGGCCTCGATCCCGGTTTTCCCGGGCGGTGACTGGGAAGTGGCGATCAACGACGGCTGGTACCGCAACGTCGCCCCGAACGTCGACCGCAGCCAGTGACGGCCATGCCGGCGAGCGACATCGTCGGCCGGGCGCGGGGCAGGGTGCCGACCGGCCTCCTGCTCGTCGCGCCGCCCGTGGCGCTGGTCTGCTGGATGATCATCTGGCCGATCTTTTCGGCCATCGCCCGCACCCTCTGGCTTCCCGATCCGGAGGGCGGGCGACAGCTTTCCGTCGCCACCTACACCTTCTTCTTCACCGACAGCTACAGCCTCAACAACCTCGCCATCACCCTCTGGACCACCGGCGTCTGCGCGGCATTCCTGCTGCCGATCTGCCTGTCGATCGCGCTCTACCTGCGCTTTGCCGACGGCAAACTCGCCGCCTATGTCCAGGGTCTCGCCATCTTCCCGATGTTCGTTCCCTCGATCATCCTCAGCTATGCGCTGATCCGGGTGCTCGGACCGAACGGCACCGTCGACCTGCTGCTCAATTCCGTCGGCCTGCCGAAAATCAACACCCCCTACCTGACCCCCTGGGGGCCGGTGATCGGCCTCGTCTGGGACAACATCCCGATCACCGTGCTGATCCTGCTCTCCGGCCTCGGCGCCGTCTCCGACCAGTCGATCGAAGCGGCCCGCGACGTCGGCGCCAACCGCCGGTCGGTGTTCTGGCACATCATCCTGCCGCGCATCACCAATTCGATCCTCGTCGCCATCAGCTTCACCGTGCTCGGCATCTTCTCTGCCTTCACCCTGCCCTACGTGCTCGGACCGGCGGCGCCGGAAATGATGGGGCCGTTCATGCAGCGCACCTTCCGCGACCTCAACGACCCGACCACGGCGATCACCCAGGCGGTCATCACCTTCTGTTTCTGCATCGCCTTCGGCATCTTCTATGTCCGCTCCGTCGCGAAAAACCGGAAGGCCTGAGATGGACCGCCCCCGCACCGACTGGACCGGCATCGCCTTCGCCACCGCGCTTACCCTGCTGATCGTCTTTCCGCTGCTGGTGGTCGCCACCTGGGCCTTCACCAACGTCTGGCGCTACCCTTCGGTGATCCCCCAGGAATTCGGCCTGCGCTACTGGCATGCGGTGCTGGGGCGCGCCGATGTCTGGACCTCGATCACCACCAGCCTGACACTCGCCACGGTGGTCACGCTGATCTCCGCCGCCATCTGCCTGCCCGCCGCCTATGCCTTCGCCCGGCTGGAGTTTCCCGGCCGCAACATCCTGTTCTTCTCCTTCCTCGCCGGCCACGCCTTCCCCAAATTCGGCCTGCTGGTGGCCATTGCCGGCATCTTCCTCAACCTCGGCCTGATCGGCACCTTCTGGGGCGTGGTGCTGATCCAGCTGGTCGGCACGCTGCTGTTCATGATCTGGATCCCGGTCGCCGCCTTCCAGTCGGTGGACCGCCGGATGGAGGAATCCGCCCGCGACGTCGGCGCTTCGCCGCTGCGCGTGTTCTGGTCGATCACCCTGCCCCAGGCCGGTCCGACCATCGCCGCCGCGCTGCTGCTCAGCTTCGTCGGCACCTTCTACGAAACCGAAGGCGCCTGGCTGATCGGCGCGCCGCAGGTCCGCACCCTGCCGGTGCTGATGATCTCCTTCATCAACAACCAGCCGGTGATCCAGTTCGGCGCGGTGCTCTCGGTGCTGCTCTGGGTCCCGTCCTTCATCGCCCTGCTGTTCGCGCGGCGGGTCATCGGTTCGGGCAGCTTCGCCCGCGGTTTCGGCGGATAGGAGCAGCCCATGGCCGTACTCGACATCAGGGACGTCAGCAAAACCTTCGGCAGCGTGCACGCGGTGCAGCGCTTCAACCTTACCGTCGCCGACGGCGAGCTGGTCTGCCTGCTCGGCCCCTCCGGCTCGGGCAAATCGACGCTGCTGCGGATGATCGGCGGCTTCGAGACCGCATCCGGCGGCCAGATCACCATCGACGGCGAGCACGTGACCCGCATTCCACCGGAAAAACGCCCGACCGGCATGGTGTTTCAGAGCCACGCCCTCTGGACCCACATGAACGTGTTCAGAAACCTCGCCTTCGGCCTCAAGCTGCGCCGCCTGCCGCGCGACGAGATCAGGCGCCGGGTGGAGGCGGTGCTCGACCAGGTCGGCCTCGCCGGTTACGGCCAGCGCATGACCCACCAGCTCTCCGGGGGCCAACAGCAGCGCGTCGCCCTCGCCCGCAGCCTGGTGCTGGAACCGAAAATCCTCCTGCTCGACGAACCCTTCGCCAGCCTCGACCAGCACCTGCGCGAACGTCTGCGCGAAGAGGTCCGTGACCTGCAGCAGCGCCTCGGCATCACCACCCTCTTTGTCACCCACGGCCAGGACGAGGCGCTGGCGCTGGCCGACCGCATCGTCGTCATGCGTGACGGCCGCACCGAACAGATCGACCCGCCCGACATGGTCTACCGCGCGCCCGCCACACCCTTCGTCGCCGGGTTTATCGGCTCGATGAACCTGATCGACGGCGCGGTGCAGAACGGCGCCTTCCACCATGCCGGTTTCACCCTCGCGGTGCCGGTCGCCGACGGCCCGGCAATCCTTGCCGTGCGCCCCGAGGCGCTGGACATCGTCCAGGCGAGCGCCGCCGGTGCCGCGCATGTGCACCGGGTTACCGATTTCGGCGCCCATGCCATTGTCGACATCGAACTTGGCGACGGGGTGCGGCTCAAATCCCAGGTGCCCGACGCCCGCCTCTGGAAAGCGGGCATGGCCATCGACCTTCAGCCGAGGGCTTTCGCCGTCTACCGCGACGATGTCGCGATCCATCGGGCCGATCGCGCATGACGGCGCCGGTTTCCGTCATCCGCGACGGTCGGCGAACGTTTCTCAAATGGCACCGCGCCCGGCGCCACGGCACCGACCCGGTCTTTACCGGACGGCGCATTCTCGAAGGCATGGCCGCCGGCGCCAGCGTCGAGGTCGATCTGGTGGTCCATGCCGACAACGGTTTCGCGGTGCTGCACAACCTGTCGCTGGAACGCGAGACCACCGGCACCGGTCAGGTGGGCGACACATCGGCGGCAACGCTGCGCTCTCTGCATCTGCGCGCCAATGACGGCACACCGACCACCGACCCGGTGATGCTGCTCGAAGACCTTGCGGCGCTGATTGTTCGCGGGGGCGTCCACCCGGATGCCCTGCTGCAGCTCGACTACAAGCAGGACGCCGCCGCCCTGACGCCCGAGGCGATTTCCGGATTTGGCGCCGCGCTCGGCGCCGCCGCCTCCCATTTCATTCTCTCCTCCGGCGATGCGGACTCGATCCGCCTGCTCGCCGCCACCGCGCCGGGCCTGCGGATCGGCTACGACCCGTGCCACATGGGTGCCATCGACCGGCTGCACGCCAGTCGCGACTACACCGGATTTGTCGCCGACGCCCTCGCCGCCTCACCCGACGCCGAACTGATCTATCTCGACCACGCCCTGGTATTTTTTGCCGAAGCGGATGGCTTCGATCTTGTCGCCGCCTTCCACGATGCAAACCGCCGCATCGACGCCTACACCATCCGCCGCGCCGACCCGCAGGGGATCGCCTCCGCCCGCCGCCTGCTGGCCCTCGGCGTCGACCAGATCACCACCGACGACCCGCAAGCCATGGCCGCCGGTCTCGCATGAGCCCTTGCCTGGTGCCCTAAGCGGCATCAAAGAGACCTCTTCTGCAGTCTCGCGGCCTCAGACGTGCAGTTCGCTCGAACTCTTGCAGAAGTCCTCAGATGACGGGTCAGAGCCCAGATTGCAGTTTTCTGTGCCGCGGCGGAAGTCAGGTTTAAGAAAGCTGATGGAGCCATCAGCAGGCATCGATCAGGCGTAGGTACGTATCCTTTTGTACGCCCACAAACCGGCACCAAGCAGGACGATCAGGACAGCAGCCGTCGTCAAGCCCGATTTCACAATGGAAGCGACACTTGCCGCCAGGACCGTGTTGGCGGGTATGTCTGGCCAACTCAGGATCATGACGCAGATGCCGGCGTTCTCCAGATAGTCGGCGATCGCTGCCGCAATCGAAAGCCAGGTTCCAAGTCGAACAAGCCTTTGACTCACGTCTCGTGACCCAAGCCATTTGAGCAATGACACCAGGGTCAGGGCCATGAGAGCGGGATAAACCAGATCAAGTGGAATTTGCCGCGTGAGATAGTACCGCCGTCCACTGGGTCCCAGGTCAGTGATCAGCGCATGTGCCAGTTCAGCCGAATACCCGCCGGGGCGCATGTCGAAAGGGCGAAGGCCGGACACAGCCTCGATGTGCGCCAGTGTGACAAAGATCATCATCAGATAGACCCCAGCGGCCGCGAGACCGAAGAGTGCCGCTTGCCGCCCGTCGGGCCTGGTTGGTATCGTCATGGACATCGGTTTTTCTCCTTACCTTTGGCACCGTCGTACTCAGCGCGAGCAAAGCTGGCATTATCGTTTGATAAGGAATGCGCGATTTGGATCTCTTGAGTTTTTTCACCAGGTCTCCAAACGCTTTGGAGAGAGACAGCGCGCATGAGTTCGCGGCGGCATGGCGTGTTGACCATGTTGAAAAGGGGCGTCGCATTGCAACGCAGGGCGAACCGGATCTCCTGGAACACATCATTCTCGATGGGCGCGCCACGAGCCTTATTACAGATCCTGAAGGTCGCGCCGTTTGTGTTGGCTTTCACGTTGGCCCATGCGTGGTCGCGCCAAATGTCGCGAGAACGAGAAACACAACCTCGCTCGTTTCAATAGAGGTGACCGCGGATGCGTTGGTTGCACACATGGACAGCCGCGCCCTGACTGAGCTTATGCTGGCATCTGAGCCAATTCGAGAATGGGCGAATGGCATTCTGCAGCAGGAACTTGCCCGTAAGGCTGATCGGGAGTGGTGCCTCGCCGCCTTAGGCGGCGCAGATCGCCTTGCATGGTTTCGGAGAGATTTCCCGCGTCACGAAGGGCTTTTCGGTCACTATCTGATCGCGTCTTTTCTCGGAATCACCCCGGTCACACTCAGTCGGCTTCGAGGTGCCGAGCGAGATACAGCTGTTGATTAAAGGTTCGATTGTGCGACCCTCAGCCAGCAAAGAAGACCTTGGGTGCAACCGCAGCGAATTGGCGCTTTGTCCGCTTTGCCGCCTTACGCAATACGACAGCATGAACCCGGCATCAGGGTTCGAGACGTCTGATTGAGATCACTGGGCGTCCTTCTTCGGTGCGTCTTTCAGCTTTTCCAGCAGCCAGGCATGTGTCGCCGGGTTGGCGACGATCACCATGCCGCTCTTTTCGTAAAACTCCGGTCCGCGTCCCCACCAGTCGGTGACCACGCCGCCGGCCTCCTCGACCAGCAGCACCCCGACCGCCCAGTCGACCAGCCCGGATTCCTCGAAATATCCGGTCAGCCGACCGCAGGCGACGTAAGCGCAGGAATTGGCCGAACTGCCGACGATGCGGATTGCGCCAATCGGGTCGCGGATTTTCTCCAGCCGCCGGTAATAGCCCTCGAAACTGTGCAGGTTGCTGACCGGCAGACCGGTGCCGACTGCCATCATCCCGACATCGCTCTGGGTGCTGACCCGCAGGCGCTCGCCGTTCAGGAATGCGCCCGCGCCCCGGATCGCGGTGAACATCTCATCCGCCACCGGATTGTAGAGTGCTCCGGCCACCGTCTCGTTTCCGCGCCTGAGGGCGATCGAAATGGTGTAGTGCATGCCGTTGATGAAATTGGTCGTCCCGTCGATCGGATCGACCAGCCAGCGGTATTCCCGGTCATCCCGCTCGACCGGCGGGAACTCCTCGCCGGTCAGGCTCCAGTCGGGATATTTGGCAAACAGCCTGTCCCGGATCAGCAGTTCCGATTCCCGGTCCGCATCCGAGACGAAATCCGCCGGCCCCTTGATGCCGATTTCCAGATCCCGAAACCGTTTGAAGTGCTCCAGCGTCAGCGCCCCGGCCTCGCGGGCGGTGCTCACCATGTCCGCGAGCACGTCGTCATACACTTCCGTCATCGTCCTGCCTCCCGGTTCGTCCTGCCGTTAACGATTTGGGCCCACCCGGAAAATGTCGGTATCGGTTGGGTATCGAAAGGGTATCGGTTGGGTATCGCATCGCCGCCGGTTAACGGCCCTTTTTTCGCTGCCTGTGCTCTTCCAGACGGGGCATGATTTCGACGAAATTGCACGGCATGTGCCTGTAATCCAACTGCTTTTCCAAAATCCCGTCCCAGGCGTCCCGACAGGCCCCGGGAGAGCCCGGCAAGGCGAACAGATACGTCCCCCCCGCAACCCCCCCACAGGCCCTGCTCTGCACCGCCGACGTCCCGATTTTATCGAATGAAATCAATGTGAAAAGGGTGCCGAACGCGTCGATTTTCTTCTCATAGACGTCGTGATGTGCCTCTACCGTGACGTCCCGTCCGGTCAGCCCGGTTCCCCCGGTCGAAAGCACTACATCCACATTCGGATCGGCAATCCATTCTCTCAATTTCCCTGCGATTTCAATACGTTCATCCCTCACCACCGCCCTGTCGGCCAGTACGTGTCCCGCCGCCTCCAGCCGCGCCACCAGCACATCCCCCGACCGGTCCTCCGCGAGCGACCGCGTATCTGAAACAGTCAACACCGCAATCCGTACCGCTATGAATTCACGGGGTTTTTTTGAGAACTCACTCATTGGGTTTCCCCTCCAGCCGCGCCTGTATCGCCAGAAGATCGGCCCATGCCTCCCGCTTTTTCTCCGGCCCGCGCAGCAAAGTATCCGGATGAAACATCGGCATCACCGCCCGCCCCAGAACCTCCCCCCAGTTTCCGCGCATCCGCACAATACCTGCCTCTCCGCCCAGAACGGCATGCGCAGGAATATTTCCCAATAAAACAATAATTTGCGGGTCCACCAGTTCAATGTGCCGCATCAGAAACGGTAACATTAGCGCTACTTCCTCGGTCGTCGGATCCCGGTCCTGCGGCGGTCTCCAGGGCATCAGGTTTGTAAGATACACCGCCCTCTCAGCAGCCTTCGACGCCCGCGACAGCCCGATCGCACCGAACATCCGATCCAGCAATTGTCCCGCCGCCCCAACAAACGGAACCCCCCTCTGATCCTCGTTCCGCCCCGGCGTACCTCCAACCACCATCACCCGCGCCCGGGGATTTCCGTCTGCAAACACGAGATTCCGCGCACCCTTCTTCAGTATGCATCCGTCAAACCCCTCCAAGGCGACCCTTAACCCGTCAACGTCGTTGATCGCGCGCGAGAGAGCAACCGCCTCAGCAACTGCTTCCGCAGCGACGGTGGCCTCGCTTTTTTTAATATTTACAACGTCATCACCGGACGGACGAGGCTTTTCAACATTGGGTGGTTTCACTGTGAAACGGTTGATCGGTTCCGCCCCAATCGCTTCGTCCACGCCCAGTTCCAGCAGCCATTGCAATGCCGCGAGTTCGTCACCCTGAACATCCTGAGCGAGCAACACCTGAGAGTCCCTGTCTGCCTAAAAGAGCCTTTATCAGTTCTGATACACATGTTGACCGCGTCAGTACAATCCAAACGCCGGGGGCAAATGCCCTGCTCCCGGAACGCCACAGTGATCGAACACCCGTGCCGAAATGTTATCAGGCCGGTCCAGTGTTCAGTCTTCCGTAATCTTTCCGGACAAAACTTGCCCAATACTTTTCAGGAGTTCTTGCCATGCAGGCTGCACAGAATGTGCTGGTCAAAAAGCTGCACCATGGCGGTGTGGCCCGCTCCCCGCTTCCCGATGCCGACAGCATCGGTCAGACGTTTGCCCGACAGATCGAGGAACGCCTCCGCCCACTGGTCAAGGCATCGGTGAGTGCGATGGTTCTTGAGTGCAAAATAGTCAAGGTTTCCGAAGCAGTAGCGGACATTTCCGTGCCCGCCATGCTTGGTCTTGTCGAAGTGGAACATGCGTCCCTGAAAGGTCTGATCGTCGCTGACACTGACCTTGCGTATCACCTGATTGATCTGACGCTTGGCGGGGATCCAGGTGACGCTCCGGTGGCCATTACACGTGCTTTCACCGAAATCGACAAAGCAATTTGCAAACTGGCGTTGGACGCCACAATCCGATCGTTTGTCGAGTCTCTTTCCCTCACTGTCGGCAAGCCGATGGAAAAGGAAATCACGATAGTTGAACTGCGCCAGGACATCTCTCAAACCCGGTTTGCGCCGGACTACGTCGACGTGCTGCTGTTCAACATTGTTCTCGACATTGGGGAGGCCGCGCGCTCCGGCAGCCTTCAGCTTCTGCTGCCGTTGGCTTCCCTCGATGTCATATACGCGGCGATGAAAGAGGAATCTCTGGCGGTGGATACCAAGC
>JAUIHM010000149.1 GCA_030432315.1 Alphaproteobacteria bacterium | reverse complement strand
AACCGCCGCGGCCCGTGCGCCCGCCGTGCCCCGATCTTTTTGCGCCGAGCCGACGGGAAAGGTTGTATTTTATGACCATATGGTCAAAAAATGACGCTACCACCCGCAGAACACGGGTCAAGCGGATTTAGGGAATCAGATGAAATGAACCGGCCCGCCGCACAAAAACCGGTCACCCGCATCCAGCGGGAGAAGCGCGCGGCGATTCTCGAAGCGGCCCTCGACATCTTTTCGACCCACGGATTTCGCGGCACCTCGCTCGACCAGATTGCCGACCGGGCCGGCCTGTCGAAACCGAACCTGCTCTATTATTTCCCGTCCAAGGACTCGATCCACCGGATCCTGCTCGACCGCCTGCTCGACACCTGGCTGGATCCGCTGCGGGAAATGAACGAAAGCGGCGATCCGGTCAGCGAAATCGCCGCCTACATCGAACGCAAGATCAGCCTCGCCCGCGACTATCCCCGCGAGAGCCGGCTGTTCGCCGTCGAAATCCTGCGCGGCGCGCCGCATGTTTACGACACCCTGGCCGGGCCGCTGCGCGATCTCGTCGACCGCAAGGCCGAGGTGATGCGCGGCTGGTCGAAATCCGGACGGATGGCCGATGTCGACCCGTACCATCTGATCTTCTCGATCTGGGCCGCGACCCAGCATTACGCCGATTTCGACATCCAGGTGCGGGCGGTGCTCAACACCGATGAGGACCGCCGCTTCGACGATGCCTCGCGGTTCCTCACCGCCCTCTACACCCGCGGCCTCGCGCCCTGAAACGCGGCCGCCGCCGCGCCCGTCCTTAACCGTTTCGCAACTACAGGATAGACTGGTGCGACTTTTACGCCCATTCTCATAAAAGTGTTCAGAAGTTTTATGAGAAAGCCGATCATGCATATTGCACCCGCCATCATCGTGACAGCAGGCACTGCAACCGCCCGTTTGGGATTTGGTTTTCGCACGGCACAGGACGCCCGCGCCCGTCCCGCCGACACGGTCCACGAACGGCACGGCGACACCTGCCGCACCTGCCGCGAAAACGCCGCCGAAGCCCGCCGGATCGCCGACAGCCTCGACGCCCTGGTCTGGGACGGCACGCCGATCCCGCAGGCATCGCGGATCGTCGCCGCCGCGCGTCTGTTTTCCGAGGGAACCTTCTATCTCACCGGCCAGCAGATCGACCGCTGCCTCTGAATCCGTTGCCGCAGCCCTGCCCGGTTCAGAGCGGCTGCCAGAGTTCCACCGGGTTTCCCTCCGGATCGGTCAGCCGCGCGAAACGGCCGTTGGGATAGGGCTCCGGCTCGATCCTGACCTCGATGCCCGCGGCGCGCAGCCGCGCCACCACGCCGTCGAGGTCGTCGACGCGCAAATTCAGCATCCACTGCTGCGCCCTGTCGCCGAAATAGCCGGTATCCTGCGGGAACGGCGCGAAGATCGTCGGCCCCCCGTCCTGGGTCCAGGGTTCGGTGTCGTAGTCGGTCGGCACACGTTCAATTCCGAGGTGCGTCGCGTACCAGACCGCCAGACCTTCAGGATCGGCCGCCCGGAAGAACAGCCCACCGATCCCGGTTACCCTTGCCACGGTCAGTCAACCTCCGCCGCGTCAAAATCCACATGAAGGTGATTGCCGTCCGGGTCCCAGACGTTGACCTGGACAATCGGAAACTCCGGCACCCTGGTCACTTCCCGCCTCTGCCCCATGGCGTCGAGCCGGGCGATAAAGTCGCCGTAACCCGTCGCCCGGAATGCACCATGCTCGAGCGCAATATCCCGGCCTGCCTCCGCGGGCTGCCGGTCAACGCCAACCAGATGCACAAGCGCATGCTGCCCCGCGTAAAGCCATGCACCGGGAAACGCGAACGGCGGACGCGGTCCGGAACGCAACTGCAAGACCTTTTCGTACCACTCCACCATTGCCGAGAGATGCGCGGTGCGCACGTTGATATGGTCAAGTCGTTCAATCATTTTCGGTCCCCCGCCAAAATACCCCGGCAAGCCTAGCCGCCGCTTGCCGTGACCACAAGTGCGGCACCCGCCGCCGGTCAGCCGGCGTTCCGTGCGCCGACAATCTCGGCACCCGCCAGCCCGGTTGCCTTGGCAACCTGCTGCAGCCGCTCCAGCACCGCGCCGCTGTCCGGCAGGTCTGCATTCTCGAAAATCACCAGGCGCGCGGCATCGGCATCCAGCTGCAACCGCGCCTGGTCGAGTATCTCCGGCACGCTGGCGGAAAACCGGTACCCCAGCCGCAGAACCCTGCCGAGAATTTCCGCCCGTCTGGCCAGGCTTTCCTCAAGCAGCGGCGGACCGTCCTGCGGGCCCTGGCTGTCGGCCCTGCCGCCATACCGCGCCATCACCGCGGCGGCGACAAAGGCCCGCTCGACATGGGTCATGCCGATGAACGGAAACTGCAGCAGACTGCGAAAGGTCTCCGCGGCGCGCACCTTCTCGTGCTCCCGCCAGGAAATGTCCGAAAGCGCGCAGACCGCCAGCCGCAGCCTGCGGTCCACCTGAGTTTCCCCAGGAAAGAGGTTTTCGGTCCAGCGGCCAAGCGCCGCGGCGAACGATGGCACCCGGGCCTTGGGCAGGCCGATCGCCTGGGCGCCCTCCAGCAGCGGATCGCGGTACTGCTCTTCCGCGCCCAACTGCGCGTACAGCCATCCCTCCCGCAGGCCATAGGCGGAAAACACCACCGATGCCGGCTTCAGCGCCTTGAGCACCCGTGACATCACCAGCGCCGACGCGGCGAGGGTATCGACGCGCCGTGACGGCACGTCCGGCAGTCCGGCAATCTCCTCCGGGCTCATTTTCGCGATGGATTTGGCAAGAGTCCGGATGGTCTCCGCCTCCACTTCGCAGCCGTGCACCACATTGATCGACGCCGCGTTCATGGCGATATGCACCCGCGCCAGTGCCCGCCAGCCTCCTCCGACCGCATAGAGTACCGGCTCGATCAGCATCGGCGGCAGACTTTCCGCGAGAATGTCGTCGATCTGCTTCTTGGCCGCACCATAGCCCTCGGCCAGCATCCGGCCGACCGGAATCGCCCCGAGCGGCATGCTCGCCATACGCTCGCCGACCCGGTCGCCGATCACTTCCGCCACTTCCAGGCTGCCGCCGCCAATGTCGCCGACCAGGCCTTTGGGTTGATAGAACCCGGAGATGACCCCCATCGACGTATAGGTCGCCTCCTCCACCCCGGTCAAAAGCTGCGCCTTCAGACCGGTTTCCTTCCTGATGGCCTCTAGGAACGCGGCACCGTTCTTCGCCTTTCGCGTCGCCTCCGTCGCGATCACCTCCAGCCGGCGCACGTCCATCGCCCGGGCAATGGCCTCGAATCGGCTGATCGCCTGCACGGCACGCTCAATCGCCTCCCCGCGGAGATTTCCGTCTCCGTCGATTTCCGCCCCGAGGGCACACATGGCTTTTTCATTGAACCGCGGGAAGGGCGCCCGGCTCAGGTCGTCGTAGACCACCAGCCGGATCGAATTCGAACCGATGTCGATGACCCCGAAGTGCTCCTGTCGTCGGCCCAGGATGCGGTCGGTGTCGATTTCAATGATCCGCGCTTCGCCGGGATCGCGTCCCGTCAGCCCTGTCGCCATGACCGCCCCCGCTTCGCCACTTTCCC
>JAUIHM010000061.1 GCA_030432315.1 Alphaproteobacteria bacterium | reverse complement strand
AACGGTCGAGCAGACTCATGGGTATCGGAAATGCTTCACCTTGCCCGCCGACCGGAGCCGAGTCGATTTTTTTCTGGCCCCGGCTGGCCTAAGCCCTTGAATGCAAAACCACATGGCGAGCTCCAAACCCAAAGAAGGCTGGAACTCCCGACTGGGTGTTGTCCTGGCAGTAGCCGGCAGCGCAGTCGGGCTGGGTAATTTCCTTCGCTTTCCCGGACTAGCGGCCCAGTTCGGCGGCGGCGCCTTCATGCTGGCGTACTTCATTTCGTTCCTGATCATCGGGCTGCCCATTTGCTGGGCCGAGTGGACGATCGGGCGCCACGGCGGACAGCACGGCTTCAACTCCAGCCCCGGCATTTTCAACCTTATCTGGAAACACCCGGCGGCGAAACCTACGAAGCCCGGCTGACGACGCTCGGGGGCAAAAAACTCGACCGCTACGACCTCGCGGACGAGGCGGCGGCGAAATCCGCCGTCGCGGCGATCACCGCCGCCGCCCTCGCGGTCACCTCGGTCGAGGCCAAACCGGCCAGCCGCAATCCCTCCGCGCCGTTCATGACCTCAACCCTGCAGCAGGAAGCCAGTCGCAAATTCGGCTTCGGCGCCCGTCAGACCATGTCAACCGCCCAGCGCCTCTATGAGGCCGGCCACATCACATACATGCGAACCGACGGCATCGACATGGCCCCCGAGGCGGTGATGGCCGCCCGCGATGCGATCAGGTCCCGCTACGGGGATGCCTACGTGCCGGACAGCCCGCGCATGTACAGGAACAAGGCGAAAAACGCCCAGGAAGCGCACGAGTGCATCCGGCCCACCGACCTGTCGCGGCATCCGTCCGACCTTTCGAACCTTGAGCCGGACCAGGCCAGGCTCTACGACCTGATCTGGAAAAGGTCCGTTGCCAGCCAGATGTCCGCCGCGCGGTTCGAACGCACCACGGTCGAGATCGCCGGCCCTGCGAATACCGTCGGCCTGCGCGCCACCGGTCAGGTGCTGAAATTCGACGGCTTCCTCAAGGTCTATTCCGAAGGCCGCGACGACGTCGAGGACGAGGGCGACGACGCCCGCCTTCCCGCCATCTCGCAGGGCGAAGCGGCGAAGCAGCGCCAGGTCACGCCCGAACAGCATTTCACCCAGCCGCCGCCCCGCTACACCGAGGCGACGCTGGTCAAACGGATGGAGGAACTCGGTATCGGCCGCCCCTCCACCTATGCCTCCGTGGTCTCGACCATCCAGGAACGCGACTACGTCCGCAAGGAACAGAACCGCCTGTTCCCCCAGGACAAGGGCCGGCTGGTCACCGCCTTCCTGCAGAACTATTTCGGCCGCTACGTCGATTACGACTTCACCGCCGACCTCGAGGAGGATCTCGACCGCGTCACCACCGGCGAGGAAAACTGGAAGCACCTGCTGGCCAGTTTCTGGCGCGACTTCTCCGCCGCCCTCGGTGAAACCACTGAACTGCGCATCACCGACGTGCTGGAAAAGATCAACGAGGTGCTGGAACCGCACCTCTTCCCGGTGACGCCGGAAGACCCCAATCCGCGTGTCTGCAAGGCCTGCGGCAATGGCCGCCTGTCCATGCGCACCGCCCGCTCCGGCGGCGCCTTCATCGGCTGCTCGAACTACCCCGAATGCCGCTACACCCGCCCGCTCGCCGGCGAACTGCCCGGCGGCGACGCGGCAGGCCCGGACGGCAAACATCTCGGCTACAACGACGACGGCCTGCCGGTCACCCTGCGGGTCGGCCCCTACGGCCTCTATGTGCAGCTTGGTGAAGTGTCGGAAGAAAACCCCAAGCCAAAACGCTCGTCCCTGCCCAAGGGCATGGACCCGGCGGCGGTCGACCTCGCCAAGGCACTCGAACTGCTGTCGCTGCCCCGCCTTGTCGGAATGCACCCCGAGGACGGCGAGCCGATCGAAGCCAATCTCGGCCGCTTCGGCCCCTACGTCAAACACGGCAAGACCTATGCCAACATCAAGGATCCCGAAGAGGTCTTCACCATCGGCATCAACCGCGCCGTCACCCTGATCGCGGAAAAACTCGCCCGCGGTCCCGGCCGGGGACGTGCCGCCGCCAAACCCCTGCGCGAGCTTGGCGAACACCCCGACGGCGGCATGATCGGCGTCTACGACGGCCGCTACGGTCCGTACGTCAAATGGGAAAAGACCAACGCCACCCTGCCCGAGGAGATGGACAAGGACACCATCACCCTCGAACAGGCAACCGAACTGATTGTCGCCAAGAAGCCGCGAAGAAAAACCGCCGCGAAGAAAAAGCCGGCAGCCAAAAAGACCGCAGCGAAGAAATCCGCGGCGAAGAAGGCGGCTCCAAAGAAAAAGGCCGCCGCAAAACCGAAAAAGGCCGCGGCCGAGGCCGCAACGGACACCGCCGCCGAATAGTCGCGACACCAGGAGCGCGGGGCCGCGTCTACCGGCACCGCGTTAATCCCGCATTAATGCTGCACTGCACCAGAGACAACGCTGCCATGCAATCATGGCAGTTGTTTGATCTGTGGAAACACAGCATTATTATGGAAAGGGAGGAAATCGCACCTGCAAACCCAGGAGATTTCCAATGACTGCCCAAACAACGAACCAAAGCCTCATCGACACCGCTCCAGGCGGATGGAAAACCCGTATCGGCCACTTCCTCACCGTCCTGTCCAATACCTCGCGCTTCGCCCGTGCGTCACAGCGCGCCCAGTATCTCTACAGCCTCAGCGACAGGCAGCTGGCGGAAATGGGCCTCAGCCGGGACCGGATCGCCCAGCATGTCTTCGGCGGACTGCTCTACATCTAGGATCAGCCGGCGGGGGCCGCGATCCTCCGGTGCATCGGTCACCGCAACGTCACCCGCCCGTCACGTGCCTGTTGTTTCTCCCCGGTAGCCGGAACTCCCGTTCAGCTTCCGGAGAGAAACCGACATGTTCCGCCACTTTGCCGCTGCCGCGCTGACCCTCGCGACAGCCCTGCCCGCCGCGTCCCAGGACGGCATCCCGCTCACCGAGCTTCCCGGCTGGGACATCGCGCTTGTCGCCCATCGCGGCCTCGCGCCGGACCTGCCTGAAAACACCATGGCCGCTTTCCGGGACGTGGTCGCCCGCGGCGTGAAGGTGATCGAGATCGACCTGCGCGGCACCGCCGACGGCGAAGTGGTCATCATGCACGACGAGACCGTCGACCGGACCACCGACGGCAGCGGCGACGTCACTGCCCTCACCCTTGCCGAGATCAAGTCGCTCGACGCCGGATCCTGGGCCGGTGCCGAACATGCCGGTGAAACCGTTCCGACCTTCGAGGAGGCCATCGCCTTCGCCCAGGACAACGGCGTCATGCTGCTGCTGGACATCAAGCAGTCCGACATGCTCGACCGCCGCCGGGTCGTCGACATCACCGAAGCACACAATGCCACCCTCAACGTCATCGTCGGCGTGCGCTCGCTCGACGATCTGGCCGAGTTCCGCGCGTACAACCCGAACCTGCGCACCCTCGGCTTCATTCCCAACCCCGACGCGATCGACGCCTTCGCCGGTGCCGGTGTCGAGATCATCCGCCTCTGGCCCGAATGGATCCGCGGCGAAGACAGCGAAAACCGCGGCCCGATCCCGGCCGACTGCGCCGGAGTGGAGAACTGCCTCGTCAAACGGGTCCAGGCACACGGCCGTCCGGTCTGGACAACCGCCGGAACCGCCGACCGCGCCGAACTGATCGGCCTCATCGAAGCAGGCGTGAACGGCATCCTGACCGACGTGCCCGACACCCTGTCGCAGCTGCTCGCCGACATCGACGCGGCCCAGGAAAACTCCTGAACCGCCCCGTCGCCGCCACGCGTTTTCGCGTGGCGCTCTTACCGCCCCCCTGCTAAGGCAGGGGGATGAACCACCTCCCCACACCTGACGAAATTCTGAAGTTCATCCGCGAGAATCCCGGGGCCTCCGGCAAGCGCGAGATCGCCCGCGCCTTCGGGCTCAAGGGCCATGCCAAGACCGAACTGAAACAGCTGCTGACGCAGATGGGCCGCGACGGCCAGATCGAGAAGCGCCGCCGCCGGGTCCGGGTGGCCGGCGACCTGCCGCCGGTCCTGGTGATGCGCGTGACCGGCACCGATACCGATGGCGATCTCTGGGCCGAACCTGCCGAGTGGGAGGGCGAAACCGATCCGCCGCGCATCCTCGTGATGCAGAAATCCGACGCCCCGGCACTCGGCCCCGGTGACCGCCTGCTCGGACGCCTGGTCCCGCTCGAGGGCGATAACGCCCCGCTCGCCGCCCGTGTCATCCGCCGCATCGGCATGGGCCCCAAGCGCGTGCTCGGCATCTACCACCAGGGCGAATACGGCGGCCGCATCGCCGCCGTCGACAAAAAGACTGATCGCGACTGGATGGTGAACCCGGGCGACTCCGCCGGGGCGCGCGACGGCGAACTGGTCGAAGCCGAACAGATTGGCACCCCGCGCGGCCACGGCCTGCCCCGTGCCCGCGTCGTCGAACGGCTCGGCGACCCGCTGGCACCCAAATCCGTGTCGCTGATCGCCATCCACGAACACGGCATCCCGGTCGAATTCAGCCCCGATGCCCTCGCCGAGGCCGAAGCCGCGACCCTGCCGCCGCTCGGCAAACGCGAGGACCTGCGCGACCTGCCGCTGGTCACCATCGACCCCGAGGACGCCCGCGATCACGACGACGCCGTCTGCGCCATGGCCGACGACGACCCGGAAAACCCCGGCGGTCACATCGTCTGGGTGGCCATCGCCGATGTCGCCTGGTTCGTCCGCCCCGGCTCCGCCCTCGACCGCGAGGCCCGCCGCCGCGGCAATTCCTCCTATTTCCCCGACCGCGTCGTGCCGATGCTGCCCGACACGCTCTCCGGCGACCTCTGTTCCCTGCACGAAGGGGCCGAGCGCCCCTGCATCGCCGTCGGCCTGACCCTCGATGCCGGCGGCACCGTCCGCGCCCACCGCTTCACCCGCGGCCTGATGCGCTCCCGGGCCAGCCTCAGCTACGACCAGGCCCAGGCCGCCGCCGACGGCGCCCCGGACGAACAGACCGCGCCACTGCTCACAACCGTCATCGAACCGCTCTGGGCCGCGTGGCGCGCCGCTTCCGAGGCCCGCACCCTGCGCGCGCCCCTCGCGCTCGACCTGCCGGAACGCAAAATCATCCTCTCGGAATCGGGCGAAGTCACCTCCGTCGCCTTCCGCGACCGCTTCGACGCCCACCGGGTAATCGAGGATTTCATGATCCTCGCCAATGTCGCCGCCGCCGAAACCCTTGAGGCGAAAAAACTCCGCCTGCTCTACCGCGTCCACGAAGAACCGAACCCGGAAAAACTCGACGCCCTGCGCGAAACCGCCGAATCCGTCGGCCTGACCCTCGCAAAGGGCCAGGTGCTGAAAACCTCCCATCTCAACCGGCTGCTCGACGGCGTCGCCGGTACCGAACATGCCGAAATGATCAACATGTCGGTGCTGCGCTCGATGACCCAGGCCTATTACGCGCCGGAAAACTTCGGCCATTTCGGCCTCAACCTGCGTTCCTACGGCCATTTCACCTCGCCGATCCGCCGCTATGCCGACCTCATCGTGCACCGTGCCCTGATCCGCGCCCACAAATGGGGCGACGACGGCCTGACACCGGGGGAAGAGGACACGCTCGCTGAGACCGGCGAGCACATCTCGATGACCGAGCGCCGCTCGATGATGGCCGAACGCGACACCACCGACCGCTATCTCGCGGCCTGGCTCTCGGAACGGGTCGGCTCCGAATTCACCGGCAAGATCGCCGGCATCGCCCGATTCGGCCTGTTCGTGCGCCTCGACGAAACCGGCGCCGACGGCCTGATCCCGATCTCCGCCATCGGCACCGAGTATTACCGCCACGACGCCGACAGCCAGACCCTGACCGGCGAGAAAAGCGGCCGGGTGCTCGGCCTCGGCCAACAGGTGCTGGTCCGGCTGGTCGAAGCCGCCCCGATCACCGGCGGCCTGCTGTTCGAACTTCTCGAGGTCGAGGGCCGCAAAATGCCGACCCCGTCCCGCGGTTCCCGCCAGGGCACGCCGCGCCGCAAACTCGAGCGCTCGAAAATCCGCCGGGTCAAACGCGCCAAACAGGACCGCCGCAAAGGCAAGTAGCCCGAATCCGCACACGACCTCGTGAACCCGTCCCGGGCCGATCCTGGCCTACCCTTGCCGTTCCGCCGAACCAGCGGACAAAAGCAGCGAGGAGACGCCTGATGAAAACCGTCATCACCCTGACCGCCGCGCTCGTGGCCGGTGCCGCGACCGGTGCCGTTGCACAAGGCACGACCATGAGTTTTTTCGTCACCAGCCAGAACCCCGGAACCGGCGGCAATCTCGGCGGTCTTGAGGGCGCGGACGGCCTCTGTGCCACCCTTGCCGAAACCGGCGGAACCTTCGACCATACCTGGGCGGCCTATCTTTCCACCTCCGACGTCAACGCCCGCGACCGGATCGGTTCGGGCCCGTGGTACAACGCCGAAGGCGTATTGATCGCGACCGATGTCGCGGCGCTGCACGGCGACGGCAACAACATATCGAAAGAGACCGCGCTGGACGAAACCGGCAACGTCATCAACGGCCGCGGCGACACACCGAACCGCCATGACATCCTCACCGGATCGCTGCCCGACGGCACCGCGGCCGCGGAAACCTGCGACAACTGGACAACCGACGCGGTGGAGTCCGCCGCCATGGTCGGACACCACGACCGCATGGGGCTGGACGATTCCGACGCGGCGAAATCCTGGAATTCCTCGCATGCCTCGCGCGGCGGCTGCAGCCTCGACGCCCTGCGCAGCACCGGCGGCGACGGCCTGTTCTACTGCTTCGCCGTGAACTGAACCCTGCCCGGGGACGGCAGCGCCCGCCGCGCCGACCGTCCCCGAACACGCCGAAATTTTGCCGGCAATCCGCCGCGGAACGACTTTGCCCCCTATCATTCCCGCGCACGCGAAGGTAGATTCACACAAAACAAACGAGCCGGAGGCCAGCAGTGAAATCCCTTTCCGTAGCCGCAATGCTACTCGCCATGGTCGCGGGCGGCTGCGGCGTCAGCGCGAACTCGCCACTTCAGACCAGCTCCGCCCCGATGTCCCGCAGCCAGTCGCCGCAACCGGCAAGTTTCAACGCGTGGCGCGACGGCTTCCGGACCAAGGCGCTGGCCCGGGGCATTCGCCCCGACGTCTTCGACGCCGCCTTCCAGGGTGTCGGCGTCAACGCCGAAGTGCTGCGCCTCGACAGCCGCCAGGCCGAATTCACCAAACCGCTCTGGGAATATCTCGACAGCGCCGCCTCCGACGACCGGGTCAGCACCGGCCGCGGCAAACGCACCGAGATGTCCCGCACCCTCGAATCGATCGAAGCCACCTACGGGGTCGACGACCAGACCGTGCTGGCGATCTGGGGCATGGAGACCAACTACGGCACCTATCGCGGCGACATTCCGGTGATCGAAAGCCTCGCCACCCTCGCCTACCAGGGCCGCCGCCGCTCGTTCGGCGAGGAGCAGCTGATCGCCGCCCTGCAGATCCTCCAGGCCGGTGACGTCGCGCCCTCGGCGATGCGCGGCTCCTGGGCCGGAGCAATGGGCCACACCCAGTTCATTCCCACCAGCTACCTCTCCACCGCGGTCGATTTCACCGGCGACGGCCGCCGCGACGTCTGGTCCAACGATCCCACCGATGCGCTGGCCTCCGCCGCCAACTACCTGCGCAACGCCGGCTGGCAGAAGGGTGCCCCCTGGGGGATGGAAGTCCGTCTTCCCCAGGGCTTCAATTACGCCTCCGCCGACCAGTCGAACCGCCGCCCGGTTGCCGACTGGAACGCCCGCGGCGTGCGGACCCTCGCCGGCAACCAGCTTCCCGACTACGGCAGTGCCGCGATCATCACTCCCGCAGGGGTCCAGGGTCCGGCCTTCGTCGTCTACCAGAATTTCTACGTCATCAAACGCTACAACAACGCCACCTCCTACGCGATGGGGGTCGGCCATCTCGGCGACCGCATCGCCGGGGGGGGCAAATTCCAGCAGCCCTGGCCGCGCGGCGAACGCAGCCTCAGCCGCTCCGAGGCCGAGGAACTGCAGCGCCGTCTGACCGCTGCCGGCTACGACACCGGCGGCACCGACGGCGTGATCGGCCCGGACACGGCGGCTGCGATCCGCCGCTACCAGGCCGCCAACGGCATGGTACCGGACGGTTTCGCCTCCACCGCCCTGCTGCAGAAACTGCGCTGAGATGGTTGAGCGCGCCCCGAAACTCGCCGTTCTGATCGACGCCGACAACACCTCCGCCGCCATCGCCGACGGGCTGATGGTCGAGGTGGCCAAGCTCGGCGAAGCCAGCCTGCGCCGGGCGTACGGAGACTATTCCGGCACCGGCGCCTCCGGCTGGAACAAGGACGTGCTCGGCCGCCACGCCATCCAGGCCCACCACCAGTACCCCTACACCCGCCAGAAGAATGCCACCGACATCGCGATGGTGATCGACGCCATGGATCTGCTGCATTCCGGCCGCTTCGACGGCTTCTGCCTCGTCTCGTCGGACAGCGACTTCACCCCGCTCGCCGCCCGGATCCGCGCCGAAGGAGTCGACGTCTACGGCATCGGCCGCACCACCTCGCCGGAAAGCTTCCGCCAGGCCTGTTCGCGCTTCATCTTCACCGAGAACCTGCGCACTGCCGGCGACGGCGAAGCTGCGATGCCTCCGCGCGGCAAACCCGAGGACGCCGCCCCGCTGCTCACCCAGGCCATTGCCGAAATGGAGGAGGATTCCGAAGGCTGGTACCACCTCGGCCAGGTCGGCCAGATCCTCAACAACCTCTCACCCGAATTCGACGCCCGCTCCTACGGCTTCGCCAAACTCAGCGATCTGGTCAATGCCATCGGGACCTTCGAGATCCGCCGCGGCACCGACTACGTTCGGATGCGCCCGGTGCAGACACCGAAACCCGAGGCCAGGACACCGGCAAAACCGAAGTCGCGCACCCGCCGAAAGGCAAATCCGAAGAAAACCGCCGACTGACGCTCAGGTCTCGAACTGCGCCCAGATCGGCCGGTGATCCGACAGGTGATAGCGCAGATAGGTCTCGAACTCCTTTTCGCTGCGGGCCCGCCAAAGATCGGCAAACACCGCCCCGTCGAAATCGAACACCCCGGACACGGTGTAGGCCTCCCCGGCATCGCCGGGAAAGAACGCCAGCTGGTCGTAGTATTTCCCCTCGGTGATCGTCGTGCCGATATGGGTCTGATGATCCGGAATCTCCAGCCCACGCTCGGTCAGCGCGTCAAAGATCGCATCCCCCACCTCGGCTTTCGGCATGTTCAGATCGCCGATCACCACCACATTCGCCGAATAGACGTAATCCCGCTTCGCCCGAAGATCCGCCCAGCGCCCCAGCGCATAGGTCTCCAGCGCCCGCCGGTTGCGCGCAATTGCACTGTCTGAGCCGAAATAGCTGTGCGCATTGGCGACCGTGATGACAAATTCCCCCGCCCCGAACGCCACCGCATAGGGGTTGCGGTCGAACCCCCGGAACTTCTGGGCGATGCCCTTCAGCCTGATGTACCGGTGCGATGCCGGCGGTATGGCGACCTCCCCGGCCAGGTCCAGCCGCCTGACCCGCGTCCCGTCATGGAGGAACGCCAGCCGCTCGTCATTGCCCGCCTCGTCGGAAAACACGCTGCGCCAGCCGGCCGGCAACCGCGCCAGCACCCGGAACAGATCGGTCAGATCGGTTTTGACCTCCTGCACTGCGACGATATCGAACCACGAAATCACCTCCGCGAGCAGGGCAATGTCCGCGTCGCTGCGCACCTGCTTCGGATCGCCGAGATTGGCAATGTTCCAGCTCGCCAGCAGAACCCGGCCCGCCCGCCGCGCCGGGATCGCCCGCCCGGGCTTTGTGTCGCGCCACCGCCGAAGCGCCGCAATCTCGTGCTCCGCGTCGTACTGAAAGACAAAACCCGGTTCCGGAAACGGCGGCACCGCACCCCACTCCTGCTGCCATCGGCGGCCCGATCCTACACCGGTCCGACCCTTTCCTCCAACAGACGGCGTCCCCGGTGCGGACACACGCGACCGCCCCCGGGAGTTCCGACGCTACTGCGCCGGCTCATCCCCGGCGGCGAAATGCGCCATCTGATCGGCATGGGCCTTTCTGAAAGCGGCCCGTTCGGTGATCCGCGCCACATAGGCTTCCGTCGCCGGCCGATCCCCGAACGACCGGACCTTTTTCACCCGCAGCACATCGGCCATCAGCAGGTCGGCGACCGTGAACCGGTCGGCCGCCAGCCACTCCCGCTCTCTCAGAACCGCCTCCACATGGCCGAGACGGCTCTCCAGCCAGCCGGTCAGGCCGTTGTCGGCCGCCCCCGTCACCTCCAGGTACCACCAGGGAACCGAAACCATCTCGACCGAATTCAGCGCGGCAATTGTCCACTGCAGCGTCTGCGCCTCCCCTTCCGGATCGCGTGGCATCAGCTTTTCGCTTTTCCGGGCGAGATGCAGCAGCCCCGCCCCGCTTTCGAAGATCGAGAGGCCGCCGTCGCTCAGGAACGGAACCTGGCCAAAGGGCTGGCGTGCCAGATGCTCCGGCCCCCGCTCCCCGAAAGGAACCGTACGCACCGAATAGGCCAACCCGGCCTCCTCGCAGGCCCAGCGCAGCCGCAGGTCCCGCACGAACCCGCGCGGCCCTTCCGGCACCCGGTCATACGTCCAGACGATCAGTTCGGTCATGCTGCCCGATCCGCTGCAACCGGCATTCCCGAGGCGGTCTGCCGTCCTCCCGCAGTCTCGCCCGACGCGAGCCCCGGTTCAAGTGTCGCGATCGGCACCGGACCCCGTCACCGCATGCGCCCTGAGAAACGTCCGCACGGCGGTTTCGGCATAGCCCTTCAGTTCGGCATCGGTGAACTTCTCCACCACGCCAAACAACGACCGGTTGAACACCTCCGCCGAACACAGGGCGAAAAACTGCTGTGCCGAGGTATCCGCGTTTTCCACCGCGATCTCGCCGCGCTCCGCCGCCGCCTGCAACACCGGCGCCAGCCAGCGGCGCCCCTTGTCCGGACCCGACTCGTAGAAGCTCAGACCGTATTCCGGCACCCGGGCCGATTCGGCCACCGCCGCCCGGTACATGCCCTGCATGAACGGCGAGGTCATCAGCCGCACGTACTTGATCGCATGGGCGGTCAGGAAAGGCTCCAGCGGTCCGGTTCCCGGCTCTTTCGACATCATGTCCGACTGCCGGTCACAGTCCCTGCGGATGATCTCGGAAAATATCGCCGCCTTGTCGGGGAAGTAACGGTACATCGTTGCCTTGGAAATACCGGCTTCGCGGGCAATGTCATCGACACTGGCACCGGCAAACCCCTGGGCAAGAAACACCCGCCGCGCACCGTCGATCAGCTGCTCCAGCTTGCGCTGAACCGGCTGTTCCGAAAATCTGCACCCTTCCGTTTCCGGGCAGACACCGCCCGTTTTTTCCTCCGACGCGTTCATTTTCCTTTTTCCTCCAGTGAAGGGCAGCCATGTGCCCCCGTTTTTTCCCGCTTCAAGCTTTCCTACCACAGCATCAAGAAACTGTGAACAAAACTGTTTCGTTTCATATTGAAGCCGCGCCGGATCCGCACCATATCGCTTTCAGAACGAAACGGTTTCGTTCACAAATGTGTGGGAGCTCCTCATGAACACCTTTGCAAAAGCCTTCGTCGTTGCCGGAATGCTCGCAACGGGCGCAGTCACCGCAGTATCCGCCCAGACCGTCGGCGAGATGCGCGCCACCGGCGAAATGACCGAAAACGCCCTGCGCCAGCTGATCACCGGCACCGGTCTGACGATCGATGACGCAAGCGCAATGACCCTCGATGAAGTTGTTGCCGTCCGCTGGCAGGACGACTGATCCCGCCTGGACGACGGGCCCGCGCCTGCGACGCGGCCCGTCCCTCCGCGGCGCGGGCGGTGAAAAACCGTCCGCCCGCCTCAGCGCCCCCAGCCGGCGCTGCGCATTTCCTCAAGACGCGACGCGGTGCGCCTGAACTCGAACGACCCCTCGCCCTCGGGATAGAGCCGGTCCGGTTCCGCCGCCGCCGAACAGATCAGAACCACCTTCGCCTCATAAAGCGCATCGACCAGGGTGACGAACCGTTTCGCCTCGTTGTTTCCCGCCCGCGACAGCAGCGGGATCCCCGCGAGGATCAGCACCTTCACCTTCTCCGCGATCGCCAGATAGTCCGCCGGTCCCAACGCCCTGCGGCAAAGTGCGTCGAAACTGCACCACGCCACCCCCCCGGCATGCCGCTCAAGCCGGATGCTCCGGCCCTGAACCCCGATTTCAAGCGGCGCCCCAGGCCCCCCCGCATGGCGCTCCCAGGCGGCCTGCAACCCGGCCTCCGCTTCGGCATCGATCGGCGTGAAATAGACCGTCTCACCCGCCCCGCGGTTCAGCCGGTGATCGGTCGCGCTGTCCAGTTCATGCACCTCCAGCCGCTCCTTGATCAGGGCGATGAACGGCAGGAACAGATGCCGGTTCAGCCCCTCGCTGTAGAGGTCGTCCGGATGCCGGTTCGAGGTCGCCACCACCACCACCCCGCGCTCGAACAGCCGCTCGAACAGCCGCCCCACCAGCATCGCGTCGGTGATGTCGGTGACCTGCATCTCATCGAAGCACAGCAGCGTCGCCCGGTCGGCAATCCCGTCCGCCACCACCCGCACCGGATCGGCCTCATGCCGCTGGCGGGCGGCATGAATGCCCGCATGTGCCTCCTGCATGAAGGCATGAAAATGCACCCGCCGCTTGGGACTGACCGGCGCCGTCTCGAAAAACAGGTCCATCAGCATCGACTTGCCGCGCCCGACCCCGCCGTAAAGATAGAGCCCGGGCACAGGTGCCTGCACCAGCCGGTCGCGCCCCCAGCCGAAAAAGCCCAGCCCCACCCGCTTGGGCTGCTCGGGATTGTATTCCCTGAGCCGCATGTAAAGAAGCTGCAGCTTCTCCACCGCCATCCGCTGCGCCGGATCCGGATTGAGCCTGCCATCGGCAACCTGGCTTCTGTATCTCTGAATCGGACCTGAATTCACCTGCCATCCCCTGAAAGCGCCGCCTGGCCGTCCCCTTTTGCAGACCGCATCCGCCGTTGTCGAGACGCGGAATGTCCGTCGGATCAAGCCGCGGACGGGGTTGCCCGGGGATGTCAGCCAAACGGACTTTGTTGCCATTGGCTGCACATCGCACCTGGTCCCAGCATTTGAGGCCGTCCGGCTGCCAGCCGTTAGGCCCGAACGCCGCCGACATGAGCCCAATGGCGACCATCCAGGACGCCGCAACAGCCCCTGCCACGCGTCCGACTTTCTGCCGGGAAAAATCGACCGCGCCCCAGATCGGCATCGGCATCACCGCGATCCCGCCGAAGGCGCCTGTCAGCGGCGCGCGCCATGAAGCAGCCGGTTCCGAACGATGCCGTGCTCTGTTCCTACGGCGCCGACGGCTGGAGGAACGTCGCAGCGGCAGGCGGTCTCGAGCACTTCGTGGTCGGCAGCAAGCCAGGCACGCGCGTGGCCTCAGGCTGCCATCACATCCAGAACGTGAACCCGCTTCACGCCCGATACACAGCTTCATCGAGCCCGTCTGTGGACCAGCCACGAAGAACCTCAGCGGCTGCATCCGCTGGCTTGAGGAGCGGCTGGCGGGCATGCGCCCGGCGGAGATGGTCCGGGCATCGCAGAACGGCTGTCGCGCAGAGGCCTGTTTCGAGCCCCAAGCAGAACCCAAATTCGGCTTCGTTCAGGCCTTGTAGACCTGCCGCCCGTCCATCCATGTCTCGACCACCCTGATATCCTTGAGGCTGTCAGGGTCGACGGAACGCGGGTCCTGGTCGAGGATCACTAGGTCTGCGAATTTCCCGGGCTCCAGGCTCCCGATCTCGTGGTCGGAGAACAGTTGCCATGCGGCCTCCGACGTGACCGCCCGGATGGCCGATTCCACGGAAATGCGCTCCTGCGGGGCCAGAACGTAATCCGGTTCCTTCCAGGTCTTCCGTGTCACCGCCATCTCGATCATGTGCAGCGGCACAGGGTCGGTCACCATGAAGTCCGAGTGCAGCGTAAAACCGACACCGGCATCCTCGACACTCCTGCAGCGGTCGAGGAGCTGCGCCTTCTCCTCCCCGAAGACCTCATCGCGCATCGCAACGCCCCAATAATGCACGTGCCCGATCAGAAAGCTGGCCGAAACCCCGAGGTCCTTCATGCGCGCGATCTGCGCATCATGCAGGATCGAGCAGTGTTCGATCCGCGCGCGAACACCCGACATGTCGACACCGGCGTCGCGGACCGCCTCACAGGCGTCGAGCACGTTGTCGATTGCGGCGTCGCCGTTCCCGTGTATCGCGAGTTGCCAGCCCCGGGTCGCCCTGTCCACCGCAAGATCAATCAGGTCTTCGCGGGCGGTGTAGGCCAGCCCGCGACTGTCGGTATTCAGGTAGGGCTCCCGTTGCAGGCCGGTAAAACCCTGATTTGAGCCATCCGCCACCAGCTTGTAGCCGGCGACGCGCGCAAGGGGGTTTCCGGTGCCTGGGACCACACCTGCCTCGTCCCAGGCCTCCGCGCTGATGGTATAGAACGGATAGGCCCGGATGCGCGCCGGAAGCCGCCCGGATGCGGCGGCACCCAGCAGGACCTGCGTATCCGCAGGCGACTGCGAGAGGCCGCCCAGACTCAGTTCGCTGACGGTTGTCAGGCCATGTTGGCTCCATTTTGACAGCAGGCCAACCACGGCGTCCACCGGGTCCGTCGTGGCAAGCGCCGGGTAAGCCCCGAGCACCTGAAGGAAGGAAACATTGTTCTTCATGACGCCGTTCAGGTTGCCATCGGCATCGCGGACGAACTCGGCGCCCGGCGGGTTTTCCACATCGGCGGGCACTCCTGCGACCTCGAAGGCCGTCGAGTTGGCATAAGCCAGGTGCCCGGACGCATTGAAGACAAAAATCGGATGATCCGTCGAAATCGGATCGAGCTCAGCGAAGGTCAGCTCATCCAGACCCTCCTGCACCGCGGGATCGAAATTCCGGAAAACCAGCCACTCCCCGGCAGGCGTTTCGGCAACCCGCATGGTGATGTGATCCAGAACGTCGGCCACCGTGGCAAACCGCGCCATGCCGACATATTCCATCACCGCATCGACGACGGACCCGGCGATTACATGCGTGTGCGGATCGACAAAACCGGGCAACACCGTCTTGCCGGCCAGATCGACGACAAGCGCATCCGGGCCGGCAGTCGCGCGGACTTCGCCATCGGTTCCGACTGAAAGAATGCGGTTGCCGCGGATGGCAATCGCTTCGGCCTCGGAAAAATCATCGTCCACGGTCAGGACGGTGCCCCCCGTGAAGACGATCGTCGTGTTGGTTTGTGCCTGAGCCTGCGCAGGCACAATCGCCGCAAGGCTCGCTGCGGCCGCACCGCCTTTCAGGAAATCGCGCCGCCCGAAGCTAGCCAGATCAATGCTCCAATTGCAGGACCAGCCGTCGCCCGATGCTGCCTTCTCCTTAAGGTCGCTGACAGCATTGTTCGAGCGAAACAGCTTTCCGAAGTCAGCACTGCAACAAGCGCATCCATAAACATGTTGGGTCATCTAGATTGGCTTTCAGAAGTTTCTCGATGTGACGTCGGCTCTGAGCCTGCAGCTTGGCAGGCAGTTGGCGAGCATCAGACACGGTAGTCGTCAGGAGAGTCAAAGGTTGGTTGGTCCGCATGGCGGATCAACTCGGTTCGCGGACTCCCACAAAACCAAACGTCCAGGCGACGAATATCCATCCGGGACCAAGCCATAATGGTCTTGGTCAGCAGAAGCCGAACGAGCCCAAACAGCAGTCCGAAGGAACGCGCCGTCTGGTTGGCATGAAGAACCCTGGCCGCGTACACCGGATTGAAGATCGGATCCGATGTCCTGGTTGGGCTCAGAGCGGCCATCTCCCTGCGACGGATCGACATGCACCGACCTGCGTGGATCAACACGTTCCGCAGGCAGCCTGACGGCGGTCCTTCCGCCGCGGCTGAAACGCCCGGGACACCTTCGCCACTCCCGAAACCGCCACGGCATCCCCGCGTTGCGCCAGATCAAGGCGCGGCGTTCAACAGGCGGCCAAACTGCGCCGATCAGAACCGGGAGAAGCGACCGCATGCCCCTGTCCGAACACCAGATCCGCCTCGTTCACGCCAGCCTGCCGCGCCTGCGCGAAAAGCTTCAGCCGGCGTCGATGACCTTCTACGAAAACCTCTTTGCCATCGCGCCGGACCTCAGGCCGATGTTCCGCGAAGATCTCGCCGGTCAGGGGATGAAGTTCCTCTCGACCCTCAACACCATCGCCGAAATGCTCGGCGGCGATCCGTCGCTGCAGACGGAAATCGACGATCTCGCCCGGGCCCATTCCGGCCTCGGCGTGCGCCCGGAACACTTCGCGCCAATGGGCGCCGCCCTGATGGTCACCCTCGGTGAAACGCTGGGCGCCGAATTCACCGAAGACCTCCGGGCCGCCTGGCGCGCCGCCTATGAGGACATCGCCGCCCGCATGTCGGCGGCCGGAAGCGGATAGATCTCAGCCCCGACTTCCCCTCGGCTCATTCCTCGGGCAGCTTCCCACGCATCCGCGCGAGGCTCTCCTCCGCGACCGCCAGCCGGTAACTGTCTCCACCAAGCTCATAAACCTCCCGCGCCTTCTCCATATCGTCAATCGCCTCCCGCAAAACCGCAGCCTCCGACGTCCTGTCAAACAGCGTCTCTTTCGCATGCGCCATGCCGTGGTGCGAGTATGCCCAGTCGAGCGGCGCCCCCTCGCGGGTCCGTTCCTCCAGCGCCGCGCGATACGCCGCCACCGCCTGCTCCAGTCGCACCGTGCCGCTCTCCCGTGCCCCCAGCGTCTGGAGCGCGTTGCCCAGATTGTTCTGTGTCGCGGCCCAGTTGAGCGGCACCCGGTCGCGGGTCCATTCCTCCAGCGCCGCACGGTACACCGCCACCGCCTGCTCCAGCCGCGCCGTGCCGCTCTCCCGCTCCCCCAGTGTCTGGTACGCAATGCCCAGATTGTTTTGCGTCGCGGCCCAGTCGTCAGCCTGACCGGACCGATCAGCAAGGGTCAGGGCAAACTCTCCTGTTCGGATGCTCTCGGTCAGCGCCCGATTGTCACCCCTGTCGCGACCGGTGATGCAAAACTGATGCGATGCCTCTGACAGGTTTTGCCAGCGCGCCTCCCTGTCGCCATCCGGCAGCAGTGCCGCCGCGGTCTCGTAAAGCCGCGCCGCGTCCAACCGCCGCAGCCGGGAAACTTCCAGCCCCGCCTGCTCGCGCACCAGGCCCGCCTCTTCGCGCTGCTGGTCGACCAGCAGCTTTGCCGCCACCTCCCGCTTTTCCCGCACCAGGATCCTCGCGGCATCGAGGCTGGCCCGCGCCGCATCGTGATTTGGCGGATCGGCGGCCAGTTGCCCCGCCGCGGCCTCCCGCAACGCCTGGACCTCCGGGTCGCTCACCCGAAAGGTGCGTATCTCGTCGAGCAGCTGCTGGTGGCGCAGGGCAATCTCCGCCATCCGGTCCTGAAGCTGTTCGACCGGCACATCCGCCTCACCAAGAATCTCAAAAAACCGGCGGATCGACGCAGCCTGCACCGCCTGTCCCTCCGGCAGCAGCTCCCCCAGCCGCCGGAACAGTTCCGCATGATCCCCGTCATCCGACGACAGCGCGAGCCGCATGTTGTCGGCAAACTCCGCCGGGCTCATGCCACAGATGATCCGGATGTCACTCTGGATGATGTCGCCGCGCGTCAGGTTGCCGCACTGGACCTCGCTGTCGCCGAGTGCCCACACCTGAACCGGCAGCACCAGCAACAGCAGCCCGGCCAGCCGGCGCATCAGCAATCCACCTCCGCGTCCCCGCCCTGCACCGTCACACTGCTGCCGGTGATGTCTCCCGAATTGTTGCCGTTCACGACACAGGTGTCACCCGCCTTCGAGATCGCAAACCCCAGCAGCGCGAGCCCGACCAGACCGAGCGCCCAGGCCCCCTTCGGTACGCGCGCAACTTCCACCACCCGCACCTCGCCGGACGGTTTCGGTTTGGCGAAAAATCCCTTCGACGCGATCCAGACCGCCGACACAACCGTCGCGATCCCACCGCCGATCCAGGCCAGAACCTCGCGGTTCGCCTCGCTGCTGAGAAACTCCCAAATCCCTGCCATCCGAAACCCACCCGGCTCAATGCACCGATCAGGATAGCACGTTTTGGCACCGGACGAAAAATTATCCCCTCCCGGCAAACGCCGTGGCGAAAATGTCGAAGTCCGCGAAAACCGCCTCCGGCGTTAACCCGGCCTCCGGCAAAAACCGTTGGTATCAAAAGGGTATCGATTGGGTATCGAAAGGGTATCCAATCGCCACGCCAATCCCGACCGGTTAACGCGCAGCGATTCGGCCCGACGGGTCAGCCCGCCAGGTGCCTTTCCCCGCGCGCCGCCGCCAGTGCTATCTGCCGCTGCCGTTCGCGAAACCGCTCCTTCGCGGCCTCGTCATATTCATCGACACAGGCCGGACAGGACACGCCTTCCTCCCAGGTTTCCGCCGCCCTGTCATCGTCCGAAACCGGTCGCCCGCAGGCATGACAGAGCCCGTATTCCCCCGGCACCAGCCCATGTCCGACCGAAACCCGGCCATCGAAAACATAGCACTGCCCGTCCCAGAGACTCTCTTCCTCGGGCACGTCCTCGAGGTATTTCAGGATGCCGCCCCTGAGATGGAATACCTCGTCAACCCCTTGAGTCAAAAGGTAATTCGATGCCTTCTCACAACGGATTCCCCCGGTGCAGAACATCGCAACCTTCCGTCCCGCATACCTTTCCCTGTTGGCTTCCCACCAGGCCGGAAACTCCCGGAACGTCTCCGTCTGCGGATCGACCGCGCCCCTGAAGGTACCGATCCCGACCTCATAGGAATTGCGCGTATCGATCACCGCCACGTCATTGCCCCGGATCAGCGCGTTCCAGTCCTTCGGCTCGACATAGGTGCCTACATGCGCCGTCGGATCGACACTTGGCACCCCCAGCGTCACGATCTCCTTCTTCAGCCGCACCTTCATTCGCGCAAACGGCATTTCCGCCGCGAAACTCTCTTTCACCTCAACGTCAGCACACCCCGGAAGCGCCCTAAGATGCTGCAATACCACATCAATTCCGCGCCGCGACCCGGCAATGGTGCCGTTCAGACCCTCATGGGCAATCAACAGCGACCCGCGCACGCCACTGGCATCACAAACCGCCCGCAGCGGTCCCTGAATGGCCGGCAGGTCCTCAAATGGAGTAAATTTATAGAGCGCGGCAACGGTGATGTCTGACATGGCGCCGTCCCATATCAATCCGGATGCGCCTTGCCAACAGAATCCCGCCCGCCCCCCCCGGCGACCGGGCAGTTTCAACCGCCTGGCGCGATCCTGCGGTGGTTCCGCGCGTGCCACGGCTTGACCTGGCGCGGCCGATCGCCTAAATGCCGCACCAACACCCCGGAGAATCCGTCTTCTCCGGTCCTGAACTCTCAGGATCGCCGTCGGTCAGCGCGTTGCGCCCACCGGCGCATTTTTCGTTGTCGCGCCTGCCGGCGCGCAAAATCAGTCGCGCCTGCCGGCGCGGATGCCGTTCGGGAGACGCGCATGTTTGAGAATCTGTCTGACCGCCTGTCCGGCGTCTTCGGCACGCTCACGAAACAGGGCGCGCTCAGCGACGAGGACATCTCAACCGCCCTGCGCGAGGTCCGCGTCGCCCTGCTCGAAGCCGACGTCTCGCTGCCGGTTGCCCGCGATTTCGTCAAGAATGTCGCCGAAGCCGCCAAGGGCCAGGCCGTCACCAAGTCCGTCACCCCCGGCCAGCAGGTCGTCAAGATCGTCCACGACGCGCTGATCGAAATGCTTGCCGGCGATGACGCGAACGCCGGCGCACTGAAAGTCGACAGCCCGCCTGCCCCGATCCTGATGGTCGGCCTCCAGGGCTCGGGCAAAACCACCACCACCGCCAAACTCGCCAAACGCCTGAAGGACCGTGAGGGCAAGCGCGTGCTGATGGCCTCGCTCGACACCCGCCGCCCGGCGGCAATGGAACAGCTGGCGGTTCTGGGCATGCAGATCGGCGTCGACACCCTGCCGATCGTCGCAGGTCAGGACCCGGTTACGATCGCCAAACGTGCCAGACAGCAGGCAACGCTTGGCGGCTATGACGTGGTCATGCTCGACACCGCCGGCCGACTGCACGTCGATGACGAGTTGATGGCCGAGGTTGCCGCCGTCCGCGACGCCACCAAACCCCATGAATCCTTGCTCGTGGTCGACGGACTCACCGGTCAGGACGCGGTGAATGTCGCCGAGCAGTTCGACGGCCGCATTGGCATTTCCGGCGTTGTCCTCACCCGGATGGACGGCGACGGCCGCGGCGGTGCGGCG
>JAUIHM010000148.1 GCA_030432315.1 Alphaproteobacteria bacterium | reverse complement strand
TCCTTGGCCGGACGGTCGACAATGGTCTGTGTATTGGTCACATCATGGATCGTGGTGATGGAGCCGTGCCTGATCCCCAGAGCCTCATGGATCACCTTCACCACCGGGGCGAGGCAATTGGTGGTGCAGCTTGCCGCCGTGACGATCCGGTGGCTGGCGGCATCGTAGGTGTCGTGGTTCACGCCGTAGACGATGTTCGCGGTCGGGCCGTCCTTGACCGGGGCAGATACCACGACCTTTTTGACCCCGGCGGCGAAATAGGGGGCAAGCTTCGCCTCGGTCTTGAAGGCGCCGGTGCAGTCGATCACCACATCCACCCCGTCCAGTGGCAGATCGGCAAGGTTCTTCGTGCCGATGAAGGGCAGGCGGGTGCCGTCGATGGTCACGCTTTCGGCGTCAAACGAAAGTGCGGCATCCCAGCGGCCATGGACCGTATCGAATTCGAAAAGATGGGCGTGCATTTCGGGGTCGCCGGTCGCGTCGTTGATCCAGGCGATCTTTGCGCCGCGTTCCAGCAGCGGCCTCAGCGCGAGTTTTCCGATGCGGCCAAGGCCGTTCACGGCATAGGTGGTCATTCGGTGTCTTTCCCGTTGTCGCGGCCGATCTCATCGACGGCGGATTGCAGGGCCAGCCGGTCGAGTGCGGCGACGGGCAGGGCGGCGAAGGCTTCGATCCGGCGCTTGAGCGCGCCGTAAGCGTGCTGGAAGGCGAGGCTTTTCTCGGCATAGGTGCCGGTTGCCTTGACTGGGTCAGGCACACCCCAATGACCGCTGATCGGTTGATCATCCCAGGGAGGACATTGCTCGTTTGCGGCCCGATTGCAGACTGTGAACACGAAATCCAGTTCGGGCGCATCGGGTCCGGAAAACTCGGCCAGGGTTTTTGACCGCAAACCAGAGATGTCATGCCCTTTTGCCCGCAACTGAGCGACGGCAAAAGGATTGAGTTCCGAATGCGGTTTTGTGCCGGCGGAATAGGCATTGAACCGGTCTCCGGCCAGGTCGCGCAACAGCGTTTCGGCAAAGATCGACCGCGCCGAATTTCCGGTGCAGATGAAGAGCACATTAAACTTTTGTTTCACAGAGGCCTCCATTGTCATGGCTGGGATGGCCGAGCAGATGTCCGGGCGGCCCCGGCAGCAATCCACCAGCAGGAAATCGAAGGTCTGCCGCACGTTTTCCATGTCGATGGCATAGAGCAGCGATGTGCCCGCACGGTTCTGGGTGATCAGGCCCGCCTGCGCGAGTGCCGAGAGATAGGTCGAGAGCGTGCTGGCCTTGAGGTCAAGCGCCTCGGCGATCTCGCCGGCCGGGAGCCGGTCCGGATAGCGCCGCATGAGCAGCCGGAACAGAGCCAGCCGATGCGGATGGCCAAGGGTCGTGAGGCGGAGGCGAATCTCTTTTTCCATATTTTATGAATATTCGAAATAGATGGTGCTGAAAAGGGCCTGCCATGCCTGACCGTACGTTTTGTCAGTCGGACCCCATCATCGGGGGCACCGCCACTCTCAGCGCCGCACCGTCAGGTGGCATGGGCATCGTCCCCCGGCTGTGCGCCGCCAGAATGACGCGGCAGGCGTTGCGGATATCCTCGGCAAGGTCGTGATAGAGGATCAGGTCGATCTGCCCCTCGGCCAGCAGGGCGCGGTTGTCGGGGTCAAGGTCATGGCCGATCAGGATCGGCCTTGCCGCACCGGTGTCGCGGATCGCCGAAAGCAAAAGCCGGTTGTTGCCGCCGATGGAATACAGCCCGTCCGGCGCCATGACGCGCACCGTGTCTTTGACCCGACGGGTGAAGTCGACCGTATCGTGGCCTTCGACGATCACGTTGAACCGCGCCGAGGGCATCCATTCCATCAGGGCGGCGTGGAACGCTTCCTGACGCTCCCCTTCGCCGCGAAACCGGTCGTTGCGGATGGTGACGAGAATGCTGGGGCGGTCGTGTCCGGCAAGCCATTTGCGAAGGAACCAGGCGGCCGTCCTGCCCGCACCGGCATTGTCGAGCCCGACATAGGCCACGCGCGGCGTACCGGGCAGATCGGTCGCCAGCGTGATGACCGGAATGCCTTCTGCATCGAGCCGGTCGATGGCCCCCCGGATGTCGCCGGTATCCGCGGCCATGACGATCACCCCGTGGCTGCCAAGCCGTGCCGCGCGAAGCAACGCGCGGCCCATTTCTTCCGCCGGGAAATGGGTTCTGGTGTCGCTGCGGATGCGGAAGCTTGCAGGCTGCATCAGCGGCAGTTCCTGCCGGATCGCGGTATCCAGCGCGTCACGGAAGGTTTGCGGCGCTTCCACGACAAGGTCGATGATGAACTTGCGGCCCGAAGCGGCCAGTTGCCCGGCCTGCGCCTCCAGTTCCCGGATCGCGTGGCGTACGCGGTCCGCCGTCTGCTGCCGCACCCCGCCGCGCCCGTTCAGCACCCGGTCGACGGTTGCCGTCCCCAGCCCGGCCTGAAGCGCGATGTCCTTGACGAGAAACCGATGGGCCATGCGTTTGATGCGTTTTTGATGGATTCCACTGAGCCGGAAGTGTCACCCGAGCCGCTAGGATCATGCAAGAAGAGATCCGAACGGGAGGACACAATGCTGGATCGGAACGAAGCGGAGGCCCGCGTCTGGCTGGGCACGGGGGCGTGCGACATCGCTGAATTCGTAGCCCATGTGGAGCGGGAAACGAAGGCGGCCGACTATCCCCATGCCGCAGAGGTCGCGAAGAACATCCCGGTCTATGACGGCACGGCGCTGAGGCGCGATTATGCAGACGAGGACAAGGCGCGGGCGGTGATGGCGGAATTCAACCGTGTGTTTTCCACCGGTCCGGGCATCATCGCGATCCGGGGCGGGCATCCCGACACCGCGCTGCTGGACGAGGTGACCGGCGTACTGAGCACTCTGATCGCCGAGGAAGAAGCCGCCCAGCCGGGCAAGGGCGATCACTTCGCCGCCGCCGGGGCCAACAGCCGGTTGTGGAACGCGCATGAAAAGCTTGGGGTCCGTGATCCCGCGCTCTTTGCCCGTTACAACGCGAACGAGGTGGTGCGGCGGGTGGCCGAAGCCTGGCTCGGCCCCTGCTACCAGATCACCACGCAGGTCAATGTGGTCCGCCCCGGTGGCAAGGCGCAGACGCCGCACCGCGACTATCATATGGGGTTCCAGACCGAGGAGATTCTGCGCGACTACCCCGCCTCGCAACACGCTTTGTCGGCCCTGCTGACCCTTCAGGGCGCCGTGGCGCACAGCGATATGCCGCTGGAAAGCGGTCCGACGAAACTCTTGCCCTATTCGCAAAGCTACCTGCCGGGATACCTCGCCATTCACCGCCCCGATTTCCGCGCCTGGTTCGAGGCGAACCATGTGCAGCTGCCGTTGGAGAAAGGCGACATGGTGTTCTTCAACCCCGCAACTTTCCATGCGGCGGGCGAGAACCGGACATCGGATGTGCAACGCTTTGCCAATCTCATGCAGATCGGATCGGCCTATGGAAGGTCGATCGAGATCGTCGACCGCAGCCGGCTGAGCCGGGCGGTCTATCCGCATCTGAAGGCACTGGCCGAGGGCGGGTCGTTGACCGAGCGCGAGGTGGACAATGTCGTGGCCGCGACGGCCGAAGGCTATCCGTTCCCCGCCAATCTCGACCTTGACGGGCCGGTCGGCGGCATGGCGCCCCCGAGCCAGCAGGACGTCATGCGTCGGGCGCTGGCGGAGGGTTGGAGTGTGGATCGGCTGGGAG
>JAUIHM010000060.1 GCA_030432315.1 Alphaproteobacteria bacterium | reverse complement strand
CGAGATCGACCGGCTGGAACTGTCCATGGAAGTCAGTTCCGAGGTGCCGGGGACCCATCCCGACTGGCCTTCGGACATCTCGATTTCGATCAACGGCGTCGAACTCGGGGACTGGACGTCGCCTGGCGATTTTGGCGACAAGCGTGGCATCTATACGCCGGACTGGTGGAAACTGAGCGGCTCCCAGTACGGGATGCTTAAGACCTGGCAGGTCGGCAGCGACGGCACCTATGTGGACGGGCGCAGGATTTCCGACGTTACCCTCGATGCCCTGACGCTGTCGGCGCACAGATCGATACGGCTGCGCATCGAGGTGAAGTCGGATGCGCGGCATCCCGGAGGGCTCAACATTTTCGGCCGCGGATTCGGCAACTACGATCAGGATCTGATCCTGCGCCTGCGCACGCGCGGCTGACGGCGGTTGCGGGCCAGGCCCGGCGCGAGACGAAACGGTTGACAAGTGACGTCCGGTAGACAACTGTATCGGTAATTTCGGTTCATACCGGAAAACAAGATATGAATGCTGTCAGGGAGTGACGCAATGAAGACGCGCGTGGCCGTCCACCGGGATTTCCGGATTTCCAAAATTGATGATCGCCTCTATTCCGCGTTCATTGAGCATATGGGGCGGGCGATCTATTCCGGAATCTATGAGCCCGGGCATCCGACTGCCGACGCGGACGGTTTTCGTCAGGACGTGCTGAAATTCGTTCAGGACCTGAAAATTCCGGCGATCCGCTATCCTGGAGGCAATTTCGTATCCGCCTACAACTGGGAGGACGGCATCGGTCCGAAGGACCGGCGGCCGGTGAGGCTCGATCTGGCATGGCGCTCCAAGGAGACCAATCAGATCGGGATCAACGAATTCGCGAAATGGTCCGACAGGGCCGGGATCGAGATGATGCTGGCGGTCAATCTCGGGTCGCGGGGCCTGGAGGAATCGCGCAATTTCCTCGAATACGTGAACTTTCCTGGCGGCACGGAGTGGAGCGACCTCCGCCGGAGCCATGGAGTGGAGAATCCCTACGACGTGAAGATGTGGTGTCTCGGCAATGAAATGGACGGGCCATGGCAGATCGGTCACAAGAAGGCGATAGAATACGGTCGGCTGGCAAACAACACTGCCAAGGCGTTCAAGGGCTTTGACAAAGAGATCGAGACGATCGTCTGCGGCAGTTCGAACGACCAGATGCCGACCTACCCGGAATGGGAACGGCAGGTTCTCGAAGAATGTTACGAGAACGTCGACTACATTTCGCTGCACAAGTATTTCGGCAACAACAGCCGCGATACGCTGAACTTCTTTGGCAAGATCGAGGAAACCGGCCGTTACATCCAGGCAATCGGCGGTGTCATCGACTATGTCAAAGCCAAGAAGCGGGCGAAGAACGACGTCTACATCTGTTTCGATGAATGGAACGTCTGGTACCATAACCGTGCAGACGACGCGCGCCGTGTCGGTGAGTGGGACTGGCCAGAAGCCCCGGCGCTGCTTGAGGAAAACTACAACTTCGAAGATGCGCTGTTCGTCGCCGGCCTGCTCAATGAGTTTATACGGCGCTCGGATCGGGTCAGAATCGCCTGCATCGCCCAGCTCGTCAACGTCATCGCGCCGATCATGGCGCAGAAGGGCGGACCGGCCTGGCGGCAGACGATCTATTATCCCTATCAGTTCGCATCGCTCTACGGGCGGGGTTATGCGCTGAACCTCAGTGTCGACTCGCCGACCTACAACTGCCGTGTCGCGGACGATGTCAGCTACCTCGACGTCTCTGCCGTGCACAATATTGATGAGGGCAAGGTCACCCTGTTCATTCTGAACCGGCATCTCGGGGAAGATGCGGAACTGGACGTTTCCCTGACGGGATTCGACAATGTGCGGCTCTCGGATCATTTCGTGATGCAGGGCCACGACCTGCTCAGCACCAACGGACCGGACGCGCCTGACAGGATTGCACCGGTCGCGGGAACCGGCGTTGGCGTCGAAGACGGAAAACTTGTCGGAAAGCTTGCGCCGCTGTCCTATCATGTTGTTCGTCTCGATGTAGGGTGAGGGCGCCATGGGTGTGCGTCTGAAGAACGTCCGCAAGTCATTTGGAACGACCCAGGTCGTTCACGACGTCTCCATGGACATACCAACCGGCGGGTTCGCGGTGTTCGTCGGCCCGTCCGGGTGCGGAAAATCGACGCTGCTGCGAATGATTGCCGGACTGGAAGAAACCTCCGGCGGTCAGATCGAGATCGAGGATCGGGACGTTACCACCGTCGAGCCGGCGAAACGCGGCGTTGCGATGGTGTTTCAGAGCTACGCGCTCTATCCGCATCTCAGCGTCTTTGAAAACATGGCATTTAGCCTCCGGCTGGCGCGGGCACCGAAAGCCGAAGTCACCAGGACCGTTGGCGAGGCGGCCCGGATTCTGCAGCTGGAAGAGCATCTTGACAAGAAGCCTTCCCAGCTTTCGGGCGGTCAGAGGCAGCGGGTTGCAATTGGCCGGGCGATCGTGCGCCAGCCGAAGGTGTTCCTGTTCGACGAGCCGCTGTCAAATCTCGATGCCGAACTGCGGGTGCAGATGCGGCTCGAACTGACACGGCTGCACCGGAAGATCGGTGCGACGATGATCTATGTCACGCATGACCAGGTCGAGGCGATGACCCTCGCCGACAAGATCTTCGTGCTGCGGGACGGGATCGTACAGCAGGCCGGCTCACCGCTGGAGCTCTATGACGATCCAGACAACCGGTTCGTTGCCGGGTTCATCGGATCTCCGGCTATGAATTTCTTTCCGGTGAAGGTTACAGCCGACGACGGGACATATCTGACACTCACAACGCTCGGAGCCGGGAATCACGGGATACGGAGCGTGTTGAAGGGGGCACGTCCCGAAATCGGGACCGAACTTGTTGCGGGCATCCGTCCCGAGCATTTCGAGCTAGTAGACGGCGGGTTGCCGGTGCGGATCGAAGTCGCCGAAGAACTTGGCGACGTCTCCTATCTCTATTCCCGAATGGAGGACAACACCGAGGTTATTGTTGAGCGTCACGGTTCCCGTGACCTGCTCGACGGAAAGATGGTTGGCCTGTCGGCACAACCTGAACATGTCCTGATCTTTGACAGGTCGGGTCAACGTCTGCGCTAGGCACCGTCGTGGTGCCGTAATGGATCGGACGAAGTCACACGACGGGCCGATATTCGACCGTCGAAGGCAATAAGGGAGGAAAACATGAAACACCTGAAGAGTATGATTGCCGCCTCGGTGCTGTCGCTTACGGCGATGCCGGCGCTGGCCCAGCAGGAAGTTATCTGGTGGGACTTTCTCGGCGGCGGTGACGGCGTCCGGATGAAAGCGCTCATTTCGGATTTCAACGCCGAGCACCCGGACATCCAGATCACCGGAACGACGCTCGAATGGGGCGTGCCGTTCTATACCAAAGTGCGCACCTCGGCCGCCGTTGGTCAGGGTCCCGACGTGATGACTTACCACCTGTCGCGGCTGCCGCTGGCACTTGAGGAGGGAGTTCTGAGCGCCATTACCGACGAGGATCTCGCCAATGCGGGCCTGTCGAAATCGGATTTCTTCGAGAGCAGCATCAATGCAGCCACGTCCGATGGACAGCTCTATGCCATTCCGTTCGATATTCACGCGCTGATTCTCTATTACAACAGGGATCTGCTCGAGGGATCCGACTACGTTGATGCCAACGGGAATCTGACGGGTATCGAGAGCATCGAGGATTTCGAGGCGGCACTGGCCTGGCTCAAGGATAACGGTGTTGAGACGCCGCTGACCTATCAGACCGGCGGTGACGGCGGTGTCTGGCGGGTCTTCTACACGCTCCTGTCGCAGCAGGGCGGGGAGTTCATCGTCGACGGTGAAGTTCTTCCCGGGGACAACGCCGCGAAAGCCGCAACGGCAATCAACACCATGACCCGGTGGATCGAGAACGGCTGGGCTCCCGAACAGGCGGAATACGAGGCCTCCGTGGCGCTCTTCAGTTCCGGAAAATCGGCATTTCAGCTGAACGGTGTCTGGGAGGTCCCGACCTTCAACGACCTCGCGGCAAAAGGGACGCTCGGGTTTGACTGGGGCGCCGTCGAAATTCCGGTCCTGATGGGCGAGCGGGCGTCATGGGCGGATTCTCATGCGTTTGCCATTCCAAATGAAGGCGACGACACGATTTCCGGCGACAAACGGGCCGCGGTGATGACCGTGATCGGCTGGATGGAAAAGAACGCGATCCGCTGGGCGGATGCGGGTCACATTCCGGCGTACAAGCCGGTGGCTGACAGCGCCGAGTACAAGGCGATGGAACCGAACGCGACCTATGCTTCGCTGGCAGATGCTGCCGCGTTCGATCCGCAGTCGACGATTACCGGCGTCGCGTCACCGACCTACGACACGGCAATCAACATCATTTCGCCGGCAATTCACGGGTATTTCAGCGGCGAAGAGGCCGTCGAACAGATCCAGCAGGAATTGCAGGGCCTGATGCAGTAGGGTTCAGACATTTGCCGGTCCGGACAGCTCCCGGGCCGGCACGTTCCATAATGTGTTGATCGGGTGCAGTGTCATGGCAATGCTTGAAAACAGGCGGAAGAAGAATCTGATTGCCTTATCTCTGGTGGCGCCTTTTGTGCTGACCTTTGCCCTTTTCTTCTTCTACCCGACGGTCAAGATGCTCGAACTGAGCTTCACCAACGCCCCGCTGATCGGGGATGGAGACTGGGTCGGACTCGACAACTACCGGCGACTGCTGTCGGATCGGCTGTTCAAGACATCGCTCATAAACAACGGATATTTCATCCTTCTCACGGTCATTCCGACCACCGCCATCGCGCTGTGCATTGCCCTGATGATCAACCGGCTTTCCGGCCGGATACAGGCGCTGGTGATGGTGCTGTTTTTCCTGCCCTACGTTCTGCCGGTATCGGTGGTCACCGAGATCTGGGCGTGGATGCTGGATTTCCAGTTCGGGGTTCTGCAGCCGGTGATTTCCCTGTTCACCGGCAAACCCGTGGCGGTGTTCAAGAACCCCGACTGGGTGATGCCGGTTATTGCCGCGGTCACCATCTGGTGGACCAACGGGTTCAACGTGCTGCTGTTCATTGCCGGTCTGCGCAATATCCCGGTCGATCTTTACGAGGCGGCGGCGCTTGACGGCGCAACCTCGAGGCAGCGGTTCTGGCGCGTCACCTGGCCGCTGCTCTGGCCGGTTACGGCGCTGGTGCTGACGCTGCAACTGATCCTCCAGCTCAAGATTTTCGACCAGATCTACCTGCTCAGCGCCGGCGGACCGTTCAATTCGTCGTACGTGCTGCTGATGCAGGTTTACCGCGAGGCGTTTCAGCTGAACCATGGCGGATATTCGTCGACCGTGGCGACGGTTCTGTTCGCGATCATTGCGGTGGTTTCGGTGCTGCAGTTTCAGCTGCTCCGGATTGGAGGTCGGAGATGAAATCCGGAACCAGGCTTGAAAACGGCATCATCACCGCCTTCACCCTGATTGTCGGGCTCGTGTGGATTTTTCCACTCTACTGGTCGTTTCTGACCTCGGTGCGATCGGAAGAAAACGTGGTCACGGAGCCCGGCATCGTGCCGGACGAATTCAATCTCTCGTCTTACGTCGACGCGCTGTTCAATACCAAGCTGCTGACCTGGTATTTCAATTCGATCGGCACTGCCGTCATCGTCACCGTTGTCGTGCTCGTGATTTCGATGATGTGCGCCTACGCAATTTCGCAGATGCAGTTCCCGGGGCGGAAACTGCTCTATCTGGTGGTGCTCGCGAGTTTCATGGTGCCGGCACAGGCGCTGGTGGTGACGCAGTTCATTCTGATGAACGATCTCGGGCTGATAAATACCTGGGCGGGGATCATTCTGCCGCAGTTGATCGTTCCGGTAGTGATAATCGTCTACAAGCAGTTTTTTGACGCGGTTCCCAAGGAAATGCGCGAGGCCGCGGTGCTTGATGGTGGCGGGGAATACACCATTCTGTTCAAGGTGTATTTGCCGCTGAACTGGGGCATTACCACGGCGCTGGCCATCGTAACCTTCATCGGTGTCTGGAATTCGTTTTTCTGGCCCTTCCTGGTGATCACCTCCGAGGACATGATGACAATTCCGGTCGGAATCACCCAGGTGACGGATGCGTTCGGCATTGCCTACGCAAGACTGATGGCGGTGGCGATGCTGGCGGCGCTGCCGGTGGTGTTGGCCTATCTGGTGTTCCAGCGCCGGGTGACCGAAGCGGTGATGATTTCCTCCGGAGTGAAAGGTTAGGCGGCCACGGTCCCCGGGGTGAGTGCCCGGTCACCCGGGCAGCGACAGCGCCCTGGCAAGTCGGGGAAGGCTGGCGCGCTTCAGCATCTGCCTGACGCTCAGGTAGGCTTCGGTTGCCGGCAGGGACGATTTTATGTCTTCGACGATGGGGTTCAGGTCAGTCCCGGCCGTATGAATCTCAAGCAGGAATCCGTCGGGATGGCGCGGCGACAGGCCTACCGGTGTAAGAATGCGTGTCGGAAAGTCCCGCAGGTTCAGCGTGACGATTTCCTTTGCTTCCGCGGCGAGCGCGGTTGCCACGACGTGGCGGTCGTTGGCATCGGGAAGGTCGGGAACGTCAGGCAGATCGGCGCCGGGCGAGACGTTTGCCTTCGGCCATGAAGCGTTGAGCAGGGCGATCTCGATCCGCGCGCGCGCCTCGGATCCGTCCTGATACCGGCGGCAGGCGCGGGCCCATTCCTCCAGAAGGCGCGGCGACCAGACCGGCTCGAATGCACCAAGCCCTGCTGCCCCCAGCAACAGGCGCCGTGTTACGGTCGGAAACAGGACACAGGCGTCCAGCACAGCCTTCACGGCAGTGCCGGGGTTCGGGTCGGCCGCAAATGTTTGAGATACCGCCGTTCCAGCGCACGAAATACTGCCACCAGTGAAAAGGTGATGGCCATGTAAAGGACTGCCGCGGTCAGGAACCCCTCGTAGGCAAGGTAGTACTTGGCGTTCAGGGTCCGGCCGGCACCGAGAATGTCCTGCAGTGTGATGACACTCGCAACAACCGATCCGTGCAGCATGAAGACGACTTCATTGCCATATTGCGGCAGGGCCCGGCGAAGGGCCGAAGGTATCAGCACCAGACAGTCTGTCTGGCGCGGCGTCATTCCCAGCGCCGCTGCCGCCTCCAACTCGCCTTTTGGTGTCGTTTCCACCGCTCCTCTGATGATTTCGGTCGCATAGGCGCCTGAGTTCAGGGAAAATGCGATCAGCGCGCACCACCAGGGGTCGCGCAGAATGGTCCAGGCCCAGCTCTCGCGGATGAAGGCGAACTGCGACAGCCCGTAGTAAATGAGAAAGGTCTGCACCAGCAGCGGTGTTCCGCGAAAGACATAGACATAGACGTTGATTGCCGGTGACCAGAAGGGCTTGCGTCTGGCGCGGATGATGCCGGAGGGCAGGGCGATCAGAAAGCCGATCAGGATCGACAGAAACGTAAGCTGCAGCGTCAGCCAGACGCCGTGCGCGAACATCTGCCAGTTGTCCAGAACGAGATCAACGCGCATTGTGCCCCACCAGCGCGTAACGGCGTTCCATGTGGCTGAAGATCTGCTGCGATACCCAGGTGATCATCAGGTAGACCAGCATGACCGCGCAGAAGAACACGAACGGTTCCCGCACGGTCTTGCCGGCATCATTGGCGAGACCCACGAGATCCTCGAGACCGATGATCGAGACGACGGCGGTGGATTTCACCAGGACCTGCCAGACGTTCGAATACCCTGGCAGCGCGAAGCGGATCATTTGCGGGATGGTGACGCGTGCATGCAGGGTCCAACCCCGCATCCCGAGGGCCTGGGCTGCTTCGAATTGACCTGCGGGGATGGTCATGTAGGCGCCGCGAAACGTCTCGGTCAGATAGGCGCCGTAGATGAAGCCGATGGTTGCGACACCGGCCCAGAAGGGCGGTACCGATACGGTATCATGCCCGAAAACATCCAGAAGTGTGTTCAGGAGCCTCTGTCCGCCGAAATAGACCAGCAGCAGCAGCACGAGATCGGGAATGCCCCGGATGGTGGTGGTGTAGCCGAAAGTAACGGCGCGGCTGATGGCGCCGCCGCCGATCTTCGCGGCAGCGCCGGCGGCGCCCAGCACGGTCGCAAGGCCAAGGGACAGCACGGCAAGCGCAATCGTAACCAGTGTTCCGCTTGCAAGCAGCGGAATGTAGCGGATCAGGTTGTCCATGGAACACCGGGCGGCACGGAGAACCTACGCCGCCCGCCTGGTCCCGGATTACTCGCCATAGACATTGAAATCGAAGTACTTCCCGGCGATTTCGTCGTACTGGCCTGTTTCGCGGATCGCATCGATGGCGGCGGACAGTTGATCGCGCAGGTCGGTGTCCTCCTTGCGCACACCTATGCCAGCGCCGTCGCCGTGGTATTGCGGATCCGCGTGTGTCTCGCCGAAAAATGCAAATCCGGCGCCGGAGTCGGTTTTCAGAAAACCGAGGTCGAGGGCGACGCTGTCGGCCATCACGGCATCGACGCGGCCGGACATCAAATCGAGATTTGCCTCATCTTGGGTGCCGTAGAGGACGATTTCAGACTCGGGATAGGCGGCCTCGACGAAACCCTGGTGAATCGATCCGCGCTGCACGCCGATCCGCTTGCCGGCCATGCCTTCGGCACTGTCGACCAGATCCGCGCCTTCCGGGGCAACGAACATGGCCGGCGTCTGATAGTATTTTGCCGTGAAGTCGATGACTTCCATGCGTTCAGGGGTGATCGACATCGAGGCGACGATGGCGTCGCATTTCTTTTCGAGCAGGGCAGGGATGATGCCGTCCCAGTCGGTCTTGACCATGGTGCAGTCGACGCCGATTTCGGCACAGAGGGCATTGGCGATGTCTATGTCGAAACCGACGATCGAGCCGTCGTCTGCCGTTTCGGAAAACGGCGGGTAGGCGCCTTCGACGCAGATATCCATCGCCATGGCCTGTGTGCCGGCGGCGAGCAGCAGCGCCGCAAGGGAAGTACCGAACATGTGCTTCATGCTGAAGTCTCCGAATTGGTTCTTCCAGCACGGTATAGCCGGTATTGGCCGCGTCAAGTACCAGAGCGGCCGGCCGAAACGGGAGTGCTGCCAAAATAACTACGCGGCGGGAAATTGACCTGGCAAAAGCAAGCGGCCCGAATGGAGTGCCTGCATTGAGGCAAATCTGAAGCTGGGTGCTGTCGTGGCAGGCAGCGCTTGCGGAAATGACGGATCACTCTCGGAGAAAGAGGTTAGAAATACCGGACGGCAGCATCCGGTTCCGCGGCGGTTTTCAGCCAAAGCTCGACGTGATCGGCGACCGAGCGGAAACAGACGAGGTCAAAGGAATTCCCGTCCGGCATCCAGAACGCAACCGCCACCTGATCGAGCCGCGTGCGACGGAAGTCTCCTGGACCGAACCGGCCGGGCGCGAGGTCGGCGGGGGTACCCTTCGCGAGAACTTCACGCGCAGCCGCGCCAGTGATGCGAAACACCGTCCGCGCGTCGGACATGTCCACGGCGAGGTGGTGAACATGCGCCAGCCGCTCCGTCAGTGCCTCCAAACATTCGGCCGCCGCACCCTTCGGACAGAAAACCAGGAATTCATCAGGCGACATCCATGCGAGTGACCGGTCTCCGTTCGAGGTGATCCTGCGTGTTCCGGGCAGGGTGCAACCGGTTGCCCCGGTGAGCGCCTCCGAGATTTCGCTGATGCCGGGATCGCCGCGGAATCCGATCATTCCCACGCCGGTGCGCCGGGTGATCTGCGTTTGTGGTTCAGACATTCTGCCGGCTCCCTTCGGGATCCAGGAACACCGGATCGGTGATCGTTGCGGCAATCGTCCGGTCGGCCGAGACGGAGAACCGCAAAGTTTCGCCTGTGCGCTGCAGGCCGTTCTCAATCAGGGCCAGTGCGATGGAATGCCCGAGCGTGTCGGAGAAGTAGCTGGAGGTGACATGGCCGACCGTTCGGGTGGGGCCGTCTGCGACCGGATCGCCTTCTATGGCATGGGCGCCGCCCGGCAGGACTTCCGTCGGGTCTTCGGTGCGCAGACCGACCAACTGTTTGCGCCCGGGTCGGATCAGATCCGGGCGTTCCATGGCGCGTTTGCCGATAAAATCCGCCTTCTTTTTCGACACCGCCCAGCCGAGGTTGAGATCAAGCGGCGTGACGGTGCCGTCGGTTTCGTCGCCAATCATGATGAAACCCTTCTCTGCCCGCATGACATGGAGCGCTTCGGTGCCATAGGGCGTGATGCCATGTTCCGCGCCGGCGTCCATCACTGCGTTCCAAAATTCCTGGCCCCGTCCGGCGGGCACGGCGACCTCGTAGGACAACTCGCCCGAGAAGGAAATGCGGTAGACCCTGGCTGGGATTCCTGCAATCGCTCCCGCGGTCCAGTGCATGAAAGGCAGTGATTCCCGGTCGAGTGCGATCCCGCCAAGTGCCTGGAGCACGCTGCGCGCACGGGGGCCGACGACGGTAATCTGCGCGAACTGTTCGGTCACGTTGGCGGTGAACACCTTCAGATCCCACCATTCGGTCTGCAGCCACTCTTCCATCCAGGCATGCACCCGGTCGGCGCCGCCGGTGGTGGTGTGGCAGAGAAAGGTCTCCGCGCCGATCCGCGCAACCACCCCGTCGTCAAACAGGAAGCCGTTTTCGTTGCACATCAGCCCGTATCGGCATCGGCCCGGCGGCAGGGTGGACATCATGTTGGTATAGAGGAGGTCGAGGAATTTGCCTGCATCCGGTCCCCTGACAAGGATCTTCCCGAGGGTAGAGGCGTCGAGGGCGCCAACGGAGGTGCGGGTGGTGGTGACCTCGCGTTTCACTGCCGCTTCGACGGTTTCGCCAGGCTGGAGATAGCAGTACGCGCGGCGCCAGTCGCCGACCGGTTCCCAGTGCGCTCCGTGCGCGGCGCTCCATCCGTCGATCGGGCTTTTGCGCAGCGGTCTGAACAGCGGGCCGCGCGCCGCACCGGCAACCGTGCCGAGCGTGACCGGCGTATACGGGGGCCGGAAGGTGGTGGTGCCGACGTCTGGAATGCCTGCCTGAAGTGCTTCGGAAAGCACGGCGAGACCATTGATATTGGAAAGCTTTCCCTGATCGGTCGCCATCCCCAGAGTGGTGTAGCGTTTGGTATGCTCCACGCTGCGGAAACCTTCGCGCGCGGCGAGTTGTATATCGGACACCTTCACGTCGTTCTGGAAATCGAGAAACGACCGGGACCGAAGCCGGTGCGGTGCCAGGCGCGGCATGATCCAGACCGGTTCGAGCGGGTGTTCCTCTTCGGCGGTTGCGGCATGGGGCTGTGCATCGGCGGGGGTGTGGCCGGTCTGTTCGGCGGCGCGGCGTCCGACGGCAACCGCGTCGTCGAGAACGCCCTGCGTGTCCATGGCACCGGCAGCGGAACCGGCGGCCAGTACGAAGCCGAGACCGTCCCGGCCGGTCGGAGGACGCGCGGGGTCCGGGGTGAAAAATGCCTGATCCGCGTCCCAGGTGAGCTTGCCGCCGCAATGGGACCAGAGGTGGACCGCCGGGGACCAGCCGCCGGACATGGCGACTGCATCGCACGGAATGCTGGTGACCGCGGCGCCGGCTCCGTCCTGGCGGCAAGCGGCGACGGCAGTGACTCGGGTGGTGCCGCTGATGGAGGCGATCCCGTGGTTGGACATGATGTGGATGCCGCGATCTCGCGCTGCCTGGGGAAGGCTGCCCGTCACCGACTTTCGCACGTCGAGAATTGCCGGAACCGAGAGGCCGGCGGCGTTCAGAACCAGCGCCGTGCGGTAGGCGCTGTCGTTGTTTGTGACAATAACCGTCTCATTTCCGGGCGCTGTGCCCCACAGCTCGACAAAATCCCGCGCCGCGCCGGCCAGCATGACCCCGGGGACGTCGTTTTTGGCGAAGGCGACGGGACGCTCGATGGCACCGGTCGCGGTGATGATGCGTCCGGCACGGATGCGCCACAGGCGTTCGCGGGGGCCGCGGGTCTGCATCAGGCGCTCGTTGGCGAGGACGTAGCCGTGGTCGTGAACCGCGGCGCCGGTGGTGTTGAGCCGCAGTGAGACGTTGGGCAGGGCGCCGAGCTCGGCCACGGCACGGGCGGTCCAGCTGTCGGCCGCCATGCCGTCGATCGGCCCCGCGTCCACCGGAGCCCGTCCGCCCCAGTGGCCGGACTGCTCAATCAGCAGGGTTTTCGCCCCGGATGCCGCGGCGGCCCCCGCAGCGGCGATGCCGGCGATTCCGCCACCGATTACAAGGATATCCACGTGGACATGAAAGTGTTCGTAGCTGTCGGAATCGGCGCGGGTCGGGGCATCGCCGAGGCCGGCGGAGCGGCGGATGACCGGTTCGAATACATGCTTCCATGCGGCGCGGGGGTGGATGAAGGTCTTGTAGTAGAACCCGGCCGGAAAGAGCGGCGCGAGTCGGGCGTTGATGGCGCCAATGTCGAAACGCAGGCTGGGCCAGTGGTTCTGGCTGCGGGCCATCAGGCCAGGGGTGAGCGGGGTGGTGGTGGCGCGGGCATTGGGTTCGAAACCCGATCCTTCGCCCAGCGAAACGAGCGCGTTCGGTTCCTCGACGCCGCTGGCGACGATGCCGCGCGGGCGGTGGTACTTGAACGACCGGCCGACAAACACCTGGTCGTTCGCCAGCAGGGCGGATGCGAGGGTGTCACCGGAAAAACCCTTTAACGGCTTGCCGTTCCAGGAGAAACTTACAGTGCGGTCGCGGTCGATCAGGCGGCCGCCGGTGGGCAGTCGGTGGCTCATGCCGGCATCTCCCACTCCGGACGTCTGGCGCGGATCGCGGCGATGATTTCCGCTGGCGGTTCAGTGGTCTGCGCGGAATACGACCCAAAGATTTCCAGGGTCTGCGTACAGCGGGCGGTGTGAAACCACTTGCCGCAGCCGTAGGCGTGACGCCAGCGTTCGAAATGGACGCCGCGGATGTTGCGGCGCTGGAACATGTAGGCGCTGAAGCCGTCGTCGGTCGATTCGGGGCCGGCGCGGCGGATGTGAGCCTCGCCGCCGGGGTGAAATTCGGTTTCCTCGCCTGCGACGCCGCAGCAGGGACAGGTCAGAAGCAGCATGAATTAACCTCCGGCGATCGCGTACCCATCCGGTACCCTTCCGATACCCGACCGATACCGACGAATCCGGATTTGTGCCGAAAGGTTAACGGGCGGGACATGTCAGGCTTGACAGGGTCGGTGTGTTGGAACAAAATAAGAACATTCAGATCCGCGGCCCGAAACGGGGCGGGCGCGCGGAACGGTCTGGCGACGGTTTCGGGGGAGCGCAGATGCAGTATGGACAGAACGGATTCGGCGGGGACGCGGTATGGCTCAGCTATGCCCAGGCGCTGGAACGGGCGCGTGAAGCCGGGACGGTGGCGCGCGAAGCGGAGGGGTCGTTTTCCCGGAGCCTGCCGCCCGGGGCGACGGTGCGGATCGGCGCGGCCAGTCTGCCCGGAGATCGGGAAGTCCGCGACCGGCGCGAGGCGTTTCGTGCCGCCCATGAGCAGCAGTGCCGCTACCGCCGGCTGGCCGGTGAATGGGAGGAGGATCTGTTTCCGTTCGCCGAGGATCGCCACCAGCCGGGCTGACCGGGCCGGCAGGGGCCGTGCCGGTGCGTGTGGGCCGGGGACCGGGGCGTCTGCCGCGCGGAGCGGTCGCCCGCCGGCGGCGGCAAGGCGCCAGGACGGGAGGCCGGGAGTTTGTTGCATGCGGGCGCCGGACATCAGTGGGCCACGGCCGCGGCGACGCTTTCGTCGATCATGCGGCCCTCGGTGAAGCGGTCGAGCGAGAACGGGCCGGCCATGTCACCGGGTTCGCCGCGGGCGAGCATCTCGGCGGTGGCCCAGCCGGAGCCGGGGATCGCCTTGAAGCCGCCGGTGCCCCAGCCGCAGTTGATGAAGATGCCGGGAACCGGGGTTTTTCCGATGATCGGCGAGCGGTCGCCGGTCATGTCGACGATGCCGCCCCACTGTCGCAGCATTTTCAGCCGCGATATCACCGGAAAGGTCTCGATCAGCGCCCGGACGGTTTCCTCGATATGTTGGAACGAGCCGCGCTGGGTGTAGTTGTTGAACCCGTCTGCACCGCCGCCGATCACCAGTTCCCCCTTGTCGGACTGGCTGAGATAGCCGTGCACGGTATTGGCCATCACCACGCAGTCGATGAGCGGTTTGACCGGTTCGGAGACCAGCGCCTGGAGGGCGACCGATTCGACCGGCAGCCGGAAGCCGGCCTGTTCCGCCAGCACGCCCGACGAACCGGCGACCACGAGGCAGAGCTTCTTGCAGGCAATCGGACCCTTCGAGGTGCGCACGCCGGTGACGCCGCGTGCGTCCCGGTCGATGCCTGTGACTTCGCAGGTCTGGATGATGTCGACGCCGAGACTGCTAGCGGCGCGGGCATATCCCCAGGCGACCGCATCATGGCGCGCGGTGCCGCCGCGCGGCTGCCAGAGGCCGCCGAGGACCGGATAGCGCGGACCTTCGATGTTGATGATCGGCACGATTTCCTTGACCCGCGCGGCGTCGACGAATTCGGTGTGGATCTGCGCCAGCCGGTTGGCATGGGCGGTACGCTGCAGCGCGCGTTTTTCCGACTCGGTCTGGGCCAACATCATCACGCCGCGCGGCGAGAACATGACGTTGTAGTTCAGGTCCTGGCTGAGGGTTTCGTACAGCGAGCGCGACTTCTCGTAGATCGCGGCCGAGGCCGGCTGCAGGTAGTTGGAGCGGATGATGGTTGTGTTGCGGCCGGTATTGCCGCCGCCGAGCCAGGCTTTTTCCAGCACAGCCACGTTGGTGATGCCGTGATTTTTGGCGAGGTAATAGGCGGTGGCGAGACCGTGGCCACCGGCACCGACGACAATCACGTCATAGGCGGCCTTCGGTTCGGGCGAGCGCCACGCCGTTTCCCAGCCGGAATGCTGGCGCAGGGCTTCGCGGGCGATGGCAAAGGCGGAATACCGGCGCATGGATGGGCTCCGTCAGTTTCGGGTCGGGGCGTCCCTGCGGTTTTGCCCCGTCTGTTCCGGTATGCCAACAGCATGACCGGCGTTGCGTATTCCGTTCACGACATGGACAGCCCGTCAATGGTACATTGTGCCTGATGCGCGGCGGCGATAGGGTCCGCCGCGCAACTGACGGGGAAGCTTGAACCGGTGCTGTTCTGGGGAATTGCCACACTTTTGGCGGTCGGGTGTCTGGGGCTGATGTTCCGGCCGCTGCTGCGCGGCCAGGGTGCGTCCGCCGGCCGGGCCGGTCACGACCTTCAGGTGTACCGCGACCAGCTGGCTGCGGTGGAGCGTGAGCAGGCGCGCGGCGTGCTGAGCCCGGAAGAGGCGGAAGCGGTGCGGGTCGAGATCTCGCGACGGCTGCTCGCGGCCGCGGCGGAGCAGGAAAAGGAGGCCGTCAGCCGGCCGTCGCCACGGCGGATCTCGCGGCTGGCGACGCTGGTCGGAGGCGGCGGTGCGGTGGTCGCGGCGCTGGCGGCCTATGCCCTGCTCGGTCACCCCGGAATGTCCGACCGGCCACTGTCGCTGCGCAACGCCGAGCGGGTCGCGGCCCACCGGGCACGGCCAGGTCAGGCGGAAGCGGAAACCGTGGCCGCCGCCCGGATGCGGGAGGCCGGAATTCAGCCGCGGGACCTGTCCAAGGAGGATCAGGCGCTGCTCGACCAACTTGAGGCGGTACTCGCAGAGCGACCGGATGACGCGAACGGCTACCGGCTGCTTGCCGGCAGTCTCGGCAGCGTCGGACGTTTCGCCGAGGCGCGGGCGGCCCAGGAGCGGGTGGTGGAGATACTCGGCGACGAGGTTGGCGCGGGAGACCTGGTCAATCTTGCCGAACTGCGCATTCTGGCCGCCGCGGGTTACGTTTCTCCGGAGGCGGAAACAGCCCTGGTCGCGGCGCTGGAGCGGGATCCGGGCAATCCGCTTGGGCGGTATTATTCGGGCGTGCTGATGGTGCAGGCGGGTGAGCCGGAGCTGGCCTGGTCGCTTTGGAGCGGACTGCTTGAAGAAGGGCCGCAGGATGCGCCGTGGATCGCGCCGATCCGCGCCGAGATCGACCGCATCGCGCAGCTGGCGGGAAAGCTGCCGCCGGCGGCCGTTCCCGCGCCGAGAGGCCCGGATGCCGACGACATCGCCGCGGCGGAGGAGATGGCGCCCGAGGACCGGGCGGCGATGATCGAGGGCATGGTGGCACAGCTTGGCGCGCGGCTCGCCGAGGAGGGGGGGCCGCCGGAGGACTGGGCGCGGATGATCCTGTCGCTTGACGTGCTCGGACGGCGCGAGCAGGCGCGGGCGGTGTTTGACGAGGCCCGCGCGGATTTTGCCGGTGATCCGGGGGCGCTGGCGCTGGTGATGGATGCGGGCCGGAAGGCGGGACTGCTGGAATGAGCGGCACCGTGCATGACGATGTGGTGGCGTTCTCCGCCGCGCTGCCGCCCAGTGCGGCGCTGATCGGTCTCGATCTCGGGACCAGGACGATTGGCGTGGCGGTTTCGGACACGATGCGGCAGATCGCCTCGCCGCTGAAAACCATCAAACGGAAGAAGTTCACCCAGGATGCGGCGGAACTGGAGGCGCTGATTGCCGGCCGACGGATCGGCGGCATCGTGCTCGGTCTGCCGCGCAACATGGACGGCAGCGAAGGGCCGCGCTGTCAGGCCACCCGGGCGTTCGCGCGCAATCTTGCCGCGCGCTCCGCCGTGCCGATCATGTTCTGGGACGAACGGCTGTCGACCGTGGCGGCGGAACGGGCGCTGCTGGAGGCGGACACGTCCCGAAAACGCCGGGCGGAAGTGATTGACCATGTGGCGGCGGGCTACATATTGCAGGGTCTGCTCGACAGGCTGGCGTATCTGGACAGGACGGCGCATGAGTGACAGGGTGTGGCAGCGCGACGAGATTGAGAGCCCGTGCATCCGGCTCTGCGTGGTCGATCCCGGCTCGCGGCTCTGCATGGGGTGTTTCCGTTCGATCGACGAGATTTCCGGCTGGTCGGCGATGACCGCCGAGGCGCGCCGGGAGATCATGGCCGAACTGCCGGGCCGGGCCGGGCGGATCCGGCCGGTGCGCCGGGGCGGTCGGTCTGGGCGGCGCGGCGACGGTCAGGCGGGCTGAGGTACCGGCTCGGCGCCCTGGATGCAGGCCAGTGCGCGTTCCACCAGCGCCGGTCCGGCGCCGGGGCGGTGGGCCTCTTCGGAGAGCATCCGCCGCCATGCCCGGGCACCGGGCCGGCCCTGAAAGGCGCCGAGCATGTGGCGGGTGATCCGGTTCAGCCGCTCGCCGCGGCCGAGTTCGGTGTCGATGTAGGGCAGCATGGCGCGGACGGCCTGTTCCGGCAGCACGTCCGGTGTCGCGCCGGCGAAGATCCGCCGGTCGGCCGCCCCGAGCAGTGCCGGCGTGTGGTAGGCGGCGCGGCCGAGCATGACCCCGTCGAGCCCGGCGTCGAGAAGGCCGAGTGCGGCGTCGAGGTCGGGGATTCCGCCGTTGATGGTCACCGAGAGGTCGGAAAAGCGGGCCTTCATGGCGTGGACCAGCGGGTAGTCGAGCGGCGGGATGTCGCGGTTTTCCTTTGGGCTCAGCCCCTGCAGCCAGGCCTTGCGGGCGTGGATCGAGACAGAGCGGATGCCGGCGTCGCGGAGGCGGCCGAGAAAGTCGGGCAGTACCGTCTGCGGGTCCTGGTCATCGACGCCGATCCGGCATTTGACCGTCACCGGCGTTTTACCGGCGGCGGCGGCCATGGCTGCGGCGCAGCGGGCGACGCGCGCGGGTTCGAGCATCAGCGCCGCGCCGAACTGCCCGGACTGTACCCGGTCGGAGGGGCAGCCGACGTTGAGGTTGATTTCGTCATAGCCGTAGCCGCAGCCGATCCGGGTCGCTTCGGCCAGTTCGGCCGGGTCCGATCCGCCAAGCTGCAGCGCCACCGGGTGTTCGGCCGGGTCATGACCGAGCAGCCGGTCCCGGTCGCCGTTCAGCACCGCGCCGGTCGTGACCATTTCGGTGTAGAGCAGCGCGTGGCGGGTGAAGCGGCGGTGAAAATACCGGCAGTGGCGGTCGGTCCAGTCCATCATCGGCGCAACCGAAAGGCGCGAGGGATGCGCGGTCGGGGTTTGGGGTCGGATGTCGGTCATGGCTCCTGTTCCGCCGGGGGGCTGTCACGCGCCGGGCGCTGCCGCCTTACATGCATTCGTGCGGACATGTAAGGCTGCGGCGGCGCGAGGTCCACCGCAGCCGGCCGTGCGTCGTACGGAACCGGCGGGATCAGCCGGGTTCGAGGCGGAAATCGTTGCCTTCGGGCAGGATCTGGCCGCCGTCGACGACCAGTGTGGTGCCGGTGATGAAGGAGGCTTCCCCGGAGGCGAGGAAGGTGGCGGCGGCGGCGATGTCTTCGGGCGTGCCCATACGGCCGACCGGGATCGCGCTCTTCATGTCCTCGATAAAGGCCGCCGAGCGGTGGGCTTTCATGCCCTCGGTGAGGATGTTGCCCGGCTCGATACCGTTGACGGTGATGCCGTAGCCGGCGAATTCCAGGGCGGCGGCGCGGATGAAGCCGTTGATCCCGGCCTTGGAGGCGGAATAATGGCCGTGACCGGGGCTGGTGACCCGTGGGCCGGTGATCGATGAGGTCATGAGGATGCGGCCGTAGCCGGCGGCCTTCATCGGTTTTACCGCCGCCCGGGTCGCGAGGAAGCAGCCGCCGAGATTGACCCGCAGTACACGGTCCCATTCCTCGGGGCTGGTGTTCTCGATCAGGGTCCAGGGGTAGATGCCGGCGTTCTGGACGAGGATGTCGATCCGGCCAAAGCGGTCGGTGACGGCAGCGACCACGGCTTCGGCCTCGGTCGGGTCGGAGATGTCGGTGTGGCGAAAGAAACCGCCGAGTTCCGAGGCGAGACTTTCGCCTTCGGCTTCGAGATCGGCGATGCATATGGAGGCGCCTTCGGCTGCGAAACGCCGGGCGATGCCGCCGCCGATTCCCCGTGCGCCGCCGATGACGAGGGCGGCCCGCCCGTTCAGTTTCCCGGTCACAGCAGTTTCTCCCTCAGGCGCAGTTTCAGGGTGTCGAGCAGCACCGCCGCGAGGACCAGGCCGCCAAGGATCACCTGGGTCCAGTGCGCGGGCAGGCGCATCAGGTTGATCGCCGTGTGGATCGAAAAGATCAGCAGCACGCCCGCATAGACCCCCGGCAGCTTTCCCACCCCGCCCTTGAGCGAGACGCCGCCGATCACCACTGCGGCGAAGGCGTTGAAAAGCATCCCGGTGCCGAGGTTGGCGGTGGCGCCCGAGGTGCGGATCGCCAGCAGCCAGCCGGCGAGGCCCGCCAGCGCACCGGCGAGCACGAACGAGGACCAGAGGATCCGGTCGGCATTGATGCCGGCACGGTAGGTAGCGGTGGCATTGCCGCCGACGAGCGTGATGTAGCGGCCGAACGGGGTTTTGGTCATGACGAGCGAAAAGACCAGAAAGCAGAGCACGGCGACCCAGGCCAGCAGCGGGATGCCGAAGATCCGTTCGACACCGAGAAAGCGGATCGCCGGGTCGAGGTTCTGGGCCGAGCGGCCGCCGGAAATGGCGACGACAAGGCCGCGCACCCAGATGAACGAGGCGAGGGTGACGATGAAGGCCGACATGCCGACGCGGATGACGAAAAAGCCGTTGATCAGGCCGATCACAGTGCCGACCGCCACCGCGAGCAGCAGCGAGACCGGGATCATCAGAAACGAGGGGGTCAGCACGATGCCCATGCCGATACCGGACGAGGCGAAGAACAGCCCGGTGACCATGGCCGCGAGGGCAGCGGTGGATTCGACCGAAAGGTCGAGGTTGCCGGATATGATGACGATGGCGAGGCCGATGGCCATGACGCCGACATAGGTCGACTGTTCGAGGATGTTGGCAAAGATTCCGAACTGGAAATAGCGCGGCACGGTCAGCGAGAAAATCACCAGCACGGCGATGAGCATCAGCCAGACCAGATTGTCGAGCAGGAATTCGATGGTGCGGCGGCGCGCAGGCGTCATGGGGCAGCTTTCCAAACGGGGCGGCGGATCAGGGAACCGGACCGCGGGTTTCCGCGGTCCGGCGGTTTTGCTGGACGGACCGGTTACTGCACCGGTTCGATCGGCGTGTCGGGCGCCTGCATGTTGCCCCAGTAGGTCGGGTCATCGACATTCGCCGAGGTGATGGCGGCGCCCGGGATCTTGATGTTGGGGCCCCATTCCTCGATTGTCACCGTGGAGGGCAGGCCCAGCACGTCGTAGGTGCCGGGTTCGATCGCTTCGCCGTTCACCACCTTGTCGGCGAACATGGCAAGAGCTGCGGCCTGGGCGAACAGCGGCTGTTCCACCTCGACCTGTTCCCAGCCCTGACGGATCAGGTCGAGGCCGACCGGCGCGCCGTTGGAGGAGACCAGCAGCACGTCGCCCGGCTGTTTGCCCGCGGCTTCGAGCGACGCCACCGCAGCCACGGCGAGATGCGCCGCATGCACGAACACGAGATCGATGTCCGGGTTGGCCAGCAGCTGGTCGGCGACGATCGAGCCGGCGTTGGAGGCTTCCCACTGCATCGCCGGCTGGGTGATGATTTCGACACCGGTGCCCGCCATCGAGTCCTCGAAGCCCTTCTGGATGTCGAGGGTGTAGGGATCGCCTGGATCTCCGAGCACCTGGAGGATCTTGCCGGAGACCGAACCGTTCTTTTCGGTCAGCAGGCGTTTGATCTCCTCGGCGGCGACCTGGCCGATTTCGATGGTTCCGGCGACGGAGGTGAAGTCGATCATGGTCGAGGTGATCTGACGGTCGAAGATCATCACCGGAATCCCGG
>JAUIHM010000147.1 GCA_030432315.1 Alphaproteobacteria bacterium | reverse complement strand
TGCACGCCATGCAGGTGCCGGACACGGGCAATATCCTCCGGGCTGCCCGCACCCACAAAGGCGAGTGTTTTGCGCCCAAGCTGCATGTCGAAGAGCCGGCGTCCCTCGGGGGAGATGACGTAGTAGTCCCGTTTGGGAACCGCTCCCGAGACGATGTCGATCTGCCGCGAATTCAGCCCCAGCGTGTGATAAAGCTGTCGGCTGGTCTCCTCGCGGGCCTCGGCATTGGGTAGAAGGATTTTGGTCGGGCAGTTTTCCGTGAGCACGTCGATGATGCCCGAGCGCATCGCATCCGACAGGCTTTGGGTGGCCATGACCACCGCACAGTTGGCCTTGCGGAGAACCTTCAGCCAGGACCGGATCCTGTCGCGGAAAACGTCATTCCCGAGCATCATCCAGGCCTCGTCAAGAATGATCAGGGAGGGCTTTCCCTCGGCGAGCCGGCGTTCAATGCGGTTGAAGAGATAGAGCAGCACCGGGATGGCCGCAGGGGCGCCCAGCTCCAGAATGTCATCCATCTCGAAGGTCAGAAAGCCGCTTTCCTTCAGCGTGTCGACCTCGCTGTCGAGAAGCTGGCCCATCGCGCCACCGATGGAATAGTACTGCAGGGCTTCACGCAGTTCCCGGGACTGCAGCGTGTGGATCAGGTTTGATATCGATCTGTCCGCCTCCGAGGACCGGAGGATCCCCATCGCCCGGTGCAGCTCATTGCGGATTGCGGGGCTCAGCGTCAGCCCCTGGAGCTGGATCATCGTGGCCAGCCAGTCCTCGGCCCAGGCCTGATCCGCCGCGGTTTCGACCTGTGAGAGCGGACAGAACAGGAGGGGCGAGTGGGGTGCCGCAACATCGTAATGCTGCCCGCCGCAGGCAAGCGTCAGGGGTAGCATGGACCGTCCCTTGTCGAAGCAGAAGAGCTGCGCGCCCCGGTATCTTCTGAACTGGGCGGCGATGAGCGCCAGCAGGGTGGACTTGCCGCTGCCCGTGGGTCCAAAAATTAGCGTGTGACCCACGTCATGCACATGCAGATTGAACCGGAAGGGGGTTGAGCCGGAGGAGGACACCTGCATCAGCGGGGGCGCATTGTCGGGATACATGGGGCAGGGGTTGGTCTCCCGACCGGCCCAGACCGAGTTCAGGGGCAAAAGATGCGCGAGATTGAATGTGTTGATCAGCGGGCGGCGGATGTTCGGATATCCGTTTCCCGGCAGGGAACCGAGCCAGGCCTCCACTGCGTTGATGGTCTCGATACGGCCGATAAAGCCCGCATTGTTCACCACACGGCGGACCCAGGAGAGCTGGTCATTGAGCACTTCGGGGTCCGGGTGATGGATGATGATGTTGGCGCTATAATAGCCATAGGCCACCAGCTGGCTGGCCGCCTCGGAGAGGGCCTCATCCGCGTCCACGACCATGCCGCCGGCATCACTGTTGACCGCACTTTCCTCGATTTTAAAAATCTGTGCGGTGAGCGTCCGGGTCTGGCCTTTCCATTTCCTGCGGTAGCTGTCGAGGCGCTGACGGGCATCGACCGGATCGAGGAAAATAAACCGGCTGTTCCAGCGGTATTCCATGGCCATGCTGTCGAGATGTGCAAGGATCCCGGGGTAACTCTCCTGCGGAAACCCGTCGACCGCGACGACACCGACGTGACGATCGCCGATTTTCGGTGTGACCCCGTGCTCAAAATCCTCGCCCAGAACCGCATCGAGATACATGGGCACCGGCGGGAGGTTGACCGGGTGTTGCCTTCCAGTGATGCAGTGCTGAAGATGGCCCAGGAACCCGTCCGGTCGAGTCCGGATGCCGAATTCATCCTCGGCCTCTCCGGCCCGGAGCCGGGTCAACCCAAGGCCGCCCACCAGCAGATCCTCGATCTCCACGAGATGGATTTTGAAATCTTCCAGCGCCTTCGTGGCCCCGTTGCGTCGCGACGCGGGGCCGTCGCTGTAGATGGCCCGGGCGAGCCCGGAGGTTGAAATCTCCGGCGGCATCCAGGTGATGGTGAGAACCGTTTCCGTCTCGAAATGTGACCGGTCCGCCTCGAACGAAAGCCGGCGTTCGCCGTCAATCATCCGGGAGACCGGGTCGGGGAAATGGGACCGGCCGGGGGCGGGGTAGCCCTGCGACGCGCCGCGCACGGCATCCATGTGAAGCATGAACCCCGATCCAAGCCGCGCCAGCATGCCGTTCAGGCGGGCAGCGACGCCGTTGGTTTCCGCAGCGGTGCTGGAGGTCAGGTCCGGCCCCTTCACGCGCCAGGCGGCCATCAGGGAGCCATCTTTGTTCAGGATGATGCCCGGATCAATGACCGCGGCCCAGGGAAGCAGGTCGGAGAATCCCCGCGCCTTTGACCGGTGGCGTCTCAGGGTGCCCATGATCAGTGCCACTGCCGGGGTGTGGACGCGGCGGCAAAATCCGTCGGCCGGGCCGGCATCCATGCGCCGTAGACGATGTGGCGGCGGTAGACGCCCGTCATCAGGGGATCGCGTTTCGCCATCTGGCGCAGGATAAGCACACCCAGGAAATGGAAGAGCAGGGCGGTTGCCAGCGTGAACCAGCTCAGTCCAATAAAGACCAGCGTGAAACAGATCAGCAGGAGCAGAAGCATCGGTTCGCGCTCGCCACCGGCAAAAAGCTGCGGGCGGGTAAGCGCGCGGTGCAGGGGCACCGCCTTCAGGTCAGTCCCGCTCATCTGCAATGCCTTCGACCACCGGAGTGGATTCTGCTCCGGGCGCGACGTGGTTTGGACCGGGGTTTCCGACTGCGGACGACAGCGGTCCGGCCTCCGTACCGGTGTGTCCGGCCTGATCCGGGCTGATGCCGATCGAGGCGCCGGACGTGGTAAAAAGGGTGTTGAAGACGGTGACCGCGCCGGAGACGAGCGCCACCACCAGCACGACCATGAAGAGGCGACGGGCAAACTCATTGATCTCACCACCGAAGAGCAGGACGGCGCCCGCGATCATGATGCCTGCAATGGATATCGCCACCGCAACGGGCCCCGTCAGTGAATTCTGGATCGTCGTCAGCGGCGTTTCCCACGGAAGCCCCTGCGCGGTCGCGTGCGCCCGACCGGTCGAGACGAACATCAAAATGGCGGCCAGACCAGTCGGGGCCTTCAATGAATTAAGCGTCATGGTTGGGATATTCCTTTTCCTCAATGGTGCGGACGACGTACTCGCCGTGCGCAAAATCCTCGACGGCCAGCAGACCGCTCACGCGTCGGCGACCTCCGGTTCTGGTGATGGGGACGATGAGATCCACGGCCCCGGCAATCAGCGGTCCCATCGGGGCGCCCGTGGCCTCGTGAACCAGCTGCTCCATCCGCGGAAGTGCGGATCTGGCGTCATTGGCATGGATGGTGGCGATGCCGCCGGGATGCCCGGTATTCCACGCCTTCAGAAGTGTCAGCGCCTCGCCGCCGCGTACCTCGCCCACAATTATACGGTCCGGCCGCATGCGCAGGGTCGAGCGCAAAAGCCGCGTCATGTCGACACCGTCGGAGGTCCGCATGGCCACGGCGTTTTTCTGAATGCACTGGATCTCCGTCGTGTCCTCGATGATGACGAGCCGGTGGCCGGGATCGGTCTCCGCCAGTTCCGCGATCAGCGCATTGGCAAGGGTGGTTTTGCCGGTCGCCGTCCCGCCGCAGAGAAGAATGTTTTTGCGCTCCCGTAGAGCGGCGCGCAGGATTGCGAGTGTGCCCTCCGACATGACGCCGGACCGCACGTAGTCCTTGAGCGCATGGACCGCGATGGCGCGCTTGCGGATGGTG
>JAUIHM010000059.1 GCA_030432315.1 Alphaproteobacteria bacterium | reverse complement strand
GCAGCTGTCCTGGCGGCGCAGTGACGGTACGTGGCAGGTGGCCTGGCGGGAGACCTATGACCGGGGAAACGGCGCGGTGATCCTGCCCTACGATCTGGACCGGCGGACGGTGCTGCTGGTGCGGCAGTTCCGCTATCCGGCGTTTCAGGCGGGATATGGTGAGCTGCTGATCGAGGCGGCGGCCGGGCTGCTGGATGAGGCGGCCCCCGAGGAGCGGATCCGCGGCGAGGCCGAAGAGGAACTCGGTCTGCGCATCGGCCGGGTCGAGAAGGTGTTTCAGGCGTTCATGTCGCCCGGGTCGGTGACCGAGCAGCTGCATTTCTTCGTCGCGCCTTACACTGAAGCCGACCGGGTGTCCGAAGGCGGTGGTCTGGCGCATGAGGGCGAGGACATTCACGTCATGGAACTGGAGATCGACGCGGCGATGGAGATGGTCGCCTCGGGCGGCATTCGCGATGCGAAGACGATCATGCTGTTGCAGTATGCGGTTCTGAACCTGTTCCCGGCACGCTGAGCGCCGCAGGCAGGTGCGGCGCGGGCATGGGGGTGCGGGATGACGGGGCAGGGCGGCTGGACGCCGGTTGAAAGCCGGGCGGAGTTTCTGCGTCTGGTGGCGGGTCGTGTGCTGGAGGGCGATGACGCGGTCTTCACCCTTCACGCCGACGGCACGATCTCGGGCTGGATCGGCGAGGAGCCCCTGAGCGGGACGTGGGACTGGCGGGGCCGGTACTTTTACCGCAGGACCCGGATCGGCGGGGTGGACTTCGGCGCGTGTTTCGAGACGATCGAGGTGCGGGCCGGGGAGATGCGCTACGTGCGCGACCGCGGGCACGGTGTTGCGCATGTTGTGCGGGTTCGGCCGGGCGTCGAGGGCGGAGGCGACGCGTCTTGACTTCGCCTGGGTCGGCATCGGATCATCCGGCGTTTCAGTGGAACGGGGGCCTCAACCATGTCGCGCATCGTCTATGTCAACGGCCGGTATGTTCCGGAGGAGCAGGCGGTGATCTCAGTGTTCGATCGCGGATTTCTGATGGCCGATGCGGTGTATGAGGTAACGGCGGTGCTCGACGGCAGGCTGGTGGATTTCGCCGGACACATGGCGCGGCTGCACCGGTCGCTCGGGGAACTGGATATGGGGATTCCGGTCAATGATGCGGAACTGGAGGCGATCCACCGGGAACTGATGGCCCGCAACGCCCTGCGCGAGGGAGGAATTTACCTTCAGGTGACGCGGGGGGCGGCGGATCGGGATTTCGTGTTTCCGGATGACGCGGTTCCGGGGCTGGTTCTTTTCACCCAGGCGCGGGAGATTGCCGCATCGCCGCTGGCGGAGCGGGGAATGAAGGTGATTTCGATTCCCGACATCCGCTGGGGGCGGCGGGACATCAAGACGGTGCAGCTTCTCGCGCCCTCGCTCGGCAAGATGCAGGCGAAACGGGCGGGAAAGGACGATGCCTGGCTGGTCGAGGACGGTATGGTGACCGAGGGCACCTCGAACAATGCCCATATCGTCACCAGGGACGGAACGCTGGTGACGCGCGGCCTTTCGAACGCGATTTTACACGGGATCACCAGGGCCTCGGTGCTGGCATTCGCGCGGGAGACCGGCACCAGGGTCGAGGAGCGTGCCTTCTCCGTTGCGGAAGCGCAGCAGGCGGCGGAGGCGTTCATTACCTCGGCTTCGGCGTTCGTGATGCCGGTTGTGGAGATTGACGGCGTGCCGGTCGGGGACGGCGTGCCCGGGCCGGTCGCAAAGCGGCTTCGCGCCATATACATTGAAGAGAGCCTGAAGCAGGCGGTCTGAACGGTGACCTCCGCGGAGGGATTTGCAGGGTCCGGAGCGCGGGCCGGATTTGGAGCACGCATGACATTCAGAGTGAGCGCACTGGCGGCGCTGGCTTACGTGGAAGGGCGGTATCGCATCGGCGCGGGCGGTCTTTCGGCAGGCGGCTCGTGGCTTTGGCGCACCACGGGCGTGAGCATCGATACGGAGGGGCGGTTCCCTGGTCTGGAGGACCGTCTGTCGAGTGAAATCACGCTGTCCGCTCCGGGTCTGGAACTGCACTTCGACAACCGGGGCAATCCGCCGACGCCGACTCGCGACGTCAACCTGGTGGGGAAAACCGGGTCTGCGACAGCGTTTTCGGCAGCGGTGTGGATTTTCGCTACGGCAAGCTCTTCGCCTCCGGGTTCCATTCCAGCGGGCGCTGGACCTTCGGTGCCATGGCGACGGGCGAACGGGTTTCGGACGGTGCGCCGTTCTACCTCGAGCCTTCGATCAACGTTCGCGGCGTAACGCTGAACCGCTACCAGGGGGCACAGTTGCTTTCCACCGAGGTGGAGGTGGTGCGTGAGGTTCACCCGCGCTGGCGGCTGGTCGGGTTTGGCGGCTGCGGCCGCACGGAGCCTGCTGGATCTGCCATTTTCGATGAGATGGAGCAGGCGTGGGCATGGGGCGCCGGGGTTTCGCGCCCGCATTGCCCGCAATCCGGGTCTCGATGTTGGGCCAGACGTGGCGCAGGGACCGGACGGCAGCGTGTTCTACATCCAGTTCGGCCACGCCTGGGCGCGGGACATGGACTGAACCGTCAGCCTCGGGCAGCGGCTGCGCGGCGGCGGGTGAAGGGCCAACGCGCGAGCCGGCCAAGTGCGGTGCCAAGTGCAAGACCGATGCCATTTGCCAGCAGGTCGAGCCATTCGCCGTAACGGTTGACGGAGGGCTGTATCAGTTCAATCACACCGCTCCAGGCGAAAATCACCAGAATCAGCCACTTCCAGCGCTTTCGACCGGCGAGCGCTACGGGAAGGGCGGCGGCGGAATAGGCTGCCAGGTGCTGAATCTTGTCGATTGACTGGAAACTCGGCATCGGCAGATGCGGCAGTGGTGTGAGGCTGAGCCAGGTAATGGCGCAAATCACCAGACCCGTCGTGATGAGCCAGAGGTTTGATCTCAGGAATGAAATCATCCGCCCGGCCTTTGCGGAGTGAAGATGGTTTGTGCCGCGAGATGGATCCGCTTCAGCGCCCTGCCAAAGCCAAACGGCACGTTGATGAGGGCCATGCCCGACCCGTACATGCCCCGGTCCGGCGCGGGCGTGAAAATCACTTCGTCGCAGGTGACGGAAAGAGGGCTGAATCCGGCGCGCAGGTCAGTGTGCCGGGCCGCGGGCAGGAGCGGATACCAGACAGCCACCGTTACCTGTGGCCACTTTCCGGCGAGGGCGCGGACAAACCGGGCAGCCTCGGCGTATTCGGATTTGACCTCATAGGACGGGTCGACCAGCACCAGGCCACGGCGCGGGGTCATCGGGGCGAGTGCCAAAAGGCCCTCGTACCCGTCGCGCCTGTGAATGGCGACGTCCCGTCCCGCCATGGCGGTGACGAGGGCCGCGTGTTCCGCCGGGTGCAGTTCCATCAGCACGCTGCGGTCGCCGGGGCGCAGCAACGCGGAGGCGAGCAGCGGTGAACCCGGATAGGCGCCAGGACCGTATTCGCCGCGGATATTGCGGTACGCTGCACCGAACGGGGTGGCGGGATCGGGGTTGAGGCGACGTATGCCCTGGTCCGCTTCACCGGTCTTGCGCGATTCGGCTCCGTCAAGGTGGTAGAGGCCGCGTCCGGCATGGGTCTCCGCATAGGAGACTGGCCGCGACTTTACCGTGAGCGCAGCGATCAACTCGGCCAGCACCATGTGTTTGTGCACATCGGCCGGGCCGCCCGCGTGATAGGCGTGTTGATAGGACAGCATCACCGGGATTTATCCGGCAGAGATTGGGATGGCCAGAGGGGGCGCGGGGTTGTGAAGAAGCCGCCGGGTGATTTCTTCGGGAGCTGTCATTACCGTGTTGTTCCGTTCGCTCGGCCTGGCGACGGAATTTGGCGGGCAAAACGACTGAATTTAAGGGAGTTGATTGAAATGGACATATCCGGCGACGAGAACGGCAATGAACTGTTTGGCGACATGAACGGGTGGAACACCCTGAACGGCCTTGGCGGCGATGATATTCTGCATGGCGGGTACCTGCTCGATTTCATCTATGGCGGCGATGGATCGGACGAAATTCATGGGTATGACGGCGCTGACCTGCTGTTTTCGGGCAGCGGAGACGATCTGATTTACGGTGGTGCGGGGGATGACAGCATTTCGTCCAGCGGGTTGAACGGCGATTCGGTCGAGGCTTATGGTGGCACCGGCGATGATGCGTTTTATCTCGGGGCTGCCGCTGAACGGATCGATGGCGGACGCGGACAGGATTACGTCAGCTATGAAGAGATGGCGGAAGCCGTTCGGGTGGATCTGCGCCGCGGCGAGGGTGGCAGAGGCGCGGACGGGGACAGCTATCGTTCGATAGAGGACGTGCGCGGCTCCGATTTTGATGACCTTCTGATCGGCAGCGGGACCTCGAACGAGATTTTCGGACATCTCGGCGATGATGTCGTGCGCGGCGGTGTCGGTGGTGACTGGCTGGACGGTGGAGACGGTGTGGACACGCTGAGCTATCAGGGGTCAGGCGCCGGCGTACGCATCGATCTGGCCCGCGGCGAAGCTTTCGGCGGCGATGCCGAGGGGGATGTGTTTCTGAATTTTGAGAACCTTCAGGGCTCGGACGCCGACGACGTTCTGGCCGGCGACGACGGGGTCAACACCCTGAAGGGGCTGAACGGGTCGGATGAAATCTACGGGCGGGAGGGCGACGACCTGATCCTTGGTCACGAAGGAAATGACCTGCTGTTCGGAGGCGGCGGCGCGGATCTGATCTATGGGGCCGAAGGGCGCGACCGGCTGACCGGCGACCGGGGCGCAGATGAAATGACCGGAGGCGCAGGCCAGGATTTTTTCGTCTTTTTCTCGGTGCTCGATACCGGTGTGGTGGCGGCCGAGCGGGATCGTATCGTTGATTTTTCCGCTGCCGAAAGAGACCGGATCGATCTGGCGGCGATCGATGCGGACATCACCGTCGCGGGCAACCAGGCGTTCACGTATCGCGGCGACAACGGGCTCTCGGGCCGTGCCGGTGATCTGGTCTGGCGCGGCGTTGACGACGGTCTGATCCTGCAGGGAGATGTCGATGGCGACAGGGTTGCCGACTTCAAGATCATGCTGCTCGGTCTCGCGTCGCTGAATGCCGGTGACATCAACCTCTAGGAGGCACGTCAGTCGCGATGGGTCCGGGCGAAGTTTTCCTGGGCCTCCGGCGCGGCTTCGGTTTGATACTTCTCGCGCCAATCCTCGTAGGGCATGCCGTAGACGGTTTCGCGTGCCTCGGCCTTGTCCATTTCGATGCCGCGCGCGTTGGCGGCTTCCTGATACCAGCGGCTGAGGCAGTTGCGGCAGAAGCCGCTTAGGTTCATCAGGTCGATGTTCTGCACGTCGGTGCGGGCACGCAGGTGGTCGCGCAGGGCGCGGAAGGCGGCTGCCTCGAGTTCGGTTCGCGTCCGGTCATCCATGGTTTCGGTCTCCTCCAATGGCGGCTTCAACGACCCCGGCAAGGATCGGCGCGAGGCGTTCGGCCCAGTGCCTCTGGTCGGTTTCAGTCGCGATGAGGTCGTTGCGCAGTTCGATCAGCACGTGCGGCAGGCCGCGCCGCGTGCCGTGGCGGCTCAGGCAGTCGCCTTCGAGTTCGCCGCCATAGGGTTGGTTGTCGCCGATGCAGAGGTCCGGTTCCGCCATGAGCCGGTCAAGCAGCGGACGCGACAAACGTTCGTCATGATGCCAGAGTACACCTACGTGCCAGGGGCGCAGGGCGCGGCCCCTGAGTTGCGGAGTATAGGAGTGGATCGAGATCAGCGCAGGTGTTCGTCCCGCAGCCTCCATGGTGTCGATTCGGCCGGTGATCGCATCGTGGTAGGGCCGGTGCCAGGCGAGCAGGCGGCGGTGTTTTTCCGCCTCGGTGATGTTGCGGTTGGCGGGAATGATGGTCCCGTCGTAGAGGCGCATCACCAGGGTAGGGTCGTCCTCGCCCCGGTTCGGGTCGATCACCAGCCGCGAGAACCGCGACAGCACCGCCTGTGCGTCGAGCAGGCGGGCGAGTTGCAGCGTCACGCCGCGTGCACCGACGTCGTAGGCAATGTGGCGCGACATCTCCTCCAGGCTCAGGCCAAGCGAGCCGTCGCCGACATCGGCTGGCACGAGGTTGGTCGCATGGTCGCACAGGAGCAGGATCTGGGAGGCCCCGCCCGTGTTGACCGTTTCAAACGGCAAATGGGTATGGATCACGTATTCATCTCTCGGCATGATGCGGGCCACACTATTTGCTCGGGAGCGGGAGTTCCAGACGTGTCGCCGGTGGTTGCGAAAATGTTCGTTTTGCGGTGCGAAAATGTTCGAACGTACGAAACCTGTTTCCCCGGACGGGGGAGCGGGTATAACGGCGCTTAAGTCGGGTTAACGGGAACGGGAAGAACCATGGAAAAGATTCGCAGGCAGCGAAACCTCAAGATTGTTGCGACGTTGGGGCCGGCCTCGGACACAAAAGAGATGATGCGGGCCCTGTTTCTGGCCGGTGCGGACGTGTTTCGGCTCAACATGAGCCATGGAAGTCAGGAAGAGATCGCAGGGCGGCATGCCCGCATTCGTGAAGTCGAGAAGGAACTCGGACGGCCGATCTGCATTCTGGCGGATTTGCAGGGACCGAAGCTGCGCTGCGGGGTTTTTGCCAACGGGCCGGAGATGCTGGAGGAAGGGGCGACCTTCCGGTTTGATCTCGACCCCGCCGAGGGTGATGCAACCCGCGTCTGTCTGCCGCATCCGGAGATTTTTGCCGCCCTCGTCGAGGGATCTGTTCTGCTGGTCAATGACGGCAAGATCAAGCTGCGGGTTACCGAGCGGTCTGATTCGCATGCGGTCACGACGGTTGAGGTCGGCGGGGAAATATCGAACCGCAAGGGCGTGAACGTGCCGGACGTGGTGCTGCCTTTGGCGGCGCTGTCGCCGAAGGACAGGAGCGATCTGGAATTCGTCTGTGAGCTTGGTGTGGACTGGCTGGCGCTGAGTTTCGTGCAGCGGCCCGAAGACGTGACCGAGGCGCGCACCCTGGCGAGGGGCCGGGCGGCGATTCTGTCGAAGATCGAGAAACCTGCGGCGGTGCAGGCCTACAGCGAGATCCTCGAAGTATCGGACGGGATCATGGTTGCCCGTGGCGATCTCGGAGTCGAACTGCCGGTTCAGGAACTGCCGCCGATCCAGAAACGGCTCGTACGCGGGGCACGCGCGGCCGGCAAGCCGGTGATTGTCGCAACGCAGATGCTGGAGAGCATGATTACCGCCCCGGTGCCGACGCGGGCCGAAGTGTCGGACGTGGCGGCGGCGATCTACGAGGGTGCGGACGCGGTGATGCTGTCGGCGGAATCCGCGGCCGGCGACTATCCGGTCGAGGCAGTGACGACCATGGACAAGGTGGCGCGCTCGGTCGAGGGCGATCAGTTCTACCGCCAGGTAATCGAGGCGTCGCGTGTCGCGCAGCGTCTGAGCGTTGCGGATGCGATGACGGCGGCGGCACGCGAAGTGGCCGAGACGGTGAAGATCCAGGCGATCTGCTGTTTCAGCCAGACCGGGACAACCGCGCTGCTGGCGGCGCGCGAGCGGCCACGGGTGCCGATCATCGCGCTGACCCCGGACATCAACACGGCACGACGGCTTTGCCTGTCGTGGGGCCTGCACTGCGTGCAGGTTGAGACCGTCAACCGCTTCAAGATGGCGGTTCTCAGCGGGGCGAAGGTCGCGCGGGACTACGGGTTTTCGAGCGAGGTTCAGCAGATCATCGTCATGGCCGGGGTGCCGTTCAATACGCCAGGGTCGACCAACATCATGCGTGTTGCCCTGTGCAACGAAAAGGCGATCTACGAGGGCTGGGACGAGGAATAGCCCGATACGGTGAGGGGAAGGCGTGGCCGGAATCGATGCGGCGCACTGGACTTCGGTAGCGGATGACTGGATCGCCTGGGCGGGAACGCCCGGGCATGACGTGTTCTGGCGTTACAAAGCCTGCTTTGCGGATTTTGTCGGGCCTGGGCCAGGCAGGGCGCTTGAAATCGGTTGTGGTGAAGGCCGGATCTCGCGGCTGCTGTCCGACCTGGGCTGGTCCGTTACGGCCAGCGACGTGGTTCCGGCGATGCTCGAAGCCGCGCGGGCGGCGGAATCGGCAGCGGCCTATTGTTTGGCCGATGCGCGCTCCGTGCCGCTGCCGGACGCGGGTTTCGACCTGGTTGTGGCCTATAACGTTCTGATGGATGTGGAGGACGTGGACGGCACGGTCAGGGAAGCGGCGCGGCTGATGAACGCAGGGGGCCGTCTGGTGATCTCCATCGTGCATCCGATCGCAGATCTGACGCTGGAATCGGCCGACGGCGCGGGGACCACCTATTTTGACCGCAGGCGGTTCGACGAAGTCTGGGAACGCGACGGACTGAAGATGCATTTTGCCGGCTGGGCCGCGCCGTTGCAGCATTATTTCGCCGCGCTGGCCGCGGCCGGGCTGGCGGTAACGGCTCTGCGGGAGCCGGAGCCTGAACCAAAGGCAGGGCAGGAGCGGTCGGCGTTGCCGGTGTTCCTCTGGCTCGAGGCGCGGCGGTTGGCGGCGGGTGGTTAGGCGTCGCGGCGCATTTGTGCTCTTGCACCGCCGAAGATTGGGCCGTATAGACCCCGCTTCACCGGAGTGGCCGGCCAACAGGGCTGCCGAGTCGCGCCATATGACCACTTTCCTGACAGGAGATGGAAATGCCCAAGATGAAGACCAAGTCGAGCGCCAAGAAGCGCTTCAAAGTGACGGCCACCGGCCGCGTGATGGCCGCACAGGCCGGCAAGCGCCACGGCATGATCAAGCGTTCCACGAAATTCATCCGTCAGGCTCGCGGCACTTCCGTGCTGTCGCCCGCCGACGAGAAGATCGTGAAAACCTACATGCCCTACGCCCGCTGAACTGGAGGCCCTGAACAATGTCCCGTGTAAAGAGCGGCGTGCAGACCCACGCCCGTCACCGCAAAGTCATCAAGCAGGCCGCCGGCTATTACGGCGCCCGCTCGACCAATTTCCGCACCGCCAAGCAGGCCGTCGACAAGGCGCTGCAGTATGCGACCCGTGACCGCAAGGTTCGCAAACGGAATTTCCGCGCGCTCTGGATCCAGCGGATCAACGCTGCCGTGCGTTCGCATGACGAGGCGCTGACCTATTCGCGCTTCATCAACGGTCTGAGCCTGGCCGGCATTGAGGTGGACCGCAAGGTTCTCGCCGATCTGGCCGTGCATGAACCGGAAGCATTCGCTGCGATCGTTGACCAGGCGAAGGCGGCTCTGCCAACTGCCTGACCGCTGCCAGCGGCTGAATTGATGCGACCTCCCTGGCCTTTTCCCGGGAGGTCGATTTCGTTTCGGGCGGTGCCACTCGGTCCCTTCATACGGGTGCGAAACGCAGCCGTGTCCCCCTGGCCGGTGACGACATGCGCGCGGACCGATGGTTCTGCCGCCAGAGCCGCTCAGTCATTTTCGTCTCCGTCATCGTTGAGCCGACTCAGATCGACGACCGAGTCGCTCGTCCATGTGGTGCTGTTGATCAGCGGGGGAGCGGGCCCCAGGGGGAACGGTCCGTCGTAACCGGTGTGAAGCTCTGTCAGGTCCTGCGCGGGGTTGTAGCGTCCGTCATCGAACCAGACCGTCAACAGCCCGCCGAAATCGATTTGCCAGTAGCCGCCGGTTTCCATGATCCGGTCAAGAACCGCCTGCAGGCCCGGGTTGTTTCGTTGCTGCATCGTGAGGATCATGCCGTCGCCGAGCCTGGAGAGGCTGTTCCTCATTTCGGTTTCGACGTACCGGATGCAATCGGCTCCGGTTTCCTCGGCACGGATCAGGTCGCCGTAATTCGCCAGTTCCGTAAAGATTGGTTGGTGATGAAGGAGATAAAGGCCCGGAGCCATTCGGGACGCCAGAAGTGCCTCGGATCCCCAGTCTTCGAACTCGACTCTGTGAACACGCTGTTCCATTGAACATCTACTAGGTTACTACCCAAGTATCATACCATATTTAAGCGAATTCTCCAATAATCGCGGTGAAACGGCCGTGTCGCACTCATCTGACTGATTTGAGAGGACAAAAAGCCGGGCCCTTCCCGATGCGTGACGGGAAGGGCCCGGCGGTGCGTTCAGGCTCCGGCGCCGGCCTCGACCGGCGAGTCGACCGGTGCCGCCGTATCCTCCGGCAGAACCAGCGAGAGGATGATCGCCGAGAGGCCGGCGAGGGTTATCGGCGTGGCGACGACCTGCTTGAGGAAGGTCGGCAGATGCTGCGTCGCGTCCGGCACCAGGGTGACGCCGAGGCCGAGACCGAAGGAAATGGCCATGATGTAGACTTGGCGGCGGGTCATTTCCTGGGTGGCGAGGATGCGGATGCCGGCGACGGCAATGGTGCCGAACAGCACGAGCGTCGCCCCGCCCAGCACCGGCTTCGGAAGCAGCAGGAAGGCCGAGCCGATGACCGGCAGGAACCCCATGATGATGAGAATGCCGGCGATGTAGAGGCCGACGTGGCGGCTGGCGACGCCGGTCATCTGGATCACGCCGTTGTTCTGCGAGAACGTGGTATTGGGGAAGGTGTTGAAGATCGCGGCGATGCCGGAGTTGATGCCGTCGCCGAGAATTCCACCCTTGATGCGTTTCATGTAGACCGGTCCTTCGACCGGTTCACCGGAAATGATCGAGTTGGCGGTCAGGTCGCCGCTGGTTTCAATCGCGGTGACGAGATAGATGAAGGCGATCGGCAGAAACAGACCGATGTCGAAGTCAAAGCCGAATTTGAACGGTACCGGAAGGGCGAAGATCGGGCCGGTGCCGAAGCTGGAGAAATTCACCTGACCGAGGGCGACGGCGATCAAGAAGCCGATGATCAGCCCGAGCATGATGGCGGAAATGCGCATCATCGGTCCGCCGACGAATGTCAGTGTCAGAATGGCGACGACGACGATGGCGCCCATCAGCAGGTTGAGCGGTGCGCCCAGGGCCTCGCCGGCGCCGACACCGCCGGCAAAATCGGTAAAGCCGACCTTCACCAGGCTCAGCCCGATCACGGTTATGACGATGCCGGTGACCGTCGGGGTGATGATGCGGCGGAGTTTGTCGATGAACTGGCTGAGGATGATTTCGACGAGGCAGCCGACCAGGCAGAGGCCGAACAGCATGGCGAGGATGTCTTCCGGCGTGCCGCCGCGCCCTTTGACCGCGAATCCGGCCGCCAGAAGGGCGCCGAGAAATGCGAAGCTGGTGCCCTGGAGGCTCAACAGTCCGGAGCCGACCGGACCGATGGTCCTGCACTGGATGAAGGTACAGACGCCGGAAGCAAAGAAGGACATTGCGATCAGGTAGGGGGTATAGGCACCGAGTTCCAGAACTCCGCCGATGATCAGGGTCGGCGTGACGATGCCGACGATCGAGGCAAGGATGTGCTGAAATGCGGCCAGGGCGGCGGGCCCGGGGGCGGGAATGTCGTCAAGTCGGTAAATCATGTTGCTCTGCGGTGTAGCGTTGGTGCTCATGCCAGTCTCGCTTTTCTCATGGCAACCGCCTGGGCAGGCCACTGGGGCCGGTTTGGCGGTCACCTCCTCGGGAAACCCGTTCAGTTCCGGCACTGTGCCGGGTCCGCGCCGGAAAAACCGAACGGACCCCCAGGCGGCCTGCGGGGGCTGTCTGGGAAAAAACGTTAGGCGCGGGTTTTGTCGTCCACAATTCGAGGAGGTCCAAGGGATTGCCACATTGGCTCAGGTTGATGAAATTATGACCTGTGTATCTTGACCTGCTTTGAGACTGGGCAGACGAAGTGTGTTTTCAAATACGTTTGCGTCCGCCCGATCTGCGCCCTGACGCAGTTGCACCCAACAGGGCAAATGCGCCCGCGAACAGGGCAATGGAGGCCGGGAGCGGAACGGGAGCGATCCTGAGGGCGATACTGTCGCCATTCCGGAGTTGGTAGGAATATGCGCCGGGCGTCATACCGAGCCTGCCAATTGTCATATTTTCAAAGATCAAGAAACCGTTGAGGGGCTGTCCGGTCCGGTAATCCGGGCTGACGGTGAGGATGCCCGTTTCCCCGTTCGACCATTTCGAAAACCCGAGGAGGTTGCCGCCATGGTTGTGGTGAAGAAGGGGGCAGCAGGGCTTGGGTGGCCAAACGGCCGAACGTCGACGGTGAATGCATCCCTGAAATCCGCAGCACGACCGACAGTTCCGACATTGATGGCGGGATGTGCAGGAAACACCGCCGCATTGGCGATCCAGCCGGTTTCCCGCGTGCCAAGTCCCTTCAGGTCGAGTGCGCCGGATGCCGCAAAGTAAACATTGCCTCCGGTCTCGGAAACATCGATGTAGGCAACGGCGTTGCCGTCCGTTGGCATCAGCAAATATGCCGATGCCAGTAATGCTAACAGTCTCCGCTTGGTACCGATTCCCCGAATTCAAACGACAATACCAATCGGGTGAGGATGGCCGAAAATGTTGATTCGTCCAATGCCGTCGGGCGGGCGACCCGGAACAGGCGTTTTCCGGGCCTGGGCGGGGATCAGCCCTTGCGGTTGATGCCGTTGCGGGCGTCGACGAAGTCCACGAGATGCGGAACGTAGTCTTCCGGGCCGTCACCGCCGATGGCATGGGCTTCGGCGAAGCTGTTCTTGGTCGCATTGCCCACCGGGTTGGCGACGCCGGCGGCATTGGCCATGTTTTCGAGGTAGCGCAGGTCCTTGAGGGCGTTGGTCAGGGTGAACTTGTGCGCCTCCCGGTTGCCGTCAATCGTGTAGCCCATGAAGGTTTGGTAGAACCCGCAGTCCATGCGGCTGCCGCGGATCACGCTGTCGAACTTCTTTGCATCCAGGCCGACTTTCTGACCGAGGGCGAGGGCCTCGGCATAGATCGCCGCATATCCGAGCGAGAGGAAGTTGTTGAGCAGTTTCATGCGGTGGCCGTCGCCCGGTCCGCCGATATGGGTGATGGTACCGGCCCAGGTGGCGATGACGGGTTTGAGCCGGGCGAAGACTTCATCGGTGGCGCCGACCATGGCCGAAAGCTGGCCGGCTTCGGCCTGGACCGGCGTTCCGCCGAGCGGCGCGTCGGCCATGTCAACGCCTTTTTCCGCGAGCATTGCCGCCAGCGCGGCGGTCGAAACCGGATCGGAGGTCGAGCAGTCGACGATTACCGAACCCGGTTTCAGGCCCTCCATCAGCCCGCGTACCGTCGCCTCCACCTGGGGAGAACCTGGGACGCACAGAAAGACGATGTCGCTTCGTGCGGCGAGATCGGCGAGCGAGGTCGCTTCGGCAGCCCCCTTCTCCAGCAGACCGGTGATGCCGGCGCGGTTGCGGTGGGCGATGACGGTGAGCGGGTGACCGCCCTTCAGCAGGTTTGCCGCGATGCCGTGGCCCATCAGGCCGGCACCGACGAAGCCGACGGATTCAGGTTTGGTCATGATTTGCTTCCTGTATGCGGGTAGGGATCAATTATCCGAGATGTATTTGGCAAATGCGTCGCCGTAATCGGGGTGCCAGCGGGAGAGGGCCGGCCGGTTTTCGATGATGTCTCCCGCGGCCCAGGCGATGCGCTTTTCGTCGAGACTGCGCGGCACGTCATTGTCGGGACAGAGGATGTAGAAGTCTCCGCGCTCAAGGCTTTCGAGCATGAAATCGGCCGTCTGTTCCGGCGTCCATGCGGCAGCGGGTTTTTCGGTGCGGCTGCCTTTGGTCAGGCCGGTGTAGACGAAACCAGGGATCAGCAGGTGGGCCGTGACGGCACAGTGTTCGGTGTTGCGCAACTCATGGGCGAGGGCTTCGGTAAAGGCCTTCACGCCGGCTTTTGCCACATTGTAGGCCGGATCGCCCGGCGGGGTGGTGATGCCCTGCTTGGAGCCGGTATTGATGATGAGCCCGGCGCGGCCGCGGGCGATCATGCCGGGACCAAAGGCCCTTGTGCCGTTGATTATGCCCCACAGATTGACCGCCAGCACATCGGTCCAGGGCTGTTCGGCACCGAACATCGCGCTGCCCGGCTGAATTCCGGCATTGTTCATCAGCACGTCCGTGCCGCCCCAGCGTTCAGTGACCGCGGCGGCGAGCCGGTCGACGTCTGCCCGGTTGCTGACATCGGTGCGGGAGGCAAAAATGTCCGATGCGCCGCCGCCGGCAACGGTTGCAAGCTGTTCCGCAGCAGACGACAGCGCCGCCTGATTGGTGTCGGCGATGCAGACCCGCAGCCCCGCGGCGGCAAATCGGGTGGCGGTGGCGAGACCGATGCCGGCGCCGCCGCCGGTGACCACGGCGACCGAACCGGGAACGAGTGCGGGATGGGACATGACGAGATCCTTCTCTTTGGTCAGCGACCGCAGCATGACCAATGGCGCGCCGGGATCAACCCCCAGGTTGCCGGACCGTGCCAGTCAAAGAGGGCGCGCACTGACGGGGCGGAGGTTCCGGCAACCGCTGTTCGGGACGATTGCGGGCCGGGACGGCGGTTGCGGCAGCGAAACCGCGCCGCGAGTCGCGCGGCGCCGGGCCCAACGGGCGGCGGGGGCCGGCAGGCCTCCGCCAACGGGCGGGAGCCCCACGCTGCGCAGGTCTCAGACGTCCGGGTAGATCGGGAAGCGCTGGCAGAGCGCGATCGCGCGGTCCTTCACCTTGTCTTCGATGGCGGCGTTGCCGCCTTCCCCGTGCCGCGAAAGCCCTTCGACCACATCGACGAACATGTTGCCGATTTCCTCGAATTCGGCGGTGCCGAACCCGCGGGTGGTGCCGGCCGGGGTGCCGAGGCGGATGCCGGAGGTGACGAAGGGTTTTTCCGGATCGAACGGGATGCCGTTCTTGTTGCAGGTGATGTGGGCGCGGCCGAGCGCTGCCTCGGCGGCTTTGCCGGTGACGCCGCGCGGACGCAGGTCCGCCAGCATCAGGTGGTTGTCGGTGCCGCCCGAGACGATGCCGAGACCGCGCCCCTCGATGGTGGCGGCGAGCGCGCGGGCGTTGGCGACGACGTTTGCGGCGTAGGTTTTGAACTCGGGTCGCAGCGCTTCACCGAACGCCACCGCCTTGGCCGCGATCACATGCATCAGCGGACCGCCCTGCAGACCGGGGAACACGGCGGAGTTGACCTTTTTCGAGATCGCTTCGTCGTTGGTGAGGATCATGCCGCCGCGCGGGCCGCGCAGCGATTTGTGGGTGGTGGTCGTGACCACATGGGCATGCGGGATCGGCGACGGATGCGCACCGCCGGCGACCAGGCCGGCGATATGGGCCATGTCGACCATCAGATAGGCCCCGACCTCGTCGGCAATGTCGCGGAAGGCGGCCCAGTCCCAGACACGGGAATAGGCGGTGCCGCCGGCAATGATCAGTTTTGGCCGGGTTTCACGGGCCTGGGCGCGGATCACGTCCATGTCGAGCAGCATGGTGTCCTCGCGGACCCCGTAGGAAACGACGTTGAACCATTTGCCGGACATGTTGACCGGCGAGCCGTGGGTCAGGTGTCCGCCGGAATTCAGATCGAGACCCATGAAGGTGTCGCCTGGCTGCAGAAGGGCCAGAAACACCGCCTGATTCATCTGGCTGCCGGAATTTGGCTGAACGTTGGCGTAGGTGCAGCCGAACAGCTGTTTGGCCCGCTCGATTGCGAGATTTTCCGCCACGTCGACGAACTGGCAACCGCCATAGTACCGCCGCCCCGGGTATCCTTCTGCGTATTTGTTGGTCAGCACCGAGCCCTGGGCTTCGAGCACCGCGCGGCTGACGATGTTCTCCGAGGCGATCAGTTCGATCTCTTCGCGCTGCCGGCCGAGTTCGTTGCCGATGGCCGCGAAAATCTCCGGATCGCGGCTCTCAAGCCGTTCGGTGAAGAAAGCGGGGGAGAAGAGGGTGTCTTTCATTGGGGGACTCCTTGCCTCGCGGGCCACAGATCTGCGTTCAGTTACCCCGATTGCCGGCCAAGGAAAAGGCGGTAAGCGACAGATTCTGCCGCCCGTCGGGTCGAAACGCCGGAATCGCCGCCGGGCGGGTCGCACGGACCGGTCCGCGTGGGCTGCGCGTTCATGAAACGGCACAAGCGGGCTTGAGTTCACGCATCGCACCGGCAAGACTGCGCATTCCCGGGACTTTTTGGATCAGACCATTGGCATTTGACAAAATCCGCTTTGTGGCCAGTCCGATGGACCTGGCGCAGGACGCGCTTCTGCGGCTCACGCGACGGTTCGGCCAGGCTGCTGCCGACGACGCCGATGTCATTGTCGCACTTGGTGGCGACGGTCTCATGTTGTCCACACTGCAGCAGACCCAGGGGCTGAACATCCCGGTTTACGGCATGAACCGGGGCACCGTGGGCTTTCTGATGAACGGCTACGCCGAGGACCGGCTGGTGACGCGGCTTTCCGAGGCGGAGGAGACGGCGATCAATCCGCTCCGGATGAAGGCAACCCGCGCCGACGGATCGGTGGTCATGGCGCTGGCGATCAATGAGGTGTCGCTGATCCGGGCCGGACCGCAGGCGGCAAAACTCCGCATTCTGGTGGACGGGCGCGAGCGCATGGCGGAACTGATCTGTGACGGGGCGCTGGTGGCGACCCCGGCGGGTTCGACTGCCTACAACTATTCCGCCCACGGCCCGGTGCTGCCGATCCGCGCCGAGGTGCTTGCGCTGACGCCGATGGCGGCGTTTCGGCCAAGGCGCTGGCGCGGCGCGCTGCTGCCGAAGCAGGCCAAGGTCGCGTTCGATGTCTGCGAAGCGGAAAAACGGCCCGTTGCCGCCGCTGCTGATTCGTTCGAGGTGCGGGGTGCGGTGCGGATCGAAGTGGAAAGCGTGCCCGACGTCCGGCACCGGCTGCTGTTCGATCCGGGGCATGGGCTCGAGGAACGCCTGATCCGGGAGCAGTTTGCCTGACGGGAGGCTCCTGTCTGTTTCTTCCAGGCTGTGGCACTTGTGCCGGGGCGGCGCCTGCGGCAAGTACCGCGGGAACTGGGTAGAGGAGACCGGAATGGCACTGTCGCCTGTCAGGCAGGTTTGGATTTGGGTCGGGGTGCTTTCGCTGACCATCCTTGTCCTGTGGCTCCTCGGGAGCACGCTGCTGCCCTTTTTCGTCGGCGCCGCCCTCGCCTATTTCCTCGATCCGGTGGCGGACCGTCTGGAGCGGCTGGGGCTTGGCCGGCTTGCGGCGACATCGATCATTGCGGTTCTGGCCGTGATCTTTTTTGTTCTGACCATGCTGCTGGTCATTCCGGCCCTGGTCGGCCAGATCCGTGACCTGATTGAGGCGGCGCCGGGGCTGCTCAACAAGGTGATGGATCTGCTCGGCCGGTTTTTCCCCAGCGAGGCCAGGGCTTCGGTGGCGATTTCCCGCACGCTGTCCGGACTGCAGGAGCGCATGGCGGAATTCGGTCCCACGGTACTCAACTCGGTTCTGGTGTCATCGCTCGCGGTGGTGGACTTTCTGATCCTGATGGTTCTGTCGCCTGTGATCGCCTTCTACCTTCTGCTCGATTGGGACAGGATGATCGCGGTGATCGACGGCTGGCTGCCGCGCGATCATGTTGAAACGATCCGCGATCTGTTCCGGCAGATCGACCGGGTTCTCGCCGGGTTCGTCCGGGGACAGGTTCTGGTCTGTCTGATCCTTGGTGGCTTCTACGCCGCGGCGCTGACCGTGATCGGCCTGCCCTACGGCTTTCTGGTCGGCATACTGGCCGGGTTTCTGTCGTTCATCCCCTATGTCGGCTCGATCACCGGCGGGGTTCTGTCGATCGGTATTGCGCTGGCTTCGTTCTGGAGTACGCCGGTGTGGATTTTCGTCACTGCGGCCATTTTCGGTTTTGGCCAGTTTGTCGAAGGCAACATTCTCGCGCCGCGTCTGATCGGAAAGTCGGTCGGTCTGCATCCGGTTCTGCTCATTCTCGCCCTCGCGGTGTTCGGCAGTCTGTTCGGTTTTGCCGGGATGCTGGTGGCGGTTCCGGTGGCGGCGGCCATGGGTGTGCTTGGCCGGTTTTTCATCGACCTCTATCTTCAGAGCCCGCTTTACGCCGGCGGCACGACCGGAAGGGAAGACGGTTTCAGGTGACACGGATCCGGCAGCTTGTTCTTGATCTTCCCGCCCGGCCGGCTTTCGGACGGGAAGATTTCTATGTCACGCCCGCCAATGGCATGGCGCTGTCGCAGATCGATGCCTGGCCGAACTGGCCGGACGGACGGCTTGCCGTAGTTGGACCGAAAGGCGCGGGAAAGACCCATCTGGCGCATGTCTGGGCGGCGCGTGCCGATGCGGTCATGCTGCCGGCAGTCGACCTGGCGCAGGCGGGGCCGGAACCGGTGGCCGCAGAAGCGGCGGTGATCATCGAAGATGTGGACCGGATCGCCGATTTGCCGGGGGATGCGGTGGTTCGTGCGGAGGAGGCACTGTTTCACCTGCTTAACCGGCTTCATGCTGGCGGCGGAAGCGTGCTGGTGACAGGTCAGGGCGCCCCGGCCACCTGGCTGGTGCGGCTGCCGGATCTGGCGAGCCGCCTGGCGACGGCGGCGGTGGCGCAGGTGGTTCCACCGGACGATGATCTGCTTTCGGCGGTGCTGGTCAAGCTGTTTGCCGACCGGCAGGTGAGCATTCCGGACGATGTGGTTCCCTTTGTTCTGGTGCGCATGGAACGCTCGTTCGGTGCCGCGCTCGATCTGGTGGACCGGCTGGACAGGGCGGCGCTTTCGCTGAAGCGGCCGATCTCGGTGCGCCTTGCCGCGGAGGTGATGCGCAGCGGCGCCGGCATGGGCGGGCATTGCACCCGCGCCGCATCGGCGTAAAATTGCAGCCGGAATTTGCAGTCGCCGCGGCAGCAAGGCTTAGATTTGAAGGAGTGGATGGGGATGTTGGAGCGGATTGAGGCGTTTGAGCGGAGCCCGGTCGAAGAGGGCGACGTGACGGCGGATTTTCTCAATACGACCGCTGGACCGGGCCGGTCGGTCGAGGGGCTCGACATCACCGGATCCAACCGCTTCATCAACCGTGAACTGAGTTGGCTTGCCTTCAACTGGCGGGTCATGGCCGAGGCGGAAAATCCGGATGTGCCGCTGCTGGAGCGGGTCCGGTTTCTGGCGATCTCCGCCGCCAATCTCGACGAGTTCTTTACCGTCCGGGTGGCGGGGCTGCGGGCGATGGTCCGGCAGAATGTCACCAGCATCAGCAGCGACGGTCTTTCGCCGACCGAGCAGTTGCGGCAGATCGAGGCCGATGCCCGTGCCCTGATGGCGAGTCAGCAGAATGCCTGGAACGAACTGCGGCGGCTGATGCGCGAGGAGGGGATCGAGGTACTCGACCCGTCCGACCTGCGCGCGGCGGACAAGAAGGGGCTGGAGGCCTTCTTCTTTGAACAGGTGTTTCCGATCCTGACGCCGCTTGCCATCGATCCTGCACATCCTTTCCCGTTCATTCCAAGCGGCGGCTTTGCCATGGGGCTCAAGCTGCGGCGCAACGACACCGGCATGCTGCTGGAGGCTCTGCTGCCGGTGCCCGCGCAGGTGGACCGGTTCGTGCCGCTGCCGGACGGTCCGGCGGGTCAGAAGCGCCTGCTGCCGCTGGAGGGGCTGCTCGAGGTTTTCGCCGACCGGCTGTTCCCGGGCTATACCATGCTCGGGCATTTCGCCTTCCGGGTGCTGCGCGACAGCGATCTGGAGGTCGAGGAGGAGGCGGAGGACCTGGTTCGGGAGTTCGAGACCGCGCTGAAGCGCCGTCGCCGCGGCGATGTCATGCGGCTCAAGATGACCGCCAATGCGCCCGACGATCTGCGTGATACGATTGTGCAGTCTCTGGGTGTGGCGGTGGGTGAAGTGGTGGAGATCCCTGGCATCATCGGCATCGCCAATCTGGCGGAGCTGTGCAGGATCGACCGGCCGGACCTGCTCTGGGAGCCGTTTTCACCGCGGATGCCGGAGCGGGTCCATGATTTCGACGGCGATGTTCTCAATGCCATACGGCAGAAGGACATGCTGCTGCACCATCCCTACGAGACCTTCGACATCGTGGTGCGTTTCCTGCAGCAGGCGGCGCGGGATCCGGACGTGCTCGCGATCAAGCAGACGCTCTACCGGACCAGCCGTGACAGTCCGATCGTGGCAGCGCTTTGCGAGGCGGCTGAGGACGGAAAATCCGTGACGGCGCTGATCGAGCTGAAGGCAAGGTTCGACGAGGCGGCGAACATTCGTCAGTCGCGGCGGCTGGAGCGGGCCGGGGCGCAAGTGGTTTACGGTTTCGTCGACTGGAAGACCCACGCCAAGATTTCGACCGTGGTGCGGCGTGAGGGCCGGGACCTGGTGACCTACAGTCATTTCGGCACCGGAAATTACCACCCGGGCACGGCCAACATCTATACCGACCTGTCGCTGTTCACCTGCAACAAGGAGATGGGGCTCGATGCAAGCAAGGTATTCAACTACGTCACCGGTTACGTGAAACCGGAGTCGCTCAGCAATCTGGCGATATCGCCGCACATGATAAAGCCGCGCATTCTGGAAGGTCTTGCGGCCGAGATCGAGCACGCCCGGGCCGGTCGCCCGGCGCAGGTCTGGGTTAAGGTCAACGCGATCACCGAGCCGGAGGTGATTGACGCGCTCTATGTCGCAAGCCAGGCCGGAGTGAAGATTGACATGGTGGTGCGCGGCATCTGTTCGCTGCGTGCAGGGGTCGCCGGTCTCAGCGACAACATCCGGGTCAAGTCCATCATCGGCCGGTTCCTGGAACACAGCCGGATCGTGTGTTTCGGCAATGGGCATGGACTTCCGTCCGCCGAGGCACGGGTCTACATAAGTTCGGCAGACTGGATGGAGCGAAACCTGAACCGGAGGATTGAGTCCCTGGTGGAAATCACCAACCCGACGGTTCACGCGCAGATCATGGACCAGGTGATGGCCGCCAACATGCATGACAAGGCGCAGAGCTGGGTGGCGCAACCGGATGGCACCTATCTTCGGCATCAGAGGAAAGGTGATGAGAACATGTTCAGCTGTCACGGGTTCTTCATGAAGAACCCGTCGCTCTCGGGACGGGGGCAGGCGGGGGCGCAGGATGTTCTTCCCCTGGTGAAGGACTTCAACTAGGTATTTGTGATGCCTGGTGCGGAATGCGGCAAGGGGACGGTACATTGCAGGACATGACCGCCGGCGACAGTCCGGTGCCCGTTCGGGCAAGCTTTCCCAGAATTCCGATGCGGCATTCCGACAAGCTGCGGCTGCGGCGCATCGGGGTAATCGATGTGGGGTCCAACTCGGTGCGCCTCGTGGTGTTTGACGGTATGGCCCGATCCCCGGCATACTTTTACAATGAGAAGGTGCTCTGCGGCCTTGGAGCTGGG